>NZ_JCAMRX010000080.1:0-20299 GCF_059821285.1 Spirulina sp. LEGE 11439
ATGTAGCGCGCCACATGGTTTTGGATCTAATTTGACTTTACGCCACATGGTTTTGGATCTAATTTGACTTTACGCCACATGGTTTTGGATCTAAAACCATCTGTCATCGCCTCTGAACATCAATATAATCCTCTGACATCTCCTGAATCGCTCCCTCATCCTCACTATTTACCCCCAAATACTCACGAGCTTCAATCGTGACAGACTGACCGCGACCAGCCCGACCACCAAACTGATGAATGGCAGCATAAACACGATTGCTCCCTATCTCAACCTCACGATTGCTGGAACGGTAGACAATAGATCGCCGCAAATCTCCATCCTGTTGCAAAATCTTAGAGCGCTTACGTCGTCGTTGCTTACTGGCGATCGTAAAACGCGAAAGAGCAGCCCACGGTCTACCCCGATGGTCTTGCTCATCATCAAACTTAAGTTGAGTTTTTCTAACAACATATTCCCCTACTTGGGAAAACAAAGGACGCAAATTTGAGACGCGGCGGGCGGCTCGATTGAGAACTCTAATAACGTCTCTCGTATCAACTTGGATATTAACGCTCATAGCTCCTGTACTGCGTTGATAATCATTGCTCTAGTGGGATTATTTTGAACTCTCTCAATAACCAATTGAAGATTACTTTCAGACTCCTCTTTACTCTGTCTTTTCATCTCTGAGACAATAACACCAACCAAGGCTTGAGCATTAGTAATTGGTAGGATATCCCGTAAATTCTCCCGTAGCTGATTAGTGAGTTCTGGAGATAATCTACGAATAATAGTTTGTAAGATTTCCTGACGCTGTTCCGGGCGCGTTTGCCCCATCATATAACCCCAACCCGGATCGGGTTCTACAGAAGCAGCAATGGCTCGATTAAGCTCATCTTTTGCTTCAAGAATCGAGCCAACAGCAGGGGCATTTTCTACCTCCAAATTTTCACGATCGATATCTCTTTGAGAAAGGGTAACAACGTAACAATTACAGCCGAACCCGCAAGGCGGTGCCATTGTAGCCCAAAATGGGTCATCAGCCCTGAATACACGACGATGCAGAGCTTTATGAAGAGGACGAGGAAACCGCGCATCGCTATGAATCCA
This sequence comes from Spirulina sp. LEGE 11439, assembly GCF_059821285.1. Taxonomy (NCBI): domain Bacteria; kingdom Bacillati; phylum Cyanobacteriota; class Cyanophyceae; order Spirulinales; family Spirulinaceae; genus Spirulina; species Spirulina sp. LEGE 11439. The sequence continues at coordinate 1,093 of NZ_JCAMRX010000080.1, forward strand.
TTGCCAATAGGGACGAGCCTGTAAGACATCTGGATCGCGCATTTGTTCATATCTGCCCGCCGCGTAAGCCGTCCTCAAGTTTGTCGAATAAATTGTATTAAGTCGCCAATTCCGCTCACCTCGAAAAGCCCAACCGTGGCGTGCAACAATTCCATCAAATTGCTGGGCAAATTCGCGGCGAGTTATACCTTCGGAAATAGCCCGATCTACAGATTGTCTGAGGTCGTTTAATAAGTCGGCTCTCATCGCACCAGCAACGGTAAAAGCCATATCATGTTCCTCTTGCCATAAATCATCCCATCGTTCGGTGGGGATGTTTTGTTTTTGCCTAAAAAAATTAATGGCTTGTTGGAAATTTAAACGATTAAAGTTGAATTGTACCATATTATAAATTTACACTATTAATAGCAGTACGCCCAGAACTAGATCCCGTTCGCGTTACATTGTGAATGTTTTGATTGACATTGATAGATTGATTTGCCATTACTCCTGATAGTTTATCAAACTTACCACCTAATTCGTCTAATTTACCAACAATATTTTTATCAGTAAAATCTTGGCTGAGTTGAGCTTGAATCTGAGGGAAAATATCACCTTGAATCAAGGAAGTATCTAAATTTCGAGAAGGAATATTACTAATATTGCCTTGTGAATCTACAACAATAGGGCTGGTATTTTTTGTCCGTGTTGTCGATGTCCTGCGATTGTTGAAATTATTTCTTGTCGATGTCGATTTCCCTCCGGCTTTAACCTGCTCTAAGTTTTGAGCATTCAGTAATGCTCGCTTATCGGCTTGTTCTTTCTCTAAAGCGGCTTTTCGTTCTGTTTCTAACTGTTGCTGTTTTCTGGTCAAAATCTCATCCTGTGCTGCATTTTCAGCCCGAGCATTCTCAAGTTTTTTAGCACTAAGTTCAATCTCACGACTAGCAATATCTAACTGTTTTTGTGCCAGAGTAATTGCTTCTTCATCCTTTTGCGCCAATGCTTCTTGCAAGGCTTGTTCTGCTTTAAGTTTACTTAATTCTGCTTGTAATTGAGCTTCTTCTGCTTGCAAAATTAAGCGCTGCTGCTGAAGTGCATTTTGCAGGACTTCAATCTCTAAATTCTGCTGCTTCTGCTCGTATTCGGCTGCATTCTGAGCCTGTTTCTCTTTAAAAAGTCGTCTTTCTTCTTCCTGTCGTTGTTCGATAAGTTTTAGTTCTTCAGCACCTCTTTTAATGCCTAGCGATGACAATTCTTGCTTTAATGCTTTTTCTAACTCAGCATTTTCAATCTCTCCTGATGCTAATTCTTTCTGAATTTGAATAGCTCGGTTAAGATTGTCGATCTCAATTTGAGTTTGAGTTTGAGTAAGCTGAGATTGTGCTTTGAATAAAGATGATTTACTTTCGAGTAACGATTTCTGGCGCTGATAAGATTGGTTTAAGAGGTCATTCGCTGCGATCTGCTCCTGAACTTGCTTTTTGAAGCCTTCAAGAATAACATTTCTCGCATTTTCTTCTCGTGCGATTCGATTATTAACCAGTTCGGCTTCTAGTTCGGTTGTTTTGCGTTTGGCTTCACGAATTGCTTTCTCATTTGCTTCGGCTTGTTCGGGTGAAGTAAACTTTAATTTGGCTAGTTTTTCGGCTTTATCTTGCTCTAAGGCAAGTTCTTGTTCGAGGCGGTCTTTTGTATTTTTTAGCCGTTCTCGTTCAATAACGAGGGTGTTTTCACCATACAATTTCAGTTTGTTTAATGCGAGTTCTTGGCGTGCAGATTCATCGGCTAAGGCTTGGTTTTTGAGGTCAATTTCACGCTCAATTCCCTCGATAATAATAGCTCGAGCCGCTTCTTCTAGGGCGATTTGATTATCGATTAATTCAGCTTGAAGTTCAACAGTTTTACGCTTAGCTTCACGAATCGCTTTTTCGTTTTCTTCGGCTTGTTCGGGTGAAGTAAACTCTAATTTGGCTAGTTTTTCAGCTTTATCTTGCTCTAAGGCAAGTTCTTGTTCAAGGCGGTCTTTTGTATTTTTTAGCCGTTCTTGTTCAATAACAAGGGTTTCTTCACCATGCAATTTCAGTTTGCTTAATGCGAGTTCTTGGTGTGCAGATTCATCGGCTAAGGCTTGGTTTTTGAGGTCGGTTTCGCGCTCAATTCCCTCGATAATAATAGCTCGAGCCGCTTCTTCTAGGGCGATTCGATTTTCGATTAATTCAGTTTCAAGTTCGACAGTTTTACGCTTAGCCTCACGAATTTCTTTTTCGTTTTCTTCGGCTTGTTCTGGGGAAGCCGCTTTTAATTTTTTGAGTTCTCGAATTCGCTTTTCTTCTAATTCGATTTCAGATTGAATTTGCTCTTGAACCCCTTCTAATCGAGCTTGGTCAATATCAGTCTCAGAAGCACCCTCTAGCTTCATTTTAGCGAGTGCTAAATTCCTTTCTGCTTCTGCATCTTCGATGGTTTGTTGTACTTCATCTAATCGCTCTTCAAGAGCTTCTTTTTGTAAATCTGCAATTCGTTCTGCTCCTTCTTGAGCTTCCTTAGCTAAATCTGCTTGTAATTCTCTTTCTTCTAATATTAACTCTTGCGCACGCTGACCATCACCGCGCCCTAATGCTTGTTCCCTTGCGAGGGCTTCGCGCACGGCTTCGAGGCGCATTTCTAACTGTTGTTTCTTAATTTCGGTAATTGCTTTTTCACCTTCAATTTCATCGAGTTGACCTGTTTCGATGAGAGCTTCTGTTTCAGAAACCGAAATATCCATCGCCTCAACACGATTTTCTAATTCCTGTTCCTTGACTTCGGTAATCGCCTTTTCTGCTGCTAATTGTTCCTCGTAACTGAGTTGAGTATTTCTGGCGATAGCTTCGTATTGTTCGATTGCTTGTTCACTGCTACGCTGTCCTAGTTCGAGTTGCTGTTCGGTTACATCTAAGAGTTCTTTGGCGGCTTCGGTGGCTGCTTCTAAATTTCCATTTGCTCCTTGTTCTAAAACTCGCTTAGCGTTTTCTGCTTTACTTGCCAGTTGTTCATAAGAATTCCCTAAATCTTCCAGTTCTTTCGATTGCAGTTCGATAGAACCAGAGGAGCTATCAAAGGCTTCTTTTTGCTCTTCTAAGAGTTTAATTTGATTTTCTAATGCGCCAATATTTCGTTGTAATTCTTCCTTATTTTCTTTTCCTACAACGGTAGCCCCTTGAAGCTCTTTTTTCTGTTCTTTAAGTGCCTCGATCTGACCATTTAATAATAATCTGGCTGCTTTTTCTTTCCGAATCTGTTGTTCGGTCAGTTCTAAACCGTTTTTCTCGGCATTTTGACGTGCTTCAATCGCTGCTTTAACTTTCTTGAGAATGGAGATATTTTGAATCCCCATTTGTTCGGTTGTTGAACTGTAAGCTTGAACTGCTTCTGTTGCAGCTTTATATCCTCCTGTAATTCTGTGGATGACGTTTTGATAAGTATTGACCCATTTAACCCCAAGGTTAACTAATCCCGTTACCAAATGCAGCAATGGCGACAATGCTCTGGTAATTGCAACCACTGCTATCGTTGCAGAGTGAAGGTTATCAATTAACAATGTCGTTCCAGTTTTTCCAGCTTCTAATATGTTATTTAAAGAGGGTTCGAGAGACCAAAAGCCGTCAAAAAGTTTTAATATTTCATCAGTTATATTTTTGGCGAGAACTAAAAACTTTTGAATTGCACCTTCAGAAAAACTTAGAATTTTATCCTTGTTCGCATTCAAAAATCCTTCTAATTGAGCCAAGCCATTAATAATCGGTTCTAGGAGAGGTTCACCTGCTTGCCTTGCAATGTCCTCAAAGATGGTTTGAATATTACTCGAAATCCCAGTAATTGACCGAGAAGCGAGCGCATTCGCCTCAACAAATACCTCGAATTTTTTATTGAGTTCGTCAACTAAAATCCCTTGAGCTTTCCATTCTGCAACCTGTTTACCGCTAATTTTTAATGCGGTTGCAAGTAATGAATCGCTGGTAATTTGACCCGTTAAGATCGAGCCGATTTCTTGATTAGCTTCGTCTAACGGAATGCCTAGTGTACCAAGTGTCGCAGTGAATCCAGCCGCCAATTGCGTACCAGAATCTAAAGAATCGGTGAAAACCTTTGACTGCCCATTTAACTCACCAATATCTTGTAGGATTGTGGAGAAAATATTATTAGTGTCTGCATCGGTAACACCGCTAATATCTTGGGTGAGTTTTGCTAATTCTTTGAGCGACGATCGCAGCTTTCCTTCTGTTGCTTGAACTTTCTCCAGTGGATCGGTAATTTCCAAGCCATCTCGAAAGATTCGGGTAGATGAGGCGATATTGGCTTGAGATGCGAGTAATTGTTGGTTGAGTTCTTCGTTAGCACCAATTAATAAATCGTAAGCAGGGGTTAGCGTATCTTTGAGTGTTGATACAAAACCGAGGATTTCATTAAAATTGTTGGCAAAATCTCCCAGACTAGAAAACCATCCTTTATTTCCTTCCTCTCCTGTATTTTGGGCTTGTGCTGCGGCTCTCTCTAGTTCTTTAAATTGTTCGGCTGTAACTCCTAATTCTTGAGATAAAATTGCAAATTTTTGAGCGCTAGTAGCGTTAACAGAATTGAGTTCTTTAATGCGCTGAACAGCTTTATTAATCTTATCTTCACTAAGACCTAATTTTTGAGCAAATCGCTGTGCTTCTGTATAACTAAGATTGAGGGATTGAGCTAGAGCAATTACTCCATTTGTGTTAATGGTTGGGCTGGGAATATTGTGAATTCCAGAAATTAGCTGTCGGATATCTCCAACAATTGCCGAGACTCCAGTTGCGCTAAAATTGATGCTTGCTTGCATTGCCATTTTCAATCAATCCCTTTCTGCTTTCTCATCTCTTGAATCTTCTCCAAAGCGCGATTCTGTCCTGTTTCAATCATCGCTTTTTTAGCACCTTCAGGAGTAGATTTTTTCTGTAGTTCATTGCGAGCATTAAGAATTTCTAGCAGTTCATTGGCAGGATGAGATTGAGCCAACTCCAAAGCCTTTTCTAGTTCCCCCGTTACCGCCCATAAAACAGCTAAAACTTCCTCGTAACTTGACCCATCTCCCGTTTTTTTAGATGGAGGAAAATTCAAGCTCACTAAATGACCCGGAATGAATTTTTCTTCTTCCTTATGAGGAAAAAGAAAATAGAGTAGCATATTGGGATTAACCCAATCCAAAGCGATTCCCGCTAACTCCAAACATCGATTACAGAGAAAGCGGAAATATTCATTAGAATCGTAAAAATCAACAATCGTTAACTGTTCGTCTTCGGAATCTTGAACCAATTTGTAAAGCGCATTGAGCCTGTCCCGAAGTTTCTCGCGCTGAGAAAGAGGCGCTTGCCGAATCGTGTGGATATTCCCATCTGCACCCGGAAAATCCACCGTATCAAATTCGATCGCGACAAACTTAGATTTCATCTATGCCCATTCCACCGTTGAGAGTTTAAATATCTGGTAGGATTTCGACTTACCCGATGGTGGCGTGGCTTCAAATTTCGTTTCATATTCCACCACCCCATCCTCAGCCTTCAGAGAAGCCACAGAAGTCCGAGACAGGTTGGGGAATCCAATGAGCAGATCTTCATCGGTCTTATTGGAGAAATAGCCAATCCCCCAAAAACTCATCCGCCCAAAAGAAATTGGGTTCGTTTCGTAGCCCATACTTTCCACCGAAGCCGCCTCGCGTCCGATCGAGTAACTGACCGTTGCACCTGCGAGATCGGACGAGAAAGTAATTTTCTGAGTGATGGCATCCACCGCAAAACTGCGTTTATCGGCGACTTGGATCGCATTCACTTGCGTCAGCCAACCCGGTACGAGAATGACCGAAGGAGACTCATTTAAGTAAATCTTGACATTGGGAGCATTTGTCGCATTGAGCCGCGTATCGGTATGCTCAAAAGGTGTAATAGCTGGGACAAAAACAGTTTCCAGAAATGGCAGCATGACATTACTAGAAACCGCCGCAAGTTCATCTAAATAAAACTGCAAGTGCGCCCAATCCATGTATTGAGAAGAAACCGTAAATTCGCTTTCCCGCTTACCTTTTGTCGCCGCCGCCGTTACCAATTCACCATTGCGCCAACTCATGGCTTTTTTGGAATCAATCGAAATATCATAAGAAAACTTATAAAGTTCAGCAGCAATCAACAGATCGACAATCCCTTGGAGAGAGAGATTTTGTGTTTCAAAAAATAATCCACCGGCACCAGAAAACATAAATGATCAACTCCTGTATTGTTGATAAGGTAATTCAATAGAAAACGTTTGAGTATAGTTCCAGACTCGATTCCCATCTAAATCTTGGAATCTAAAATCAGTTTGATAAAGCCATTCTCTGCGTTCTTGAAGAGGAGCAAACTTAGTTAGAGCATTGCGAATTTTGTTCGCTATATTATAAGCAGGTTGATGGGTTCGCAGATTTTTCAGGCGGAAAATTAAATCGAATTCGAGCTTCTCATCTTGAATTGTCACTCCGTGCATGATTTTGCTTGCCGGAGGGTCAGATTTAGCAGCAGCAAAGCCAACAATTATTAATTTTTCTCCTTTATGTTTGTTGTAACTTTCAATGCTATCAGCAAAGGAAACTACACGAACATTATCTACTTTTAATTCATTAGTCAATCTTTGCACAATGGCATTTTCAATTTCTTCAATCATAAATTAACGAAGAATAACAAAATACTGACAATGCAAAGGGTGGCTAAAATGGCGACTAATGCCGCCGCCATTTCTTTGATAAGTTTAGCCGTTGGTTTATCTTCTCTAATTAAGAAAAATAAAGTTCTATAGGCGATTTCAGCAATCCAAGTTTTCATTAATGATTTAAAAACTCTTTTTTCAGTATGAGTCAATTAAATTCAATTGGTAAGTGCGAAATAATTCGCAGTGTCAAAAACTTTTCAATTTGTTTTCGGAAAATACGTCAGGGGTGTAGAATACCTTGATTTTTGATGGTTGGGGAACGGGTAAAATCCTCTCCCCTGACTCAATATCCTTTAGCCAAGCTATCCAATGGTCAAAATCTACCTGCAATCCCTCGCGAAAATCATCCCGGCGATCCAGATGATATCGAGCCAAGTTTTTAGCGCATTCTACTAAAATTGAGGGAATAGGGTTAATGACATCATCAAAAGGTAAAAGATATGAATAATGCCTGTAAATATGAGTGTTGATTTGGTTGGTTGCAAAGGTTAAAGCCTCATTAAGAGAGGCTTGATTAATTGCATTGGCATTCGGATCGTCGGGATTCGTAAGCGCGATGATTTCGCCTTCTCCTAACCAGTTCATTAAGTCTGTTTCTCTAGCGTAATTCATAGAATCCAATTCGCGTTTAACGTTTCTTTCAGAATTACATTAAATTGCGAAATAGCAACGGATAAATCATTATCAATTGTATTAATTAGCATTTGTAATCGTTTCTGCAACCTTCCATTTTCTATTAGGGTGTTTGGGTCATTCTGGAGTCCCGGATTATTCGTTATCCCAATGATGAGATTTAAAATATTCAAAGATATTTGATTCCCAGAATCTTCTACAATGGCAAACAAATCAGAATCAGCAGCCCGAACTGAAAATTCTGACCAATTTGGTGATTCTGGTAGTGGATCGATATTTTCTGGCTTTGGTAGAGAGTTCAGATATTCTTGATAGAAATCATCAACATTCTCGCACCATGTCTCTATCATTGTTAGGCGATCACTTTCCGCGAGTTGCCCTAAAACAGAACTGCCACTAGAATAGACCGAATAAGTTTCGTAAACAATGAGATTTTTAGCTTGTATCGCCTGATTAGAAACACTAAAAAAGGGAAGAGCAAAAAATCCCTTATCGATGAGAAATTGTGCGGGGAAATTTTTTCCGCAAAGATTAATATCCCCTTCGGTCTGAATAATCAAAATCTTCATACTGGAAACGCTAAAAAAACGAGATAAGAGTGGTAAATGGTGGGTTGGATGACATTAAAAGGTTGCCCACCACTATTGAGATTGGTGGATGGATATCGAAATCCAGTACGACCCCCGGGTGATGTGAAAGAGGGAGGCCAACCAGACCCCCAGCTATATCCCCAATCAGAATAGACGTGGGCGTGAGGCCCAACTTCTTGCTCGGTCTGTAAGTGGACTTCTTCCCCTGCTATATCCCCCGATTCTCTTGGACTCAACCCACTACCTTGACCTGATACAGCAATAACCCGCCCGCGATAATCGGGAATGGGGAGAGCAACTCCTGCATCCCAATTCGCTTGCGATCCACCTAATTCAAGGAACAGATATTCTAATAAATCGCTCTTGATTTGAGCATTACTGGATGCTCTCCCGATCGACCCAAAGGCACGATCCAATCGCAACCAATACCAACCATTTTTCGCAACAATATCAGTATTGGGCAAAATAGCGCTCATTACAGCTATCATTCCGCCCACCATCATCGGCACCATTAGCGCAGCATCGGGAGCTTTTTGCAGGATAAGTTTGTGAGTGTCAGAATTGATACCTAATAAATAAGTTGCCATTATGCACTCACAATTGCGTCTTCATCCGGTTCGAAATAAACTCCGTCGGGGCTGCCATAGCCAGCATATTGAACCATATGTCCTACGTCATAAGTCGGCGCTTGGGTCAAAGCTCCGGCATCTCCTGTAAAGTAAGAGCCTTCATTCGCCACCATTGGAATAACTCCTTTGTAATAAACCGTTGCATCTGCATCTTGCGCGCCGTTGGCTGTAACAAATCCATGAGCGGGCTTCCCTGTTGCTGCATCAGCCCGACGTATTTTTAAAGTTCCGGCATCATCAAAAATATTGACTAGATCGTTAGCCACAAGAGCCTCTGATGCCGTGATTGTCCCGGTTCCCTCAAGAGGTTTAAGGATTAGTTTTCCGGTAGTAGTATCACGTACTGCAAATAATTCAGCCATTTATTCTCCTAAGATTGTGAATTGCGAATTTCGACTTCTTTGATTTCCAAATTAATCGAGGTTTTTCCTAAAGCCTCGCCAATTTGTAAGATATGCCCTGATGTCGGAACGGTTTGTTTGATTTGCCCATTCCTATGTAAAAATAATGGTTTGCCTCGACTAAAGTTCCAGTCGGAGTTCACTATTTTTCCTTCGTATTTCACTCGAGTTTGTTCATTTTCGTCGGACGTAGCAATACCTAATACAGTTCGACATTGCTCTTCTTGGTCATTATTGGCTAAATAAATTTGACCATTAGACTGTTGATAAACCATCCGGAAAAGAGGAATTGGTTCGCCGAAATTATGCAATCCCTCATCCCCATTCCCTCCCGATCTATCATCGGGAATTGGTACGCCATCGCCTTCAATTGCCGGATGAATTTTATCTTTTAATCGTTCGGCTTGTTCGTCAGTTAGATCGATAGTCGATCCGGGTAAATATAATTTCCCGCTGTGTTGAACGTACCGAATAACGTTGTATCTTTTCATCAAACAGCATCCTCAATCAAATATCCTAATGGTTTAGCGGGAAACACTTCTTTGACATTTTCAGTGACGCGATCGACAACACCACCTTCTTCTCCGATATAAGGGTCTTCAAAACGCATAACTTTGCGTTTTTTATATTCCCCTGTAAGGGAAAAAGTAGTACCACGTTGGTTATTCGCCATCATATTTCGATGGAATATCGCAATATTATTTCCCCAAACCCGCTCAATGTTGGCTGCTTGTCCTTTCTTGGCGGTATTAAGCTGCCCTTCACCAATGAAAATGTTTTTGAAACGGAGTTTCCGCGCGAATTCTTGAGGCTCGATCATGCCTTGTCCATTCCCGTTTGGATAGATGAGAGAAACTAATTTAGGATGAGTTGACAAAACGTCCCAAACTTCATCTCCCATCGCAATAGAATTAGCTCTTAAAATCGTGCTACGAGCCGCTAATTTAAAGATTCCAATGGGATCGGAATTGAAATAATCACTTAACTTACTCGTCCCCGATAGGACTCTCGTATTTGCAGGTAAATAATTGTTGGGATTTTGAAACTCGTTAGCGACTCGAACTTCTCGATCCAGAAGAACTAAATCTGTGAGAGCTTCAACGGCATGATCTTCAGGATCGTAGCCATAATTTTCTGCTTTAGCGGCTTCAATGTCAGTGAAAGGAATCGCATCTTCAAGACCATGAGGTTCCGTGCGATATTCGATTTCATCGACTTTAAAATTAACCCGATTAACTCGTCCTGTGCGACTAATTCTGGTGTTGGGAATGGTGAAGCGTTCTGGGAGGTCATAGACCTGACAACTGAACCGCTCACTCACGGGAACTCTGGGAGAAACTTGGTCAGCAATCAGGTTAACTTCCTCATTGCGATAAATAATCGAAATTCCAGAGCGCCGAACATCTTGCTTAAATGGTCGTTTTGTCATTTATGCAACCCCATTAATAACTAAAATGTCGATAATGTCTCCGTCAACGCCACTACGCCAAGCGATACCGCCGTGGCGTTGACCTGCTGCCGCGACTACAGCTCGTCCCGTAGGATTTGCAGTTACAAAGTCGCCATGATTTACCGATCCGCCACAATAAATTTCCACCAGACCATCTACGTGCAGATCGATTAACTCTCCGGTTTCTGTTGGTAAAGAATTGCTGACTCCAAGAATGCGATCGCCCGGCCCCGTTGCCACAGCCCCTTGCCCATCTTGTAAACCAGCTTGAATAAATAGGCGATCGCCGATATTTTCTTCAGCCATTAATGGCAGAATTAGATTAGGTGCGCTCATTTCTGTCCTCTCTTGCTCAAAACAAAATCAATAGCTTCTCTATTCGAGATAATTACTCCTTTAGCTTTTTGCTGAGCTTGATATTCCTTCGCAGCCTTACTCAAAGCATTGGCATCTTCAGCAAAATCAAAGTTATCTTCGGTTTGAAGTTGTTCGCCAAATTCAATCTGATCGGGCAAGTCTTTGAGGATGTTTTTGAATTGCTCGAGTTGGGTGGTCGACGGTTCCCCTTCAGCAAAACAAATTGGCACAGAATCATCAAGATTTTCTGCAAAAGTCAAAACTCTTGGCTTGATACCCGGTATGATTTTCCCTCTCATTTGTTCAGAACCGAGAAACTCGGAAAACTCCAAGTTTCGGAGCTTTTTAGCTAACTGTTTGCTCCGTTCTCGTTCTTGCTGTAATTCTGCTTCTAAGGCCATGTTCTTATTTTCACTATGATCTGAAGTTTCCATTCCTTCATCTGCTAATGCTTGTAAGTCTTTAAAAGAAACATCTAAAGCCTCAGCTAATTTTTTGAGTCGTTCATCAGGAGGGCGCTTAATTCCTCCCGAGAGAATCTCTCTTGCTGTGCCTGCTGTAACTCCAATTTGAGATGCGAGACTATTAACATCCATCTCTTTCTCAGTCACCAATTGATTGAGCCGAGAACTTAATGGTGTAGCAAAATTTATTCCTTCTTCTGTAAAAGAAATAAATCCTTCTGAATCAGCAAAAGCAACATCAAAATTTTCTGAATCTGACTCTGAAAAATCCTGAATCTTCAAACCCGGAATTGCAGGAGCAGCCCCGCCCAAAAATCCTAAATGGCGAAAATTCCACTTGCCTTTAGTCGGATTGCTCGGTGAATTTGGCTTGAATAATGAGGAAGAAACTCGATTATAAGTCCCGTTTTTCAACCATTCTGCAAAAGTGGAATTGAGATTCCCTATTTTCGCTACAATTTTTTGACCGACTCTTCTTAATTTCTGAACTGAGCCATATCTCGGATGATTGTGCTTGGGATGACCTACAACCAAAGGAGCATCGTTGATTCGCTCTTGATAAGATTGATTGTACGCATCTACAATTTCATCTAGATTTTCCTCATTAAAAGTTGAGGAATTTCCAGACATATCCGTGTGCGTTCCTGTCTTAAAGACTTCAATCCACATATCAATTCAAGCTATGTTTTAACAGTTCAACAGCGATTCGTAAATCGTAAATGGAATTGAGACAATAAATCCCAAAACCGATTACAGAAGGTAGTAAAACAGCAGCGATTCCACCTGCTACATTGATAATGGTTTGCTGATGAACATTTTTCTGTTTGATTTCGGATAGAGCGTGAGTGAGTTCGCTAAATTGATTAGAAAAATCTTCGATACTTTGACAGATTTTCTCTAAAGTCGTTTCGATTTTCGCGACTTTAATTGATTGCGATTGCTCATTTTTGGGTTCGGAGTCGCGCCCAAATTTAAAACTAAGAGGTAATGAAAAGGTCACATCTTTCTTCCTAAATGGGAATAAAATTTACTCTCGTCCATTTCTTTCAGAGTAAAAGAAAAATTTTCGCTTGATAAGTGCGAAAAAATTCGCAGTGTCAGAAAAGGGCTAATTCATCTCGCCAACTTTGCCGTCCTACACTCTGGAATCGGAAGGGAAGTAAGGGGCGGGCGGCGGCATGAACGGCGAGGGCTTCTGCCCAGAAATAATCCGCATGACCGATTTCGTTGCGTTCCGCATCAAAGCGAAGATTGCCTGAGCTTGTTGTTGTTTTTCTAACCGAATGGAGGGATTCTCGAATATCTTTTTCTGGAGGATTTCGCAGTTTGCGATCCTCTAGGATTTGTTTCAATCCCTGAGCTAAATCCTGCTTTGCATTGGCGGTAAATAAAACACCCTCTGCTTTTGCCCCAAAAGTATCTTGCGCCCATTCTGCCATGTCTTCCCCCATACCCGTTTGGTCTAAGCACAATCTGAGGACTTTGTAGCGATCCATGATCCGTTCTAATTCTGCTCTTTGGTGCTTGAATTTTGCGTTTTTCAGAGCAACAACCTCGCGAGTCCAAAGCACGTCGCCAACCTGCTCTAAAACCCAAATCACCGTTAAATCGCGTCTTCTCGCAATGTCCATTCCCACAAAGCAAAAGTTTTGTGAGGGAATGTACAATTCGGTTTGTCCAGCTTCTGGATGTTCGCAACTGAAAATCAAATCCCAAGTGAGGTAGGCAGTCGCCTCATCGATCGGGTTGCAGAGGTACTCTTGCTGCCAAGTTTCCTCGTCGCCACAGGTTTCTCGTTCTTCCTCGATCCATTGGTTGCGTTCTTGTGGAGTGAGAGTTCTGTTGAGAATGCGATCGGCCAATCCTTGTTCCACGGCTTGGTAGATCGTTGTCGAGTGCAATCTCCAATTGTTGCCCTTTTTGGCTTCCTCCACCATTCGGTAGTAGCGGTTTGATTTGCCGTTGTAAGTGCTGAGGATTCGGCAAGGATAGCCCCATGTAATGATCGGTCTCGCAGCCTTCCACATCGCTTCTTGGTCGCCATGAAAAGCGTACTCATCGAGAACTAATTTGCCTCCTTTTGAGCGAAACGCTTTGGGATTGCTGCTAAGAGCATAAATTCGTTTTCCTGTTGCAAATTCAATTGTTTTCCCTTTTAAATTGTTGGGTTTGTCGATAACTTTTTCGCCTAAATCTTTGGCGGCAATGTTAAATAAATTTGCCCATTGTTCGCAATAGCGAATGTATTCTCTAGCGGCGGTTTCATCAGCAGAAGAAAACCAAACATCCATTGGATTTTCTTTCTTTGAGGCATCTTTGACATCTTCATAGCTTTGTACATAAGTCATACCAATTCGTCGGGATTTCTCGCATATTTTGTATCGAGAATTATCTTGAAGCCATTTAATTTGATACGGTAAAAAATAACTCATGCGATAGCTAAAACATCTCTTTCAATCTCTCTAATTGTTTTTTCTGAAACTCCACCATTGCTAATTTTTCCTCTAATTTTTTCAGCAGCAGATTTAGCTCTTTCTGCGACTTCTGCTTTATATTTTTTGACAGCAATGCTACTCCTGTTCAACTCAGAAATAGCGCGGATGAGAGCGGTAAGGCTTATCTCTTCAGGGTTTTGGAAATCCATCAAAACTTCAAAGCATTTTTTTTGAGCCAGCCTAGTCAAAACTTCTGCAAGATTATTCTCATCGTCTCCAATCTCCTCACATATCGTTTTCACCTGCTCGTTTATTTGCTGAAATTCGATTAATTCTTTTTGTAATTTCTGCGAATGTCTGCAAATGCTTGTAGTGGATATTTTGCAACCTTTTTTCAACAGCCATATTCTTAATCCTTCATATCCTGAGAAGTGATTTTCAATTAATAATTGGTTTAATTCTTTTCGGATTTCATCAGGTAATGATTCAACGATAGATCTAGCGGGCATTTTTGATAATTTTTTGAATTTGTCTGGTTGATAATTTATACCTGTCTGCCAACTGTTGACTGGACAATTTGTCTGAAAGGGATAATATCTCTTGATTGCGTCGATATCTAATTAATTTACTTGGAATCCTATAATAGTTTCCTGACCAGAAAAAAGAAAGCTGTTTCGCTATTTCCGGGTCAATTTTTTCGAGCCAATGATTTTTTCCTTTGATATTCTCATAGCAAGGTACATAGATTAACTTACCGCTCCTGTTAGCAAAAATATCAAATATTTCTTCTCTCTCTAGAACTGTTAATAACCATTGAAAAAAAGATTGCTGGTTTTTGATTTTTTCCATCGATCTATTCCAGATTGATTATCCGATTTAAAGATAAACCTTGCACTTCATCATTGGTAACTGCGAAAAAGTTCGCAGTTACCAATTACGGAACCGTTCGCAACACTAAGAATGAGTTAAAATCATCCACTCATGCCCGAAAAAAGACCGCTAATCGGTGAAATTGCGACAATTCGAGACGGACGCGATATTACGAGAGGGTACATCCAACCTCTCGACATCCTCGATCCTCAAGACTCGATCCTTGCCAGTAAAGGCGGAAATTATGAAATATATGAAGAACTATTAAGAGACGACCAAGTGGCATCCTGCTTTCAGCAGCGTCGTTTAGCGGTGATTTGTCGGGATTGGGAAGTGGTTCCGGGAGGCAATCGAAAACTTGATAAAGAAGCGGCTAAATTCATCGAAAATTGGCTCAAAGAAATTGATTTTGATAATGTCACCAATAAAATGTTATTTGGGGTTTTCTTTGGCTTTGGCGTTAGCGAACTCATCTGGAAAAATAAGGGGAAATACTGGGAAATTCCCAAAATCAAGGTCAAGAAACAACGCCGTTTTGCCTTCGATCTTGACGGCAATCTAAAGCTCCTCACATTCAAATCTCCTTTTGGAGAAACCCTCTCGCCCAAAAATTTCTGGCATTTCTCCTGTGGTGCCGACAATGACGATGAACCTTATGGATTAGGGTTAGCTCACTTTTTATATTGGCCTTGTTTTTTCAAACGCAACGGTTTGAAATTTTGGCTCAACTTCCTAGACCGATTTGCCAGCCCGCCCTTGCATGGGCAAACCAACAACAGCAATCCCACTCAAAAAGAAATTGATGATGTTACCGATGGGATTAAATCTCTAAGGAATAACGGGGGAATTGTTACGCCTTTGGGGACTCAAATCGACGTATTGACGGCTCGAGGTGGGACGGTCAATCATGCTGAATTTTTGGATCGCATGAATGCGTCTATCAGCAAGATCGTCCTTTCTCAAACGATGACAACCGATAACGGTTCCAGTCGATCTCAAAGCGAGGTACACGAACGAGTAGGTAAAGCGGTTATCAAATCGGACGCGGATCTAATTTGCCAATCCTTCAATCAGGGTCCGATCCGATGGCTCGTTGAATTTAATTTTCCGGGTGCGGCTTTACCGCAAGTCTGGCGAAAGCTAGAGGATGAGGAAGACTTAAATAAGCGGATCGATCGCGATGACAAAATTGTAGGCTGGGGCTTCAGACCAAATCCCGACTATTTAGAAGAGGTTTACGGTTGGGATAGAGATGAAAATGAGAGCGAAGATAGCACCACTGTTCTCAATGGCGCACAGGTTCAAAGTGTTGTCGAGGTTTTGTCGCTGGTTGCTGCCAAACAATTACCCGCCGATGCAGGAATTGAAGTCATTAAGGCTGCATTTCCTTTTATTCCAAATTCGCGGCTCAACAAAATGATGAATGCGGCAGCTAACTTTAATAATAACGAACAGAAAGATGATTTAAAGAAAAAAGAAAAACCAACTGAAGAAAACCAAGATATAGAAGAAGAGGAATTACAAGAATTTGCAGAATCAGATTTGAATTCCTCTCAACAAATCAACCAAAAACTCTTAGGAGATACTCAATTTATTATTGATGATTGGGTAGAAGAAATTCGGAAAACTCTCAATAGTTCTGACGGCGATCTGAGCGAATTTCAGGAACAACTTTACTCCTTATATCCTAATCTCGAAAGCGACGATTTAACGGCATACATGGCTCAAGCAATGGCTTTGAGCCGACTAGCAGGACAGGAGGATGCAGCAATAAATGAGTGATTTTGATTTTCCTTACGGCTATAAACTCAGCCTCATTCTTGACAGTTTGAGGCTCGATTTAGACTGGTCTAACTTTTACGGAAATAATGGGGATGGATTGGGAGCAAAACGAACCAAAGATTTTAGCCAACAATCTACTATTTCAGAGTCGCTTGATGGTGCAACTATCATTGCAGGAAATCATTACCCGCCTAAACATACCTTTGAATATGAATTTTTTCTCAATGCTGAAGAAAAAGAATTATTGGAAGCGATTTGGGAAGAACAACAGGATAGAAGCCGCGAACAAAATCCCGATTTAGCCGTGCGATTACTAGACCAAAGAGTAATTTTTAGAGGAAAGAATCCTCGAAAACGAGCAAAGATTGGCGATATTATAACCAATCCTGTTGCACCTATTGGATTTCAATTTTTTTGGTGTCAGTTCGATATATTTTTAAAGTTTGAGAATCCTTCGGAATGGTTTGGTAAGATTGATAAAAATCATTTTATTACTAAAATTAAAGCGCGAGAAATGGATTTAGTCCCACCATCGGAGGATTTACCATGACCGCCAATATTATTACCCGGAATTATAAATTAATTATCGATAGTTTGAATTGCTCCTCTGGATTAATCCAGATTACAGGAGGATTTAATCACTATGAAAGCCAATCGGGAATCATTAAAATCGATGGCAATCTTACACTTAAAAATGCCCTCGGATTTACAGAAGATTTAGACGACAGAAGCAACGGTAGATGGGCTAGAGGAAAAAAAATTAATCTCTGGTTAGCGGATACTTCAGGGATTTTTAAACTTGCTCCTATCCTCGGAGAAACTTATATTATTGATTCGGAATACGACGGGAGACAAGAATTAAAAATAAAACTGGGTTGCAAACTTACCTTACTCGATTTTAATACCCCGCCCGGAAAACAAATCTGCTTTCCGATTGGAGATGAGGTTACAAATAATTGGGTTGTTGAAAAATTATTAGAAAAAGCTGGAATAACCGATGGATTTATCGGTAATATTCCGGGTGTTTCCAACATTCCTCAAAGTAAATTTCATAATGGGAGTTGTATTGCATCCATCGGACAGATTTGCTACGCTCACGGTCGGCTCTGTTATCAAGGAAACGATGGTAGAATTCATGTAAAACCGATTAATTTAAGTCCAAAGCCTCATTTTATTCGCTGGATTGGGCATCATGAAGTTAGCTACGAACGTCTTACAGGAGTCGAAAAACCCTGCGACAGAATCATATGTTCGGGAACGAAACTCGAAACTCAAAAGCCGCCTTCAAAGGATAGTTGGAGCGATTGGAATGAGGAATATTCTAAGGCAGAATATTATCTTCCTAATGCTTTTGGCGATATCATTGCACTGCGAGAATATCGCGAAGAAAAGATTAATAGAACGAATCGAACTATTCATCAAAAATATTTCGTTTGGAAACCTAAAGTTGAGTTACTGCCACACTTAACAACTGCCGGTCTATCGCTTTGGTTTGAAGTCAAAGAATTTGTTGATGCAGTTTACGAAACTGCAACGGGAGATATTTGCGGAATTGATGAAGGACGCTTAAAAAGTCAGCAGTTTTTACGTTATCAACCTTTTGGCTTAGCTTTAGCTGAATGGCGGCGCAATAATCCAGATCGCTTATTTAGCGATACAAGTTTAATCCTCGCAGAAAAAATTCTCATTGTTTGGAAATATTCAGATAAATTTGTTGAGAAAAAAACCTTAACTTATTATCCTATTGCTGCAATTTTGTCTGAAGAAGATAATTTGGTTTTGCCTGCAAGTCTCGAACTCGCAAGAAAAGAAACCCAAACTTGGACAAAAATCAAAAAAGGGGATTGGGAGGAACTTTTAAAAGAGGAGGAAGCAACGGCTCTCGCTAAACCCGAAGCGCTAGAAGATTTGGAAGAATCCGGACGGGAGCCAAGTTTAAGTAATAAGTTGGCTCTCCGGGTCAAGCACCGCGATCCCACTCGCAGCAATTCAGGACAGGCTCATCCCCCCGCACCAGAAAGATTTCCCGCCGATGCGGAAGTGACAGAAATCCCAATCGTTGCGGAAGTTCGCCAACCGCCTGTTTTTGGTTCCCAATTCCGGGATCGAGAGCGGCATTACTCCCTAGAAGCGGGAATGATTGCCTCGGAGGAAGAAGCGCGGAGAATTGCCGAAATTGAAGGGGCAATGCTCTGGGGGAAATACAAGGGGCAAGCGTTTGCCAGTCCTGTTTTCGATCCGCTTTTCGAGATTTCTCCCCTTGCCGCCGTTCATTGGATCGAGCCAAATGGTAAAGAACACAAATTCCTGATGAATGGGGCAACCCTAAGCCTCGTTCAAGAAGGTCAAAAAGGTCGATGTCTTTTTGCTTCGGATGCCATTTGGATGGGTTTAGCTGGGGTGCGGTCTGTGGAAACCTTCACCGCCGAAGATCCGCCAACACCCGACCCACAAGACACGACCGAGCAAGCGATCTCCAAACCCTATAACAAGGCTGTGAGTTTTTGTGCGGGGCGGGCAATTAAATCGGGATTTAATTTTAGCGCTTTTGCCAATCCCGAACCCGTGAGTTTTTACTCAGTACGGGCAATCAATCCTCTCGATCTCACTTCCGCGATCGTCGTCACCGCCAATGTCGAGGGAATCGAAACCCGAGGCACACTGGCATCGGTTCAACCCATAACCGTCACCGCCAATGCTGAGGGAGTCGAAACCCGAGGCACACTGGCATCGGTTCAGCCTATAACTGTCACCACCAATGTCGAAGGAGTCGAAGCCCGAGGCACGTTGGCATCGGCACAGCCCATAACCGTTGCCACCAATGTCGAAGGAGTCGAAGCCCGAGGCACGTTGGCATCGGCACAGCCCAT
>NZ_JCAMRX010000025.1:0-2786 GCF_059821285.1 Spirulina sp. LEGE 11439
TACTATTTTTTTCTTCCCTCATATTGTACCTCATATGTTCAAGAAACGCTATATTACTTACTGATAACAGGTGCGATCGCTTCTCTCAATCTTCAGAATTAGGGTACACTTGTTTTTAGGATAACTTTCTTATTGTTCTCATGGTTCAACTGCAACCCCGCTATCCTAAGCAGAATCCTCTTACGAAGGAAAATCTGCCCACGATGTACGATTTACCTAGCGAAGACCCAGAGGAGTCCGGTTTGCCCGACGAGTTTCACGATTTTCAACCCGATTTATTGACTCAAACCTGTCAATCTCCACGCATTCCTCGGGAAGATTATTTTATTGCCAGCGATTTGAATCTCTATTACGATCGCGAACATACGCTCTGGCAAAAGCGACCGGATTGGTTTTTGGTGTTGGGAGTGAGGCAAAGTCGAAGCCAGCAAGAGTTGCGCTTAAGTTATGTGATATGGCAAGAGGAGGTCAGTCCGTTTTTGGTGGTGGAATTGGCTTCTCCGGGGACAGAGAATGAGGATTTGGGACAGACGAGGCGAAAAGAGGGCGCACCACCGACAAAATGGGAGGTTTACGAACAAATTTTACAAGTTCCTTATTATCTCATTTACGACCGTTATGAGAATCAATGGCGGGGGTTTATTTGGCGATCTGGACAATACGAAGCCTTGGATTTATCGGAGGGGCGATTGTGGTTTGAGGAGTTGGGGTTAGGTGTAGGATTGTGGCAAGGGAGTTATGAGAATGTAGAGGGGCTGTGGTTGCGTTTCTATGATGCTGGGGGAAATTGGGTTGCTACTCCGATGGAAAGAGCCGATCTCGCTGAAGGCGATCGCGATCGCGAACGAGAACGAGCAAATCGTGCTGAAATAGAGTTACAAGAGTTACGCGATCGCCTGCAAGCAATGGGAATTAATCCCGATCGCCTCTCTGAAAATCAGGACTAAACTTGAGGTACACTTGTTTTTAGGATAATCTTCTCATGGTTCAACTGCAACCCCGCTATCCCCAGCAGAATCCTTCCAAAAAGAATCTGCCGACGATGTACGATCTACCCAGCGAAGACCCAGAGGAGTCCGGTTTGCCCGACGAATTTCACGATTTTCAACCCGATTTATTGACTCAAACCTGTCAATCTCCTCGCATTTATCGGGAAGATTATTTTATTGCCAGCGATTTGAATCTCTATTACGATCGCGAACATACGCTCTGGCAAAAGCGACCGGATTGGTTTTTGGTGTTGGGAGTGAGGCAAAGTCGAAGCCAGCAAGAGTTGCGCTTAAGTTATGTGATATGGCAAGAGGAGGTCAGTCCGTTTTTGGTGGTGGAGTTGGCTTCTCCCGGGACGGAGGATGAAGATTTGGGGCAAACGATACGAAAAAAAGGGAAACCACCCACAAAATAGGAAGTTTACGAACAAATTTTACAAGTCCCTTATTATCTCATTTACGACCGTTACGAGAATCAATTGCGGGGGTTTGTTTGGCGATCCGGTAAATATGAAGCCTTAGATTTATCGGAGGGGAGGTTATGGTTGGAAGAGTTGGGTTTGGGTGTGGGATTGTGGCAAGGGAGTTATGAGAATGTAGAAGGGTTGTGGTTGCGCTTCTATGATGCTGGGGGGAATTGGATTTCTACTCCAATGGAAAGAGCCGATCGCGCTGAGTTGGAGTTACAAGCACTGCGCGTTCACGAAGTGTTGCTTTAGCAGTATCGCTTGCAAGCAATGGGAATCGATCCCGATCGCCTGTCTGAAAATCAGGAATAGCGATCGCGTATAATGAAAGAAAGAATGTCAAACCTGTAGTTTTGGAGATGCGATCGCATGACAGCATTACAAGATATTCCTCAACAGGATAATGAATATCCCGAACCTAAAGGAAATTTGGTTAATTCTCTCAAAAATTACGGGAGAACTAGAGAAGAGCAAATTAAAATCAATCAAAAAGGCATCGAGATTTTGCGTGTTTGGCGCGAGAAAAAGTGGACTAAGGAAGAATTAGAACAAGAACAAAAAGCATGGGAAATTGTGAAAAAAGTAATTGATGAAAACCGCAGTAGAAAATTATTTACTCATCAATGATTATTTTTCTCGATACCAGTATTTTAGGGGTTTTGTGCAATCCTAATCCTCAACAGAATACGATTGAATGTCAAACTTGGTATTGATATTGATATGATTATTATAGCACATTGGCGATTGTTGTCTGAGAGTTTTCCGGGGCGTTATGTGGTTATCGCAACTACTAATATCAGACATTTGGGTTTGTTTGCAGAGGCGGAGGAATGGCAGAATATTACTTACTGAAAAAGTGCGATCGCCTGTCTGAGGGAATAGCGATCGCTATTTTATTATATCCTAGTTTTGGTTTTTTAATTGAGATAAGAGGTTTTGGGTGAGGGGATGTTGGCTCAATTCTGATTCTCGATTGTCGCGGATGACTTGCTGGAGAAAAGTACCAAAATTATTAAAATATATTGTTGTATGGGGATGATTTTGACCGAGTTTTTGCAGTGCGATCGCGATCGCCATAAAATATAAGGGTTCCGCTTCTTCGTAACGTCCTTGGGACTCGTACAGTGCAGCCAAATTGTTCAGGGAAGTGGCAACATCAGGATGGTCTTCTCCGAGGAGTTTTCGTCTCAAATCTAAGGCTTGAACCAACAAGGGTTCCGCTTCTTCGTAACGTCCTTGGGACTCGTACAGTCCAGCCAAATTGTTCAGGGAAGAGGCAACATCAGGATGGTCTTCTCCGAGGAGTTTTCGTCTCAAATCTAAGGCTTGA
>NZ_JCAMRX010000025.1:2886-87975 GCF_059821285.1 Spirulina sp. LEGE 11439
CAACATCAGGATGGTCTTCTCCGAGGAGTTTTCGTCTCAAATCTAAGGCTTGAACGTACAAGGGTTCCGCTTCTTCGTAACGTCCTTGGGACTTGTACAGTAATGCCAAATTGTTCAGGGAAGTGGCAACATCAGGATGGTCTTCTCCGAGGAGTTTTCGTCTCAAATCTAAGGCTTGAACCAACAAGGGTTCCGCTTCTTCGTAACGTCCTTGGGACTCGTACAGTAATGCCAAATTGTTCAGGGAAGTGGCAACATGAGGATGGTCTTCTCCGAGGCGAGTCTGAGTTATCGAACGACACATCTCAAACCAAGATATTGCTTGACGATATAATCCTTGTCCGTTGTAATAGAAACCCAAACCTACAAACGCCCAAATTAAATCATCATCTTCTACCCAATTGAGAAAAACTTCCGCAACTTCAGTCAGATGAGGAATAAACAGTGTAAATCCTTCAATTTCTTCTAAAGTTGGCGTTTGCGGAATCTGTTGCGCGATCTTCATTTGTACCTGACAAAAATTCTCTTTCAACTCATCTGCATACTCCTTCTCTGCCAACTTCTCTCGCATAAATTCCCGCAATAGAGGATGAAGCTCAAACCAACCCTTTTCCAACTTTTTCAACAAACTCCACCGCACCAAAACATCATCGCGAATATTCTCTAAATCTTCCTCATCTTTCTCAGAAAAACACGCTTCTACTGCACTCCAAGGAAACGGCGCAACAGCAAACAAACTCAACAAACAAGCGACTCTTTGTATTTCCTCTTCTTTTAACTCTTGCCAAGTCAACTCAAATGCGGCTTCCACTCCCTTCCGTGCTGTCGTCATTTCCGTTGGTTTTAGGGATCGATGTTTGATCCCCTTTTTCAACCTTTCCCGCATCTTCGCGAGGGAAAGATCGTCCTTTTGTCTGAGATACTGTCCCACCAACTCCAACCCCAAAGGCAAATAACCCAACCCCTCGCAAAGTACCTTAGCCTCCTCCATTTCCCGATCCAACCTCTCCCCAATAAACCCCCGCAGCAATTCTAAAGCCTCCTCCAACTCCAACACCTGCAATTCTAAGCGCTCAAACGTCCCTGCAAGGCTCTGCAATCGCGTTGTCACCACAATTTTGAACCGGGGATCGTTCCGAGGCAAAAACGGCTCGATCGCAGCAAAATTCACCACATCATCCAACACGACCAAAACATCCCCCTCTCTCCCCCAATTGCGCCAACAGTAAGCCACGCGACTTTCTGGGGGCAATTCTTTAGGAGGATTTAATCCTAAATATGTTTGCCCGTAATTCAAAATCCCCACCTCTACATCCTCACCCCGCGCCCCCAACCAACAGACCCCGCCGCGATAGAATTCTTGCCAGTAGCGCAGGGCGTATTGTACCGCCAACTCCGTCTTGCCAATGCCTCCCATCCCTGTCACCGTGGAAATCGCCACGCGATCGCCTTTCTGCAACTGTGCGTGTAGAGTTTGCAAATCTTGCACGCGACCGACAAAATGGGGGGCATAACTGCGGCGCAAATTGTTCGGCGGCGCATCCGTGGGCAACTTTTGCCCCCAAGTGCTATTCTTTTGGTGATACTGGCGATTTTCCTCCTCAAGCTGCGGCCAGTTTTTAAAAACCATTTCCACCGGAATCGCCTTACCCCCAAACGCCCGACTTGTATTGCCCTGTAAGCGAATTGCCAGATCGCGCATGACCATACCGCAAACCTTAAGGGTGCGCTTGTTCAACAAAGGCGAACCGCTAAAACCATAGCGGATCGTCTCGCTAACCAAATTTAAAATCGTCCCTTCTTTATTAATCCCTTCGCACTGACACAAAGCCGAATTACTGCCGATCGCATCCGTAGGATAACCGTAAGCGTAAAGGCGATCGAATGGCAAAACCTCCTGCGCCAAAAACACGCAAGGATGTTCCTCTATTTCAACGTGGAGAAGGACGAGATCGTTCTTTTCTCGGATTTCAACTTCCGTAACTTTATAAATGCGATCGCGCCAATGTATCTCGATGTTTTTCGCTTCCGTTTTCTTAACCACGTGGTAACAAGTCAGGAGAATTTGAGGCGCAATAAAAAATCCCGTCCCGCGATCGCTCGGGGTCGTCAATTCTGCGGTACAGTCGTGAAACAAAGGATAAAGATTTTCCTCGTTCATGGGTCAAATTCGCGTGTTGATGAAAGTTCAAATATTATGCGGTTAATATGATTGTTTTTCTCATTTAGAATCCGATAAGGAATTGAGGAAAACTCAGAAATTAGTTCGGTAATTGCATTAATTCTCTTATTGTCGATCCGCCGAGGAATAAAATTCCCCGTCTCATATGAGAAGTCCTCTCAAGAGGACTGAATTCGTCAGTTTTAGGTATGTTCTCGAGATTCCCCAATCCATTTATGAAGGTTCAATATTAAATTCGGCAATAATGCGATCGGGAATTCCCCAATCCATTTCAATGGATTTTTTGTATGAGACAGGGATTTTCAATCCCTGGCGGATCCAAAATGAGAAAGACAATCCAATTACCGATTTATTTCCTTAACTCCCATCAATGGATTTTTTGTATGAGACAGGGATTTTCAATCCCTGGCGGATTCAAAATGAGAAAGACAATCCAATTACTGACTTATTGTTTTAATCTCGCTTGAATTTCTGATACATCCCTAACAAATTTCAAGAACTTTGAGTTGGATTAGAAGGATTTTGGGTTGAATTAGCTGGAGTTGAATCCCGAGAATAATCCCATTCTAAAGTAATATTCAAATTCGCCTTTCCTTCCCCCTTCACAATCATCGCCGTGATTTGTCCCGACTCATAACCAAACTCCAAGCCAAACTCGAGACTTGCCTTCGTGGGTTTCACCTTATCTAGCGTTTCTTTCACTGTCTCCGCGATCCCTTCGATCGCATCCGTTGCTTGTTTGAGATACTGAAAATTAGAAGAAACCTCCCTCTCGAGAATGTCCCCCGTTTCTCCTCCTGTCTCATCTTCCAGTTGAGAAATATTAGTCGCCTCAACCTTAATTGTCACCCCATTCGGCAATTCAACCGGAACAAACTTGCGATCGCTTTCCATAAACTTTCTCCTCACTTTACATTCCCAATTGTAAACGAATCGAGAAAAAGCAATGCGATCGCAAATTGTTCTGACTTCTAGTTTGTCTCTTTTGTATCCTCTTCATCTGCAAGTGCATCAAACCAATCAGAGCCGATACGAATGGTAATTTCCGACCCTAAATCCCCCGTAGAATCCGATTGAATCTCCCCAAAACCGAGGGCTTGTTTGAGGGCTTTTGCTGCCTCAATATCCCCTTGTTGCACCACAATTTGCGTTTTTCTCAACAACCGGGCAGATTTAGATTGAGAGTAATAAATATTACCAAATCCTGCCTCAGTAATGTGCTGTGCCGCCAATTCCGGCAACTTAGAATCGTTAGTAGCATTTTGTAAGGCAATACGAACGCGGTTAGGTGAGCGATTATTAGTCACAACATAATCGCCATCGTGTTCAAAATATTCGCTCACGAGGCGATCGCGTCCCCGTCGGGACATGATCCAATAACTCACCCCTTCAAACTCTTCCTTATTGCTAAACCGTCCCGGTAGCAAAACCATCTTCACTTTTTCTTTTTCCAAACTCATGCCGAAGTTCACTAAAGCCATCATCTCTTCAAGACTCAAATTAGTATCGACATATTGCAGCGCCATTTGTACCGCTTGTGGTAAACGAGGAACAACGGCGGGACTTTTCAATCGTTCGCGCAGGGCTTTGAGTAACACTTGCTGACGTTGTACTCGTCCGATATCGCCGTACTCATCCATGCGGAAACGAGAAAATTGTTCAGCGCGATCGCCATCCAAATTTTGCCAACCCGGTTTGAGATCGATTTTCAGCCCTTGAGTCATATCAGTATAAGACATAGGATAAGGCACGAAAACCTCAACCCCTCCCACTAAATCCACCAAATCCTTAAAGGCATCATTCGTGACCCGGACATAGCGATCGATGGGGACATTATTTAAAGTTCTACTGACCACATGCGCGGCTAACTCTGCACCGCCTCGAGCATTGGCGCTATTAATTTTTGCTTGTCCCACACCCCTAATAAACACTTGGGTATCTCGAGGGATCGACAGCATCCGCACGGTATTATCCGTCGGGTCAAACCGCAAAAGCAACATAGTATCGCTGTTGCCATCAAAAATCTCTTCGCTCTCTTTGTCCACATCAGGAACGCGATCGATCCCTAAGACCAGAATATTTACTGGGCGATCGATTTTATATTGAAAAAGCGGGGGAATTTCTTGAGTTTCTGAAGGGGATCCCGTCCCCGTCGGAATCGGAGTTCCCGCCGTCGCCACCTTCTCCGTCGTTGTCAAGACATTGGGAATCGAGGGAAGGGGTCCCACCATAGCCACCATAGCCCCCGCCGTGGCCGACAGAGAAGCCGCCGCCATAAAACTAGCACTCCATAACATTCGCCGACCCCAACCGAGAGCCTTCTGAGTCGCCTCTGTTTGTGTCGGCTCTGTTGGTGAAGATTCAGTTGTTTGAGTGCGATCGCCATTTTGCGAAACAGAATTGTTTACCGGATTGGGCGATCGCGTTTCCGTATCGGAAGCGATCGGTAGCGATTTAGCGCTATTGTTCACATTCACCTCAACACCATCAAAATCTAAATTTAGCAGTTTTCTTGAGAATGTTGGCATAACAAGAGTCAGCCAACTCGAGACAATCCAACTGCTACCATTCCTCATGCTGGATTATAGCGCTTGGTTGAAGATTGTTTGACAATTTTTACAAGTTTTTTGGGAGCGAGTCTTAAATTTAGAGATCGTCCCCTGTCATGCACGCCTATTAATGACTGTCTACACCCCATCTCTGACTCAGACAGGATAGGATGGAAAAAATTTCCTTTTACACTGCGATGAAGAACACCTTAATTCCCGTCATTCTCGCGGGGGGCAAGGGCGAACGCTTCTGGCCGCTCAGTCGTCGCCAACGACCCAAACAATTTTTAAGCCTTGATGGAAGCGGGAAAAGTCTTCTGCAAGCTACCGCCGATCGCCTCCTCAAGCTCGCGGGAGGATGGGAAAATCTTTGGGTCATTACTTCCGCTTTACTCGCTTCTGGGGTCGCCGAACAGTTACCCTTGTTACCCAAAGAAAATTTATTGGTGGAACCGGAAGGACGCGATACGGCTCCGGCGGTGGCTTGGGCAACTTTAGAAGTCGCCAAAAAACATGGAGAAGACGCAATTTTGGGCTTTTTCCCGGCGGATCATTGGATTGGCGATCGCGCGGCCTATGAAAATACTCTCAGAGGAGCCGTAGAACTGGCAGAAACCCAAGGCGCGATCGCAACATTAGGAATTACTCCGACTTATCCTTCTACCGGTTACGGTTATATCGAACAAGGGGAAAAAATCGGCACTTTTTCCGGACTTTCTGGCTATAAAGTCAGCCGTTTTACCGAAAAACCCAAGATTGAGACCGCGCAAAAATTCATCGAAACCGGGCGCTTTAGTTGGAATAGCGGCATGTTTATTTTCCGTGCTGCGACGGTACTTTCTGAACTAGAAAGACACGCGCCACAAATTCTCCAACCCTTGCGAGAAAAAGGTGAAGCCGCCTATCAAGAATTAGAGAAAAAGAGTATTGATTATGCCTTAATGGAAAAAACCGATTTAGCCTATGTCATTCCCGCCGATTTTGGTTGGGACGATCTGGGAGATTGGAATGCGATCGAACGACTTCTCAAAGGAGATGCAGCCAATACCGAACTCGCCACCCATATCGGACGAGATACCCAAGGATCTATTCTTTATGCCAGTAACGAAGAAGATGTCATCGTTACCATTGGTTTAGAAGATGTCGTTGTAGTCCGCGATGGCAATGTCACCCTCGTCGTCCATAAAAGCCGCACCCAAGAAATCAAACAAGTCCTCAAGCAACTGCAAGCCGATCCCAAATTTGAAAATCTTTTGTAAATTTACTATAACTGGAAACTGAATTGCTGGTCACTCATAACTGGTGACTGGTGACTGGTGACTGGTGACTGAAATAATGGTTTTAGCCTTAACACAAAATACATCGCGACAGCGAGAAATTCTCGAAATTGTTCTCGGGAATGGCTGGGACTATATGCGCGGGATTTTAATGGGAGGAAAACCGGGAGAACCGCAAATTCCTACCCCTGAAGTCTTGCGAAATATTCTGGTTGAATTGGGTCCGGTTTATGTCAAATTAGGACAACTTCTCAGCACGCGCCCGGACTTACTTCCGCCCAAATATATTAAATCTCTGACTGCATTACAAGCAAAAGTTCCTACAATTTCTTGGTCGCAAATTGAAGGAACAATTCGTCAAGAACTTCACCATCCGATTGAAGAGATTTTTACAAAAATCGATACTCAACCCGTTGCAGCAGGGTCGATTGCACAAATTCATCGCGCGACTTTGAAAGATGGCCGAGAAGTGGCGATGAAGGTACAGCGTCCGGGGATCGATCGCATTGTTTCTCAGGATGTCGATCTCATTAATGCAGTCGCTGAATTAATTTCAGTGACAGACTTTGGTAAAGATTACGATATTATCACCCTAGCCGATGAATTTACTAAAGCCTTACAAGCAGAATTAGACTTTAACAAAGAAGCCAGTTATACCGAACAATTACGCGAAAATTTAGCTCAAAGTAAATGGGTTAATTCTCAAGAATTAACGATTCCGAAAATCTATCGAGATCTCACGACTCGAAAATTATTAGTTTTAGAATGGTTGGATGGAAAACCCATTTTAGAGGCGCAGATTGTTCCGGTTAGTAAAAAATCCGATGGAGAGAAAAAACGCCGTCAAGAAATTGCGACATTGCTCTTCCGTGCCTTTTTTCAACAGATGTTTATTGATGGGTTTTTTCATGCCGATCCCCATCCCGGTAATATCTTTTATTTAACTAGCGATCGCGTTGCTTTAATTGACTGCGGAATGATCGGGCGTTTAGATCCTCGCACCCAACAAATTCTCGTAGAAATGTTGCTGGCGATCGTTGATATTGATGCTAAACGATGCAGCCAATTAACTTTAGAATTATCCGAAACAACGCAACCGACGGATCTCATTCGTTTGGAACGAGACTATGAGAAAATGTTACGTCGATACTATAATCTCAGTCTCTCAAAAATTAATTTTAGTGAAGTATTCTACGAAATTTTGTCAATTACTCGCAAGAATAAAATTAAAATGCCCGGTAATATGGGACTTTATGCCAAAAGTTTAGCAAATCTGGAAGGTGTTGCCCGAGGCTTTTATCCGGAAATTAATTTACTCGATGAATTTAAGCCGTTAATGACGGATTTATTTCGCCGTCAATTATTAGGAGACGATCCCTTACAAACAGTTTTGCGAACGGCGTTAGATATGAAAGCGCTCTCAGTACAGAGTCCGCGACAAATTGAGGTTTTATTAGATCGTTTAAGTTCGGAAACCTTGCAATGGAATTTACAAATCCGCGATTTACCTTCTCTCCGTCGCAGTATCGATGATTCTGCCAATCGTTTATCTTTTAGTATCGTTGTTGGGGCGTTAATTATGGGTGCATCGTTATTAGCAACAGGTGCGCCGAATCCTCAACTTTCGATTTTGAGCGATATTCTGTTAGCGATCGCTACATTTTTAGGCTTATGGTTAATTATTAGTATTCTGCGATCGGGACGGTTGCGTTAGATTATTGTGACACGCAGAACGCGATTCTAGGAACGCAATCGCTGAATGAGGCTCATTAAAGCATTGATGACCCAGATAATTCCTAAAATTTGAAAAATATTTCTGGTTTTAATCTGGGGATTAAAACTGGGTTTGCGGTTACGACTTCTAATAAATCCGCGATCGCGATTGAGATCGTAAATTACTTTTTCAACATACCAGCTTTCCGATTTACCGGGATATTTGAAGCGAGCTTGTTCTAATAAACGCTCTGCTAATTTAACATCTCCATTAGCGGCTTGAACTAGATCGCGATCGAGATTGCCTCCTTTTCTGATTCCCGTTGTTTTGTGAGATTCTTGCCAAATCTGCCAAATGACAATTGCTAGTAAGACGAATAAAACGATCGCGATCAAAGAATTCATGGCTAGATTCGGGATATTTTCATTATTTTCTATTTTAAGGGATTCGTTGTGGCTTAAAAAGTTGACTTCATTAAAATTCAATATTTATCGAGTTATATTCTCTGGAGAGTTTTTAGATTGGCCCCAGTTTGTATATCTCGTCACTCCGGCGATCGCCGCAAGGATGAGCCAACCGAGGGTATTAATTCGCAAATCAAAGATCGAGACATCTAAGCAATTGAAACCGATACAAGTCAGAAAAGCGACTAAAAAGGTAAAGAGAATGAGACGATCGCGATCGCTAAAAACGGGCTGGGTTAATAATAAAATTCCCCGTGCCAAAATCCAAGTTACGATCGCGCACAATAAAAGCGTGGGGATAATCCCAGTTTCCGCAGCCAGCATGAGAAAGAGATTATGAGGATGCCCCAACCAAACCTCAGTTGCATCTTGGTAGAGAAACGAAAAATTTCGCAGTCCCCAACCCAAGACGGGGCGATCGCGGATCATCTGCCAACAAAATTGCCATTGAGTCATGCGTAAAAGAGGTAGAGGGGTATCGGGGTACATTTCCCCGGAAAGTCTCCCCCAGAAGAAATAAGGAACAATCTGACGCAGAGTTTCTCCTCCCCATGCTGGAGCAAAAGAAGCCCATGCGATCGCTCCTGCACAAGCGCTAATTCCTAATACTAATAAACGCCAACCGATATAAAAAGCAAACAGTAAACTACCAAAAATTGCGAGCGCCCAAGCATTGCGAGATTGGGCGGAAATGAGAGAAAACAAATTAAGAAAAACTGCGACTGATAAAAGAATTAACACTCGTAAAGATTGAGTTTTCTTTTCTTTGCGCCACCGTTGAAATGCGTCGATCCACAGTCCCAAGGTCAGCATCAAAACTACTAAAAGATAGAAAGCGAGAACATTTGCATACATAAAAGTTGAAGACATTCTCCCTTCTGGTTGTCCATAGGGAATGAGACTCCACCCGGAAAGCGTGCGCCAAAATTCGGGAGTTGTCCAACCTAAAAGCATTTGCCCGCAACCGAGGAGACAAATGGGCAGAGAAGAAAGGGTTAATAACCAAGCCAGTTTGCGAAGTTGGGCGGGAGTTTGAATAAGAAAATGAACGGTGCAAAACCAAAACAGATAGGGAAAAAAATTTGCCATTCCCGCTAAGGCTTCGAGAGGGCGATCGGCAAAGGCCGTACTGATGAAGAGGAGAAGGCTGAGGAGGGCAAAAGCGCGGGTGAGGGGGGATTTTGCGATCGCTGTTCTTGCTGTCGGACAAACCCCGATCGCGGCGGCAACATAAGGAATAGCCGCAATTCCGGGTAACAGGGGTTGTAGAAATGCTCCGACTTGAAGACTATCCCACATCCACAGATCCCGAAGATATGCTAGTGACGAAGATTGTTTCTGCTTTTCCATCCTTCATCCCTCATTTTTCCTTCTATTATGCCCAACAAGCCGATCTCGTCAGGCGAATTTGTGCCAAGGCAAAGATTGTCGGGATAATGCGGCTGTAATTGGTGGCGATCGCTCGCCAACCGAGATCGGCGAAAAAGCTCGCCCAGAGGACGGGACCGAGGAAAGCAAAGACGGTTTTCACGGCTCCTTGTCGGGCGGCGGCGGCAGCCATGCCGCGTTTTGCGGTTTGGAGGGCTAAATGATGTTGCAGTTTGGTGGCGGCGATCGCGCCCCCTTGGACGAGGGCGGCGCGGGCGGTTTGGTAGCGAGCAAAGTGCAGGGCAAATTGACGGGCGAACTGTTGCAAAATTAGGGATTTTAAGACGGTGTTCGCGACGATGACGCTACTGCCTTTGAGGAGAATGAGGGCGGGATCGTTTTGCAATTTTAAGGGCAAAGGACGGGTAATATCTGCATGAGCGAGGGATTTCTGGACGCGATCGCTCAAATCTTTCTTTTCGGAAGCGGGAAGGCGTTGCCAAATTTTGCCCATTAAATGTAAAAAGATTTCTGCTTCAATATCTACAATACTCATGGTTTGAGAGTAGGGAATTTTCAAGTAATGGCAAACTCTAACGAGAATTTGGCGATAGGAAATATCTTGGCTTTGTCCTTTTAATACCGTTAGTCCATCGGCGGCGAGAAAGCGAAATCTTTGTTCGAGGGAGTCCAACCACGAAGTGCGATCGCGGCTCTGTACTTCTACCACATCGGGCATTCGCAGGTAATCGATGGGGTTCAAACGCCGACAGAAGAGGATATGGGTCAATTGTTGCAGTTCTTCTTCACTAGCAAGTTCTAGTGCTTCTCTGAGTTCGTCCAATGGTTTAGCCTCCAAAACAATTTCCCGACCCTCCCGAGTTGAGTGGTTATATTTTACTACGCTTGCGGGAGTTGGGAGATATGGGGCGGCTCTCCATTTTTGCGATCGCTGTTAAATTATAGCAATCTTTAAATAGACCAAAATTTAAGATAGGTGAGAAATAATCGATTAATCGCTCCTCGATCGCTTTTTCTCCGGAGTTTGCGGTACAATATAGTTCAAAAGAATTGTAATTCTAAGTTTTTTTCAATTATGACTGGCATTCTCGTTCCTTCTGGCGTTGCCAATTTAAACTATCGGGTAAGTTGGGACGAATTACCCGCAGATTTTCCTCTACCCGACGATCCTGTGGAAAGTACCGCTCAACCCCTTCTCGCAGCCGCTTTACGAGAAAGTTTAGAATTAATCGGGTTTTTAACCCTCGATAAATTGGTTGCCTCTAATTTAGGCATTTGTGCCACGGTTAATAAAAAAATCGTGGTCAAAGCACCCGACTGGCTTTATACAGCCAATGTTCTTCCTCTCGAACCTCAACGAACCTCTCGCAGAAGTTATACACCTCGCACTCAAGGGGATGTTCCTGCGATCGTGATGGAATTTCTCTCAGAAACAGAAGGGGGAGAATATTCGGCACGTCCTTATTATCCTTATGGAAAGCTTTGGTTTTACGAACGTATTTTAGAAGTGCCAATTTACGTTATTTTTGAGCCAGAAGAAGGAGCATTAGAAGTCAGACAATTAGTAGAGGGTGTTTATCAACTTCAAGAAGCGGACGATCGCGATCGCTATTGGCTTTCTCCTTTAAATTTATATCTCGGCGTTTGGCAAGGAACGAAAGCCGATCGCAATGGCTATTGGCTGCGATTCTGGGATGACAATGGTAATTTATTACTTTGGGGAACCGAACAAATAGAACAAGAACGCCAACGAGCAGAACAAGAACGCCAACGGGCAGAACAAGAACGCCAACGAGCAGAACAAGAACGCCAACGGGCAGAACAACTCGCCGCTTATCTGCGATCGCAAGGAATCGATCCCGATAACCTTCCCGACTCCTAAATCGCGTATTCTAAAGAAAAAACAAGAACTTTTATGCTGGCTGTTTCTCCTCCCAGTGCGATCGCTACCGCAGACGAACTCCTTGAAGCCTTTGCCGACTTCCTGAATATTGATGTCAGCGCAGGAGATGCGGCACATGATACCTTAAACACCTATCGCCGACAGGTGCAGTATTTTGTGAATTGGTGCGATCGCAACAAAATCCTCCCCGCAGAAGCGACAAAAGAAGATATCAAGCGCTATCGTCATTGGCTGGTCAATACGCGACACCTAAAACCCGCCACAGTTGCTCTAAAACTCTCTGTCGTTCGTCGCTTTTATCAAGCCGCCCTCGAGCGAGGTTTAATCGCCTTTAACCCAGCTTTAGGGGTCAAACCACCGCGAGAAAAACGAGATCCCGCAGAACGTATTACCTATCTCGAAAAGATAGAAGTAGAGCAACTTCTACAAGCCGTTGCCAATGATGGCTCGATTAAATCCTTGCGAGATAAATCCTTGTTGGCAATTATGGCCATGGAAGGACCTCGTACTGTGGAACTTCATCGCGCCAATATTACCGATGTGGTCAAGCAAGGGCAAAATATTGGCATTCGAGTAGAAGGTAAGCGCAATATTCGTATCGTTCCCCTCATCCCTGCGATCGCGCAATTATTATTCGACTATCTCGAAGCCCGAAAAGCAGCCGGAGAACGCCTGAAAGCTACGTCTCCGCTTTTTATTGCCATGGGCAACCGGGCGGGAGGACAGCGCATTTCTCGGCGAGGTATCCGTCTCATTGTCGATCGCTATCTCCAACAAGCGGCTCTCAAACATACCCCCGGGCGCACCATTTCCGCTCATAGTTTGCGACATACGGCGGGAACTTTAGCATTAAGATCTGGAGCGGAGTTGCGACAAGTGCAAGATTTATTGGGACACGCAGATCCCCGCACCACTTGTATTTACGCCCACGTTGCCGATCGCTGGGAAAATAATCCCGCTTTAAAATTGGGCATCGATTTGAGTTGATAAGGGGTGATTCACTGATAAGGGATGGGAACGGTAAAGTAAAAGGAACTGCCCTCTCCGACGGTACTTTCCACCCAAATTTTACCGCCGTGCAGTTGTACCAAACTGCGACAGATTGCCAGTCCCAAACCCGTCCCTCCTTTTTGACGAGAATCCGAGGCATCAACTTGATTGAATCGTTCAAAAATACTGTTCTGATGCTCTGGAGGAATGCCGCGACCGCGATCGCGAACGCAGAAGCGCAAACAGTTTTCTGAGTCTGTTGCTTCCACAGTTACAATTGTCTCGGGGTCGGAAAATTTAATCGCATTACTGAGTAAATTACTGAGAATTTGCACGAAATAGTCTGGATCGACCCAAATCTCTGATGTAGTATCACAAGAAAAAGAGAAAACAATTCCTTGCTTACTGGCTAAATCTCGCATCATTTCCAAAGCTTGTTCGCAGAGTTCGCAGGCATTGCAATTGCGATATTTCAGATTGAACTGCCCGGACTCAATGCGTTGAAGATCGAGAATGTCATTAATCAGACGGCTGAGGCGATCGGTATTATTAATGGCAATTTCTAGCATATGCTGGCCTTGGTCGGTCAAGGCTCCTAATTTTCCTGTGGCCAAGAGTCCCAAAGCGCCTCGCACGGAAGTCATTGGGGTTCGTAACTCGTGGGAGATCACTGAAATAAATTCATCTTTCATGCGTTCGATCGCCTTGCGATCGCTAATATCTTTATTGGTTCCAGTCATTCGCAAGGGTTTGCCCTCCTCATCCCACTCAAATACTTGAGCGTGGGTGCAAATCCACTTCCATTCTTTTTGTTGGGTTGCCATGCGGAATTCTGCTTGGTAAACGGGAATGCGGCCTTCGAGATGGGCGTTTAAAATATCGAGGACTCCGGGTAAATCTTCGGGATGGATGAGGTTAACCCACGTTGTATAGGCGTTTTCGAGATCGGTTTCCTGATAACCCAGCATGGTTTTCCATTGGGGGCTGAAATAGGTTTCTCCTGTAGTAATCTGCCAATCCCATAATCCCAAAGCACTGCCCTCGAGGGCGAGTTGCAAGCGCTCTTTGCTGGTTTTCAAGGCTTCTTCGGCTTGCAAGCGCTCTAATTCAGCCCCAGCTCGCGCGGCAAAAATCCGCACGATCAATTCTGGGGTACGGGTATCGGTCATGGGTTTGACATCCATAATGGCAAGATGACCGAGAATATTGCCGGTAGAATCGCTGAGAGGAATAGCCGAATAGCTCTCGACTCCAAGGGTTACGAGGTCTTGGTCTTTCGGGAATAATTCTTGAATCTCTCGAGGGTAAAGGCAGACTTCCCCGCGTATCACTCTTTCGCAAGGAGTATTGACCAAGTCGTATTCAAAGTTATCGCCAAAATCTTGTCCTTGCCAAAACGCTAAGGTGCGAACTCGCGTGTTTTCAGGATCGAGGCATTGAGTGACAAAGGCGTAGCGAACCTGCAAAACTTCAGCGAGATGACGGACTAAAGAGCGGAAAAATTCGCTGCCGATTTGAGAGGCAGTTCCTTCGGCGATCGCTTTTAAGGCTTCTTCGGAGCGCTTGCGATCGCTGATATCTTCGGCCACTCCGGCAACGCGATAAACTTCCCCGGCTCGATCGCGAATGGGGAAAGCGCGATCGCGAATCCAGCGAATTTCCCCATTGGGTCGGATGATACGATATTCTTCGTCGTATTTTCCCAGGCTCTGTTGGGGAAACGCGGCCACAATGCGATCGCGATCGTCGGGATGAATGGCTTCGATAAAAGAGAGAGGACGAGAATAAACTTCTTCACAAGGCCGTCCTAAAATACTTTCATAAGCGGGAGAAATATAAATCATTTTCTGTTTTGCCGGATCGGTCATCCAAAAGACACTTTCAATATTTTCGGCCAGTTGGCGAAAGCGTTCTTCACTGTCTCGTAATTGTATTTCTGTACGTTGACGCTCTAAAGTATGGGCAAAAATTTCTCCAATAATTCGCAACAAGCCAATATTATCTGCATTCCATTGTTTCTCGCTGTGAACGGTATCAACTCCCAAAAATCCAAGTAGTTCTCCTCGGACGAGCATGGGAACGTTAAGCATGGAACGCACGGATTGAAGTTCTAAGCATTCTTTCTCAAAATCGGCTTCAGGAGGAAGATTTTGCACCCGAGGAACATTCACGACTTCAAAGCGCTGAATTTGACTGATAAACCACGGATAGGTACTTAAAGGAACGTCTTCTCCTGTAGTGCGATGAGATTTCACCCCCGAGGTACACCATTCATATAGATTTCTCATGGTTTGCCGATCGCGATCGATGTAAAAAATGTAACAGCGATCGACTCGGGCAAATTCGCCAACTTGTTCTAAGGCAATTTCCATGCCGCGATCGAGTTCTTCGATTTCAAGGTTAATAAATTGCGTAGAAATAGTAGCGATGAGTTGTTCGAGAGCCAAGCGATACTGAATTTTTGCTTCTGCTTGTTGGCGCTCGGTAATATCGCGAAATACGCCTTGAATCAACCATTTTCCCCCGGTTCTACTGAAGCTACAACTGATATCGACGGGGATCTGTCGCCCATCTTTCGTCAATACAAAACTGTTTTCTAAATGTCCCGATTTTTTAGTGCGAGCATCTTTTTCAAAGGCAGCGATCGCTCGAGGTAATTCTTCAGGAGGATGGATTTGCGTAAAGTGCATCTGGGACAATTCCACTTTACTGTAACCCAAGAGTTCTTCGGCTTGGCGATTGGCTTCGAGTAAATTTCCGTCTAAGTCTGACAGCAAAATGGCATCGCTGGAGCTTTCTTGGAGGTTGCGATATTTTGCTTCCGATTCTTTAAGAATAATTTCGGCTTGTTTGCGATCGCGTTGGGCGGCTTGCCGTTCGCTGATATCCCGCACGAAACAGAAACAAAATTCTTCCCCTTTAAATTCAAAGTAATTGGCAGTCATTTCGATGGGGAACTCGCGACCGCTTTTGGCACAATGAAGGCCTTCGACAATTAATGCTCCGGTGAATTTAATTCTCTGCCAATATTGGCTAAATATTTTGGGAGAAAAGTTGGGATCGATATCGCTGATATTCAAGTTCAGCAATTCTTCTGCGGAATAATTTAAAGAACGACAAGCAGCTTGGTTGACGTAGGAAAAATTCCCTTGGCAGTCGATGCGGAAAATAGCATCCGTGGCGCGATCGACGGCGAATTTGGTGAGCTGTAAGGCCTCTTCCACTCGCTGGCGTTCTAGGGCATTAGTAAAGATTTCTCCCACCAACCGCAAGACATTGATGCTGGCGATATTCCACATTTTCTGCTCTCGCACTGCATCAAACCCGACAAACCCAATAACTCGCCCGCGATCGCTCATGGGGATGCAAAGTAGGGATTGAATCTCTTGACTTTCAAAGATTTTTCGTTCGGCTTCGGCTTCGGGAGGAAGCTCCTCCACAGAAGGGATATAAATTAATTGAAACTGTTGGAGTTTGCCCATAAACCAAGGAACGGTACAAACTGGAATATTTTGCGTGTCGTCAATTTGAACAGAAATTCCGGTATTGCACCATTCGTAAGTATTGCTAATGGTTTCGCCATTGTCGGAGATTTGGAAGAGATAAGCGCGATCGACCTCGGTAAATTCACCGATCTGTCGAAGTGCGTCATTGATGCCGCGATCGATTTCATCGGCATCAAGGTTGATGAATTGCGTGGAAATACCAGTGACGAGGGCTTCGATCGCTATGCGATGTTCGAGGGCGGCTTCGGCCTGCTTGCGAGGGGTAATATCTTCAAATAAGTAGAGGCGACCGAAATAGCGATCGCTTTCGTTGCGAATTTGGGCGGAAAAACGGCGAATGATGCGCCCGTCGGAGAAGGATATCTCGTCTTCAATAACTGCGCGATTGGCTGCACTTTGTAAGGGTTTGCAGGATTCAATAAAAGCGGGCAGATCGGCAATTAAAGAAATGCAATCGGGAATGATATCGTTATTTTTGAATTCTCCCTGTCGCATTCCGTCGGCACGATGTTGGAGTCCCCAAATTTCACAAAAACGATGGTTAAAATAGAGGATTTCATCGGTGCGATTGTCTACAACAAAAAAGGCGAGAGGGGAAGCATCGGCCATGGAACGTAATAAGGTTTCTTGCCAATGCAATTGCTGTTCGATTTGTTTGCGATCGCTAATATCCAAGGCTGTCCCAAATAGGCGAATGACTTGCCCGGCTTCATTGGTGACGGGTTCTCCTCGCAGAAGAAGATGGCGTATTTTTCCATCGGGACGTTGAATGCGTTGTTCGATTTCATAAGGTTGACCCGTAACGATCGCCTGTTGTATGGCTTGCTGACTGGCAATGCGATCGTCAGGGTGAATATACTGTAAGTATTCTTCTCCGATAATGGTTGAAGAAGAAATGAATTTTTTGCCCGAGGGGTTATCTGGAGGTGTAATCTCTAAGCCGTAAATGCGGAAGAGTTCATCGGACCAAGTTACTCGACCGGAAACAAGATCGATTTCCCAATCTCCCATCTGAGCGACTTTTTGCGCTTCTGCCAATCGTTGAGTGCTTGCCCGTAGTGCCGCATCTGCTTCTTTTTCTGGGGTGATATCTCGGGCGACGGCATAAATTAAGCCTTCTTCGAGATAGGAGGTGGCACTCCATTCAATCCACTTATAATCTCCATTGCTACAGCGATAGCGATTTTGGAAACTGAGGCAAGAATTTCTCGCTTCGATAAGCATGCTCGCCTCGGCAAGGGTTTTTTCGCGATCGTCAGGATGGACAAATTCAATATAAGGTTGGTTTAATAAGGTTTGGATGGAAT
Source organism: Spirulina sp. LEGE 11439 (assembly GCF_059821285.1). NCBI lineage: Bacteria > Bacillati > Cyanobacteriota > Cyanophyceae > Spirulinales > Spirulinaceae > Spirulina > Spirulina sp. LEGE 11439. The sequence continues at coordinate 20,168 of NZ_JCAMRX010000025.1, forward strand.
GCCCCAATCGTTTCGACCATGCGGGGTTGATTCGTTTAAAATAACCATCGACTCCGGCAATACACAGCATATCTGCGGAGAGGGTAAAAAAGCGATCGCGATCGGCTTCAGCTTTTTTGCGTTGGGTGATATCGATTATCATGCCTAATGAACCGATAAATTGTCCGTTTTGCCAGAGAGGAGAAACGGAAATCATGACCCAAACCGATTTTCCCGAACGATGTTTTAATTTGAGATCGTATTGTTCCGAACCTTCGATTTGTTGCCGTTGTAGCATTTGAGCAAATAGTCTCTGCATTTCGGCGTTCATAAAATCGGTGTAGGGTTGACCGATAACATCTTGAGGGGTATAACCAATGGTTGCTGCCGCGCGGTAATTGGCAAAATCGATGCGACCGTAGCGATCGATAATAATGATTCCTTCGTTAGCAGTTTCGACAATGCAACGATAGCGTTCTTCGCTTTCTTGGAGAGCGACTTCAGTTTGCCACTGTTGTTGAGCCAGAGAGATGGAAGCTGCCGCAGATTTCAACAGAGAGGCTTCAGAGACATCCCATGCTTTGGCTTCACGACAGTTATCAAAGCCAATAAAACCAAAAAATGTCTTGTTGACTTGCAGGGGTAAAACCAAGATCGAGAGAATCTCTTGTTCGGCGAGAATCTCTTTCATTGGACTGGCCAAATTATCTACTAAGTCTGAAATGGCTTCCCCTCGTGCGAGGATGTCTGCAAATTCGAGGCTAAAATCTTTGTAGGGAAGGTTTTGATAGATAGGATTATCGATTTCGGGATGAATTCCGGGGGCGCACCATTCAGCTTTTTGACTCATGAGTAAACCTTGGCCATCGCTATCATGATTTTCAAATAAATACACTCGCGATGCCCCGGAAGTGGTGCCGAGGAGTTGAAGAATGCGATCGTAGCAGATGCGGGGATTTAGGCAACCCAAAAGCATTTGGTGAATTTCAACGAGGGCAGCTAAATAACGCTGACGCTTTTGAATGATGGCTTCTTGTTGTTTGTGTTGCGTAATATCCCGGATGCAGCCGACTAGGACTTTCGTTCCGTCGGCACGCATAAAGACACTTTTTTTGGTGGAGATGGTATGCTGAATTCCTTCTGCATCGGTGAAGGATTCTTCGTTTTCATTGTCTTGTCCTGTCTTAAAGACCCATTCATCTTTTTCCCAAAATACGTCGGCTTCTGCGGTTGGGAAAAAATCATAATCGGATTTGCCGATTAGCTGCGATCGCGAATACCCGATTAACTGACAGGAAGCCTCATTGAGGAGAATCCAGCGATGTTGCTCGTCTTTAACAAAAATTGGATCGGGGATGGTGTTGAGGATACTGTTTAATAAAGCTTCTGAGTTGTTGGCGCGATCGCGATCGCGATATTGTTCGGTGACATCGCGAATGATGCCAACTAACAATTTTTCTTGACTCTCCGCCGTAAAAATACTGACTTTAGTGGCGAGAAAACGCAGGTTTCCGGCGGCATCTCGGTCGGTGCGTTCGCAAGTTCGGGAAGTTCCGGTTTGCCAAACGTCTCCATCTTGTTGAGCAAAAAATTCCACTTCTTCTGGGGTAAAGAAATCGGCGGGAGATTTTCCGATAATCTCTTGTCTGCTTCTCCCCAACCATTGACAATAAGAATCATTAACGGCAACATAGCGATTCTGTTGGTTTTTCACGAAGACTGGATCGGCGATCGCATTTAATAGTCGTGCCGTAAATTTTCGTTCCATTTCGGGGGGACAGCGATCGCAGTTTCTGCGGGCTACCGTGTGGCGAATGCAGGTATGACGAAGGGTTCGTAAAAATTGTTGGCGATCGATTTCTTCGATTGCTAAAAAATCTTGTCCCCCCGCACGCAAGGCGAATGTGGCGAGTTCGGGATCGTCGCGATCGCTTAAGAGAATGAAAGGAGGCAATGGGGAATAGCGATCGCTTAAATTTTGAGACTCTTCTGGATCGAGGGCAAAATAGCGAGAGATTGCTTTGAGATTATCCTCGCGATCCCCCGAGAGAAGGTCGCATAAAACAACATCAAATGATTCTCGTTTCATGCGCGTTCTTGCGATCGCCATATTATCCACGCAGATCGGTTCGATCTCGCTGTGGTAACCATCTAACCATTCTGCAAGTCGGCTATTATTTTTTAAGCGATCGCCCAGCAGCAAAAGTTTAATGGGCTTTTGGGCTGTCATTGTTTCGAGCATTGCCTTTACTTTTTGCTACCCTATTGAGGCAAGATATTCTCAATATTTAGTTTACGAAAAGATTGTGAAAAACTTGTGAAAGTCCCTCCTCAAGTTCTTTATATTGCGTTTTGTTAAGATTCCGAATCTCTATTATCATACTTTTATTTTTTCATCTCGTACTAATTTGCTAACAGATTCAACCAATTCTTTTTGTTCTTTCCAGAAAAATTCTGGTAAGTTTTCTAACGGAAACCAATAGAGAGTATACTTAATGTTTGGGTCGGTCGGTTGACCGTGAATTTGATGGGTTTGATATAAAAAATAATGGACTTTCTTCCATTTTTTCTTCGATAAAGCCAGTCTTTCTTTCAGTCCCAAATCCGCAAGGAGTTCTAACTCTACTAACCCGGCTTCCTCTTCAATTTCTCGTCGTGCAGCTTGCTCGAGAGTTTCGCCAACTTCAAGATGCCCTTTCGGTAAAACGAAGCGATCGAGATGCCCTTCTCCTACTAAGGCCACATAAATTATCTTATCTTCTCGTCGCAAAACAACTCCTCCAGCAGAGATGCTTTCAGGAATATTGGCGGGTTTTTGATACCAAGTGTCATCGATAATCATTGTTATTGGTTGTTGGTTGTTGGTTATTGGAGAAATAGACAAGCTTTTTTCTCTTTCTCTATTCCTTATTATCTCACTGATAACTGATAACTGATAACTGATAACTGATAACTGACTACTTAACTGATTATAAGACTGCTTTTTCTAATTGTTGTTGTTGCCAGAGATGCTGATATAAGCCCGGTTCTTCGAGCAATTCTGTATGAGTTCCCATTTGTACGATTTCTCCCTCATTCATAACAAAAATGCGATCGGCTGTGGCGGCGGCGGAAAGTTGATGAGAAATAAAAATGACTGTGCGATCGTCCACTTCGCTTTTAAGGAGTCCTAAAATCTCCGTGGCGGTTTGATTGTCCACACTGGAGAGGGCATCATCTAAGATTAACACGGGGGCTTCTACAATGAGGGCGCGGGCGAGAGATGCACGTTGTCGCTGTCCTCCAGACAGGGTAATTCCTCGCTCTCCGACAAGGGTATCGTATTGACTGGGAAAATTGAGAATTTCTGGGTGAATTTGTGCCTGTTTTGCGGCATCTTCGACTTCTAATTGTTCGGCTAAAGGATCGCCATAACGAATATTGTTTTTAATAAAGGTACTAAAGAGAAAGCTATCTTGCGGGACATAAGCGATCGCTTCCCGCAAATCCTTTAAACGCAGTTTCGTGACATCATGGCCATCTAAAAAGACTTGTTCGGGGTCGATATCTAATAAACGAGGTAAAGCGTTAGCAAGGGTAGATTTGCCCGAGCCGATGGGGCCGACAATAGCGATGGTTTCCCCGGGGGCGATCGCAAAATTAATATCCTTGAGAGCCAATCGAGTCGTACCGGGATAAGTAAAATTGAGATGTTGAACGCTAATTTTTCCCTCGACTAACTCTGGTGGTAAAACCGTTGCCCCTTCCTCATCTTGAATAGAAGGAGAAGCTGTTAAAATCGATTCAATGCGATCGATACTCACTTCTCCGCGTTGATAGGCTGTAATCGTAAATCCTAATAAAGCTGTGGGGAAAACCAATCGTTCCACAAAAATAATTAAGGCAACAAAATCACCAATTGAAATCTCTCCTCGTTCGATCGATCCTGCTCCTAATCCCAGTAAAATTAATAGCGAAACATAAACCAATCCTTCAATAATTGGAAAGAGTAAATTTCGCGTTCTGGCTAACTTTAAATTGGCTTCTAATAAACTCCGATTTTTACCTTTAAAAGCAATAATCTCGTTTAATTCTTGAGCATAGATTTTAATTAAGGCAATACCACTCATGTCTTCCTGAATGAGTTGACTCAGATCGGAAAGATTTTCTTGTACGTCTCTTTGTTCGTTTCGCAGTTTATTACTAAATAATTGAACGGCAAGTAACATCAATGGATAAATAGCTAAAGCTAATACCGTTAATCTGATATGAATGCCCAACATGACAGGCAGAGTAAAACAATAGGCAAAAAGGGTATTGACTAAACTCAAAACGGCAAAGCCTAACAAGCGGCGAATATTATCAACGTCGCTGGTCGCGCGATTCATCAAATCGCCAATTGAATTGACAGCAAAATAAGCAGGTTGTAACTTTAATAAATGCTGAAAAATTCGCTGTTTGAGGTCAAATTCGACTTGACGGCCAACCCCAAACATGGTAACTCTCGATGTCATACGAATCACCCACATGATAGAGGCAAAAACAACGATTAGTAAGACATAACCTAAAATTGTTTTGAATTTTAATGCATCTTGAAGACTATCGATCGCATCGCGAATTAATAAAGGAATATAAACGCCGATAATATTAACAATAAATAGCGCAACAATCCCCAAAACAACTTGCTGCCAATGGGGACGAAGATAAGTTAATAATTTTTTGAGTCTAGGATTAAGCATATCAGTTATCAGTTATCAGTTATCAGTTATCAGTAGGGATGTTGCACGCAGCATCCGTACACCAGTTATCAGTTATCAGTAAATAGAGATCGAGGGATTAATTTATCAATTTTGTTCTTCGCAGTCTACTATCGCTCCATCTAATTTGTGAATTTCTCCATCCTCAGAGATAATAACACCGCATAAGTCAGTATCGAGCAAATAGGCTTGATGTAGATTGACTCCGGTTAGATTGGCTTCTCGGAGGACAGCGCGATCGAGATTGGCACTTTCTAGATTACTGTGTTGTAAGTCGGCTCGGGTTAAATTGGCTCGGGTGAGGTCGGCTGCCGTCAAATCGGTTTCTAACAAGAGACTGCCAGATAAATCGGCTTCCATCAAACTGACTCCTCTGAGACTGGCATAACTCAAGTTTGCACCAGATAAATTGGCATTTCGCAATTTTACGCTCCTGAAATTTGCCTCGGTTAAATCGACCTCTGCTAAATTAGCCCCAACGAGATCGACATTTTGTAAAGTCGCGCGAATTAAAGTTGCGCCTTGGAGATTGGCATTGCCCAAGTAAACATTTTGCCAGCGAGTCTCATTCAAGTTGGCTTGGGTAAATTGTCCGGCTTCGATCGCGATCGCGAGCAAACTAGCCCCGTTGAGAATCGCATTGTTGAAATTTGCCCCTTTTAAGGTCGTGCCGTGGAGAATGGCTCCGGTTAAATTTGCTCCAGTTAAATTGGCGTTTTGCAGATTGGTGCCAATGAGTTGAGCCTGACTGAGATTCGCACCCGATAGATCGATTCCGGGTAAATTGGCTTGAGAGAGGTCGGCACGGCTGAGATCGACTCCTTGCCAGTTAATGGGTAGTCCTTGACTGTCAACACTTCTGAAGTTGACTCCTTGAAAATTGCAATAGGGGCAATCGTCAATTAAGGGAACAGAAGTCGCCCAACTCACCGACATGACTGACCCAAATGCGAATAAAGATACGATCGCTCCCCAAGTTTGCAAATTTTCTCCTTTCATTTGAGTTTTTGAGACTCTCGAACCGAGTCAAACCAAAAAATCCTTGCTCGTCGATCCCCAACAATGGGATGATAGAGAACAGTTTTGGGCGATCGCGGTCAGCCAGCCTTGAGCAGCACCCATTTCCCATGCCACCGTAGTTAATAATAACCCAAGAAAATATGGTCGTTGCTAGCCAATCTCTCGAAGAACTTTGCATCAATTCCATTCGCTTTTTAGCCATTGATGCCGTCCAAAAAGCGAATTCCGGTCATCCGGGGCTACCGATGGGAGCCGCTCCGATGGCCTTTGCCCTCTGGGATCGCTTTTTGCGTTTCAATCCCAAAAACCCCAAATGGTTTAACCGCGATCGCTTTGTCCTCTCTGCCGGTCACGGCTGTATGTTACAGTACGCCCTGCTCCATTTAACCGGCTACGATAGCGTCACAATTGAAGATATCAAGCAATTTCGTCAATGGGGATCGAAAACCCCCGGACACCCAGAAAACTTTGAAACCAAAGGGGTAGAAGTGACCACGGGTCCCCTCGGTCAAGGAATTGCCAATGGAGTCGGTTTGGCTATGGCAGAAGCGCATTTGGCGGCGATGTTTAACAAGCCCGATGCAGAAATTGTCGATCATTATACTTATACGATCGTTGGTGACGGCTGCAATATGGAAGGGATTTCCGGTGAAGCTTGTTCTCTTGCCGGTCACCTTGGTTTGGGTAAATTAATTGCTCTCTACGATGACAACCACATCTCCATTGATGGGTTCACGGATCTTTCCTTCACCGAAGATGTCAGCAAGCGTTTTGAGGCTTATGGTTGGCACGTACAGCACGTTCCCGAGGGGAATACCGATGTTGATGCGATCGCGGCGGCAATTGATGCAGCCAAGAAAGTCACCGATAAGCCTTCTCTAATTAAAGTGACGACCACCATCGGTTACGGTTCCCCCAATAAAGCGAACTCCCACGACTCCCACGGGGCGGCTTTGGGAACAGATGAAGTGGCGGCGACTCGTAAGGAATTGGGTTGGGAATACCCAGAATTTGAGATTCCCAAGGATGCTTTAGCGCATTTCCGCAAAGCTGTCGATCGCGGTGCCAGTGCAGAAGCGGAATGGCAACAAACGTTGGCGACCTATAAAACCAAGTATCCCGAAGATGCTGCCGTTTTTGAGCGCATGATTAGCGGTAAACTGCCGGCAGATTGGGCAAAATGCTTGCCTGTATATACCCCAGAGACCAAAAAAGATGCTACCCGGAATCAATCTGGGGCGACCTTGAATGCGATCTCGGGAATGTTACCGGAACTCTTCGGCGGTTCTGCTGATTTGGCCCCCTCTAATAAGACTTTAATCAAAGGGACTGGGGATTTCCAAAAAGGTCAGTACGGCAACAAAAACCTCCGTTTCGGCGTGCGGGAACACGGCATGGGGGCAATCTGTAATGGTATTGCTTTACACGGCTCGGGTTTAATTCCCTACGGTGCAACTTTCTTGGTCTTCACCGACTATATGCGAAATGCGATTCGCCTGTCTGCCTTGTCTCAAGCAGGGGTCATTTGGGTGATGACCCACGACTCTATCGCCCTCGGGGAAGATGGACCCACCCATCAACCAGTAGAACATATCGCATCTCTGCGAATGATTCCTCAGTTGATCGTATATCGTCCTGCGGATGGAAATGAAACTTCTGCGGCTTATAAAGTTGGGGTGGAAAAGGCCAAAGCCGATCAACCTCAACCGACCTTATTAGCGTTATCCCGTCAGGGTTTGCCAAATTTAGAAGGCAGTTCTATCGCCAAGGCCGAGAAAGGTGCTTATGTGCTTTCGGGTGGTGAGGGAACTCCGGATATTATCCTCATCGGTACTGGAAGTGAAGTTGAACTTTGCGTGAATGCTGCTGATAAGTTACGGGCAGAAGGTAAGAAAGTTCGCGTTGTTTCCATGCCCAGTTGGGAGATGTTTGAAGCACAGGATGCCGCTTATCAAGAGTCAGTTTTACCGAAAGCTGTTACGACTCGTTTGGCGGTAGAAGCAGGTGTTACCTTTGGTTGGGGTCGCTATGCGGGCAGTGAAGAAAATACTATCGGTATTAACCGTTATGGTGCTTCTTGTCCCGGTGGCGTGGCTTTAGAGAAGTTTGGTTTCACGGTTGAGAATGTTGTCAGTAAGGCAAAGTCTTTAATGGGCTAAGTTTTACTGAATGATGAAATGGGGTAGGGTTTTCCTGCCCTATTTTTTTATTTGGGGATATTGGCGAAAGATTGTGGTCGTTGGTAGACGAACCCTTAGTCAATACCAGCTTTGCAACTTTAGTATCAGTTATCAGTTATCAGTGAACAATTATCGGTACGCTCTCCGTAATTTACAGGATAATACCCGGCCACTGACTCGGGAGAGAAAGGGAAATTAAGTGCGAGTCGTCAATTTTACTTGTTTTGCTCATTAAAAACTTATGCTTTAGCTTTCACAAGATTTTCACATTGTTTGTTTAAGTTAGCAATGTGGGGTGAAGCGAATACATTTGCTTTTTAAACAAACATTTTGCCCCTCAGATAGCTGCCCAATATTCTGGCCAAGAGCAATGATACAACACGATCGATTTACCTACTTTTTGTATTGTTTGGTGTATGACATTGGCAAAACTTTCAGCCTGACATCAGTTAATTGGTTGCGTCTGAGAGTGACAAGAACGTCTGGTTTGTTGAATGAAGAAGAAACGCAAATTGTCGATCGCATTCTTCATGCCGTAACAAATAAGCGACTTGTTGTCGTCGAACACTCTTTTCCTGTCGTCAACCCGTTGAGTTATCAAAATTATAAAATGTTGTGCCAAAACCAACCTGCGGAATATTTCTGCCAACTGTTCGATCGGATTATTGAAACCAATACTTTGAGTGAAAACGATTTCCAAAGGCTTCAACAAGCGCAAAATTCTTGCGATCTTAATTGTGAAGAAGAACAAATCGTCAAACGCATTTTCTATTCACTCAAACGCGGACGCATTAAGCTCGTTCCAACTTCTGTAACATCTCAACCCACAGCAAGTGTCGCATAATGTTAATTTTTGTAGCGAGCGCTCGGACTGCCCTGATAATAGATGTCGGAGAAAAATCGCTATTGCTATAGATGCCCGATCGCCTAACCGACTATAAAAATCAACTGGCTGATGTTATTGCCCGCTATCGTCGCGGGGCAGATTTCCTCAGCATTCGCCTCGAAACGTCTCGGGGAACCAACATTCTTTTGCGTGGAGAGCGAGTCGAAACCCTCAGCGAAGATGTTTCTCTCGGTGGACAAATTAGAGCCTGTTATAAGGGAGGGTGGGGATTTGCCAGTTTTAATCGACTCGAACAGTTGAGCGATCGCATCGAAGAAGCTCTCTCGGCAGCTAAATTGGTCGGGGAAGAGGAAACGATTTTAGCCCCCGTCCAACCCACTCAAACCATCTGCCAACTTCCTCTCCTCGGCACAGATCCCCGTCAAGTTCCCCTGATGGACAAGAAAAAATTGTGCGATCGCTACAATACCCTTCTCTGTCAAGCCGACGATCGTATCGCAACGGCTTCGGTAAGTTATGGCGATCGCAATCAACGCATTCTCTTGTTCAACTCAGAAGGGACTGCGATCGAACAATCTTGGGCGGATATGGAAATGCGGTTTTCCGCCACTGCTCGCAACGGAGCAACGGTACAAACCGGGCGAGAAACCATGGGATCTCGCCAAGGCTATGAGGATTTACTCCATCTCGACGAACGAGTGCGCGGTGCAGCCGAACGAGCCGTGAAATCCCTCTCTCTGCCGACGGTGAAGGGGAAGTCTTATCCGGTAGTCATCGACCCTATTTTGGGGGGACTATTCGTTCACGAGGCTTTTGGACACCTCTCAGAGGCAGATATGGCCTATGAAAATCCAGATTTATTGGAAGTGATGAGCATGGGCAAGCGTTTTGGCAATGCAGATTTACAGATTTTTGACGGAGCATCACCAGAGGGACATCGAGGCAGTTATTACTACGATGATGAAGGAACTCCGGCCACCACAACGCAACTGATTAAAGATGGAATTTTAGTGGGACGCTTGCACTCTCGGGAAACGGCGGGGAAATTAGGAGAAAAACCCACTGGGAACGCTCGCTGTCTCAATTATCACTATCCTCCCATCGTTCGCATGACCAACACTTGGATCGAACGCGGTAAAACTCCCGTTGGCAATCTATTGCAAGGAATTAAAGAGGGTGTCTATGCTCGCAATTGGCTGGGAGGCATGACCAATGGCGAGATGTTTACGTTTAGTGCCGGGGAAGCATGGATGGTTCGCAATGGAGAACTCGCCGAACAAGTTCGCGACGTGACGCTTTCAGGGAATGTTTTTAAAACCTTAGCGAATATTGAAGCGATCGCCGATGATTTTTACTGGGATGAGTCTGGGGGATGCGGTAAGGGAGGACAAAGTGGTTTGCCTGTCGGGTGCGGCAGTCCTAGTTTGCGAATTCGCGACGTTATGGTTGCCGGTTGATTTTGTGGCGATCGGCAATAGAGAACGAGCAATTATTACTCGTTCTCTATATTTAGGTTTCTCTCAAAACGCAATTATTGCGGAGGGATCGCTGGAAATCCTTGCTCTTGTAACATCCGCCTCGCATCGCGACTGGGTGTATAAGTGTAGCCAAAGTTTGCGTTCTGAGAATCATTGAGAATGCGAGGAGTAACAATTACAATCACCTCTGCCCTTTGGTTTTGGCGGAATGAACGCCGGAATAAAGAACCGATGATAGGGATATCCCCGAGCAGGGGAATCTTTTGCGTATTGACGCGATCTTGATCCAAAATAATTCCACTGAGAATTAATGTCTGGCCATCTCGCATTCGGATTTGTCCAGATGCCAAACTTCTTTGATTAATCAAAGCGATCGAGCCACCTAGAACGGTTGCTGTCGATCCAATAGATGTAATAATCGGATTGATTCCCATCGAGATAAAGCCATTATCATCAATGCGACTAACTAATACTTGCAGAACAAGACCGACTGGCTCTTTTTCAACAGTTGTCGTCGTTAGAGTTCCAGCATCAGTGACTTGAATATCTGTTGTAATATTGCTGATAACTTCTTCCGTTAAATTAACGGCTGCTGTTTGACCTTCTTGAACAACGAGAGTCGGATCGGTGAGAATTTTAGCTTGATTGTTTTGAATGGAGAATTGCAATTGAGCGAGGAACGCATCGACAAGCTGGAAATTCCCAGTCGTACTAGAAGGATCGGTTGTTGTACCCAGAATTGTTCCTAATGTATCAAATGTTATGCCTCCAGACTCTTGAGGCGTTCTTTCCCCGCGATTGAGGAAAGAGGATTCTTGTCCATCAATTGTTTCTTGAACATTTGTATCATCCGTGCCAAAATTAATAACCCCAACGCCATTTTGATTGATAATCCCCGTATTGCCGATTCCCCACGAAAAACTTGCACCATAGCGAGCATCATTATTGAGATCTACATCAATGACTTTGACATTCACTGCAACCTGACGCACGCGGGCATCAAGTTGAGAGAGATAAGAGCCAGCCATTTGGACGAGGCGGGGTTCCCCAACAATCGTAACTTGCTGGAGACGACTATCGGGAGAAACCGTCAAGCCACGAAGTGGTAAAGGTCCGTTTGCATCGTCACCGGGGCTGAGGGTGGTTAACTGAGTTTGGCTGGTTGTTTGCAGGGTACCGATTTCGGTATCGCCACCTTCAATTTGCGTATCGAGTCCCGCTTCCACGGTCGTTCTGTTTACGGTCGTCGTGACGGTTTGTTGCTGTAATTCCGCCCCGAGGGTCGTTAAAAATGCTGAAGCTTCGACCGCAGAAACTTGATTGACGCGAAAAGTGCGACTAATAATATCTTTAGCAGATACAGGCAACTGCGTCCCGACAAAAATGGTTCTGCCTTTGCGTGTCGCTTCCAAGCCTGTTGCTTGAATGACGTAATTAAAAACATCTTGGACGGGTTCATCTTGTAAGTCGAGAGAAATCCGTCGTCCGCCGCCTTCATTGTCTCCACCTTCTGCATCATCGGCAAAAATCAGATTGAGATCTGCCGATCGCGCCAATAAACTCAAAACTTCTCGAGCCGGGGCTTCTTGCAAAACAATCCGAGGTACTCGCGCCGCCGTCCCCAAATCTAAAATTTCTTGGGATACATTCACATTAGCGACGGCTTGCGGACTCACTGGAGGCGGGACGGGTTGGGGCAGTAGCGGCGGAACGGGAACGATGGGTTGAGCGGGTTGGGCAAGAGGGGCAGGGTTCCCTTCGGGGATAATTTGTGCGTTGGGAGCGATCGCATCCGATCGCTGAGCCAGTTCGGTAAAAAAGTTCGGGTCGTAGGGGGGAAGATTGGGTTGAGGGTTGACCGCAGGGGGAGCGATCGCTGTATTTGGAGAGGCTGCGGCAGTTTGTGGGGAGTTCGCCGCAAATTGTTCTTGGGAGAATTGTTCTTGAGAAACAGGTTGCGATTGTGGGACAGGCAGTTGAGTCGGTAAATTCTGCGAAGAGGAAGTGGAATTGAAGACGGGATCGCTTTGTCTCTGCAATCCCAAACGCTCGGTATTTTCTGCGGCAAAACCCAAAACGATCGCTCCGGCTTCTTGCTGTAAAATCTGGCCGGCGGGTTGGCGATCGCTGCCCATGACGGAGATAAAAACGCTATTGGGAGACCCTTGCCACATTTCAATGGCGGCAATTCCGGGAACGGGGTTATCTTGACGCAGGCGATTTTGACCTTCGCCAAGATATAACTGGCTGTTAACAATCGTCGCTTCGACGCGATTTCCCGATTTAGGAACGATAAAAATTTGAGGAACTTCACTGCTCCCCGCCGTTTCCAAAAGCAGAACGATACCGGATTCCGTGGTTTCCAGCTTTGCTCCCGTAATCTGTACGTCGGCGGCTCTTGCGGTGGGTGCGGCGACCAGCACGATCGCGGCGGCTCCAGTTAAAATGCCCAGCGACTTTTGATACGCTCTCACAGGTTCACTCCTCGACCAAATTTAAACTGCACTGGCGATCGGACCTGAAATCCGACTGCGTTGATTTTCCCTTGCCTATAACTTATACCATTTTGCTCGAAACTATGCCTCGCGATCGCCTCGTTCATTGCCATTTTTTATTGAGTTGGTGTCGTTCCCGGGGCTGCGCCTTCCTCTGCCGCAGGAGCGCTTTGAGCGGCTAATTCTTCTTCGCTGACGGGAATGAGAATTTCAACATCAAATTTAGCCGTTAATTCTGGTTCTCCAGCCGTCAGGATATTGCCGCGATTACTCAATATTCGCGTTTCTTGCTGGGTCACTTCCATGCTGAGATTTTTAATGACCAACAGGGTTTGCATCCTTTCAAAATTCCTCAGAATCTCCAAGGTTTCGCCAAAAGGAGCTTCGATTTGCAGCTCGATTTTTTGACGTTTGAGCAAACCATTGACAGGTTCGCCCCAAGATCCATCAATAATAGGTTCTGGGTCTCCCGAGGGCGGTGAGTAGTTGAGTAAAATGCCGCGATTTTTTACTTGTTGGTTGATATTGAGAAGTAAGGTGTTTAAGCTAGTATCTCCCGAGAATAAACGCAAGACATCCTGTTGAGAGCTTTGGATCTGTTGGAGTTGGCTTTGGAGTTCTTGGCTTTTGGCTTGCAAGTTTGCCAGTTGTAGCTTTTGAACTTCTTTTTCATCCACTTGCTGTTTAATGGTTTGCAAATTTTCCCAAGCAGGTTGGAGAACTTTCCAAGCCAGAAATCCAGCACCTCCCAGACTGACCAAGGCAATTAAAACGCCAATAATGGTTGGAGTAAAGGTAATTCCAAACGCACTCGGATAGGGGGATTGTTCCTCTTCTTCCCCCTCCATGGGGGCAAGATCGTCTGCAAAAGTCATTAAAAACACCTCCGGTAACTAAAGAAAAATACAAAAAGCAGAAGACGAGTGAGTCTGGCAAATCCCTCGATATCTAAGGGGCAATCAGTCCTTGTTGTTCGAGGTTTTTCAACCGTACCACTGAACCAATAGCTCCTTTGCTTTCCAGTTGGGTTGCCAGTTCTGCTGGCGGCTGTTTGCTGAGATCGTTTAATTCAATTTCTAAAGTGTATTGAACGACTTGAGGCAGTTCAAGAGAAGCTGTACCACTCTGTCCTTCCGATTGTGTTTTGAGACTGTTGGGATCGTCAACCAGTTTGGCGCTGGTGATTTTTCCTTGGTCTGAATTGAAAAAGAGCGATCGCCCCAAGGACAACAAGAAATAATTGACGGTATCGTAGGAATCGGCATAGCCCGATAGGGACAAGCTGGACATGGGTTGGGATACTGGAGCCGGGGCTGCTTGACCTTGGGCGGGTGGAGGGGCTGCCGGAGTTGCTTCCGGTGCTTTTTCGGTGATGGAAGTCAGTTGGATGCCGGGGGGAATGCGATCGCGAATATCCGCCAGCACTGCCGACCACGGGAGAATTTTTACGAAAACCGTTGCCAGCCCATCTCGTTGTCGTTGGGCGACATCAATTTGAGTTTGCAATTGTTGGATTTTTTGGTTTTGTTGTTGTAAGAGATTCAGTTCTCCATCTAAAATTTGCGATTTTTCTTCAAATTGGGCGGTTTGTAAATTGATATAGACAAATCCTGCTCCTGCAACACCCAAAGCGACAAGACCGATCGCTCCGCCAACGAAAGCGGGAATGAGTTCGTCTAAGGTAATTTGCCGCGTCGGGGCTTTGACGACTCCTGCCGAGGTTGCGGCGGGAACGGCCGCGCGATCGTTGAGAAAATTAACATCTAAGCTATACATTTTAAATCTCCCGCAGTCCCAAACCTAAAGCAACACCCAATCCCGGACGCAGCACGTCGGGAATTTCTTCGTCGGTTTCTAAGGATAAAGAAGAAACCGGATCGATTTGAGCCGTGGGCAAACTCAAGCGATTGGTAAAAAATTCGTCGAGTTGACCGATTCCCCCACCGGGTCCGGCTAACAATAATTGAGCGACTTCTAATTCTCCACTCTGATTGAGATAAAAATCAATCGAGCGGCGCAACTCATCGGCTAATTCTCCTAGAACTCGCAACAGGGCGGCCATTCCTGGATTGATTCCTGTGGCTCCGGTTCGCAGGCCGTCAACGGGAGTGCTGGGAATGGTCATACCTTGCAGCATCTCTGTATCGCGTTTGGTGGGTAAATTCATGGCTCGAGAAAGGGCGCTTTGCAATTGAAAGGTGCCAATAGGAACCGTGCGGGAAAATTGCGGCACGCCATCTACTACGATGGCAATTTCCGTACTTTCAAATTCGACATCGACTAAAACGGCAGCTTCTTGAGGCCCGAATTGCCGCAATTGTTCGCGAATGGTGCGAATGAGGGCAAAACTATTGATATCGAGGACATCAATTTCTAGACCTGCTTGCTGAATGGTATCGACGTAAACATCCGTGACTTCCCGACGGGTGGCAACGAGTAAGACCTGCACTTTTTCAATGCCGTCTTCATCTTCAAAAAAACCGAGCTTTTGGTAGTCTAAGTCGACTTCTTCTCTCGGATAGGGCAAGTATAAACCCGCCTCGTGGTTGAGAACCATTTCTTTGAGTTCTTGATCGTCGAGTTCTGCAGGAATGGGAATGATGCGAATGATCGCTTCGCGCATGGGGATTGCCGTGGCGACTTTTTTAGATTTGATATTGTTTTGACTGAGGGTTTCTTGGATCAGTTCGGCGAGGGCGGGAGAATCGACAATTTGTCCGTCCTCAAAGATCCCTTCTGGGACTTCTGCGGTGATGTAGGTATCCAGTTTATAGGTTTGTCCTTGTTTTTTCAGTTGCACGACGTTAATGCGTTCTGGGGCAACTTCGAGACCGATTCCTTTACCGGATTTGGAAAATAAACCTTTTAGAGAACTAAACATAACAATTCAACAGTAGTGGGCGATCGGTTAATATCTGGCGACAAGTGCGATCGCTCAAATGCTAATAGCGTAACCTCTGAGGTCAATCGACCGTTATATAGTTTAACCTCTGAGGTCAATCGATTGCTCCTGCGATCGAGCAAATGAGTTAACGCTCCTCAAATCTAGCTTAGAATTTCTGTTCGCGAAAGATTTTCTTTCACTCTCCCCGCTCTAATGGATCTGTGAGGTTCTTTCTCGCTACACGCAAAGCGTTCTAGCGGGTCATTTGTCACGGTTATCGCCATTAAAATAAAGGAAGATGAAGCCGGTTCCTACGGTATCCATCCCTAGGTCGGGAGAAATTGGCAACCTCAAGGTGAAACGCTCAAACAATAGCGCGTTTCTCATTGAGAGAGAGTGGCGCTATGATATGGGCAGTGAGAGAATTGTGATGCGCGATCGCTTATGAAAGTTAATCCTATATTTGCAGTCTTGCTGAGTACATCGGTGTTAGCAGTGCCTCGAGTTGCTATTGCTGACTCGGTTGCACCTGTTGAAAAGCCTGCGATCGAGCAACTATTCGATCGCGGCATTGCAGCACAGAATGCAGGAAATTATGCTGAAGCAGAGGCGATTTGGCGATCGGTGATTCAGCACGATCCCAATAATATTCTCGCTTACGGGTGCATCCCTCAACTCGATCGCATCAATACCCTCACCATCGAACTCAACAACAAACAGAGTCTTTGGAAACTTGCTCCCAGCGATCGCAACTCCCCCAGTGAAATCGAAATTCTCGAACTCCGCTTAAACCATTTAACTACAGTCGAAGGACTCAACTATAATCCTTTTAACAACAACAAATTAGCCTTTTCTCTCCAACCCGCCAACCCGAATCAGTCTAGCGATCGCGCCAATGCGATCGCCCTCTATTTAGGACTGCAACCTCTTACCTTGACCCTCGAAAGCTATCAACTCAAAAATCTCAAATTACCCCCCGAAATCAACCCCTCCGAACCCTATAGAATTAATCTTTACTCCCGACATTCCCGAAATTCAACTCGACTTACCCGAAACGGCATTTTTCTCCATCCATCTCCCCAACTTAGAACAAGTTGACCTAACAAACTGGTTTTGGGGAAACCTAGCCATTAAAGATACCCAATTCTACACCCTCGAAAGAACCGGCTCGCAAATTGCCGACGAACTCTATCGCTCTACCATTATAGAAGGTAAAATCCGCATGGCACAACAAGCAGACGCTTTCACCGAGAAATCGTCATCGCCATCATCTCATTTTCGACAGGAATGACCGCATCGCTCTTAACGTGGTTGGTGCAAAACCTTTTCAAAACACCACAACCTTAGTGAATCAAACCTGAAAATTACGAGATTAACCGAAAAATGCGATTGCACTCCTCCCACTCCAGAACAGCAATTTCCTCGGATTGTTTATTGTTCATTGTTCGCAGCCGCTTAAAATTGTAAAAATCCCAAAATCCCAGTCTAGAGAGACAAGGGTAGCGTAAACTAAATCCAAGGATATACAGGATACAGAGGATATTGAGGTTGATTTATGGACTCTGCTGCGCTCTGGCAACGCTATCAAGACTGGCTCTACTACAACGATGCCCTCGGATTTTACGTGGACGTAAGCCGAATGCGCTTCGATGATTTCTTCATTAAAGCCCTGCAGCCCGAGTTCGAGAGAGCATTTCAAGAGATGACTGCCTTAGAAGGAGGTGCGATCGCCAATCCCGACGAAAACCGCATGGTGGGACATTATTGGCTTCGCAACCCCGATCTTGCTCCCTCTCCCGCATTCAAGCAAGAAATTGTCGAAACCCTCGAGCAAGTAAAAACCTTTGCCCGCCAAGTTCATCGCGGCGAAATCCATCCCCCCGGAGCCGCCAAATTTACCGACATTCTTTCCATCGGTATTGGTGGCTCTGCCTTGGGTCCCCAATTCGTCGCCGAAGCTCTCGCCCCCATCACTCCTCCCCTCGCCATTCATTTCATCGACAATAGCGATCCCACCGGAATCGATAAAACCATCGCAAAGATCGGCGATCGCCTCAACACCACCTTAGTTTTAGTCATTTCCAAATCCGGCGGCACCCCCGAAACCCGCAACGGGATGTTAGAAGCGAAAGCCGCTTATGAAGCCAAAGATCTCGAGTTTGCTCCCCATGCCGTCGCCATTACCGGTCACGGGTCAAAATTAGATAATATCGCTAAATCCGACCACTGGCTCACCACCTTTCCCATGCACGATTGGGTGGGAGGGCGCACTTCAGAAATGTCCGCCGTGGGACTCGTCGCCGCCGCCCTACAAGGCATCGATATTCAAGCCATACTGGAGGGGGCAAAAGTGATGGACGATGCCACCCGAATTCCTGATTTGAAGCAGAATCCCGCAGCACTCCTCGCCCTCTCATGGCATTTTGCAGGCAATGGCAAAGGTGCAAAAGATATGGTGGTTTTACCCTATAAAGATAGCTTATTGCTCTTCAGTCGCTACTTACAGCAATTGGTCATGGAATCCTTGGGAAAAGAACAAGACCTCGATGGCAATATCGTCCGTCAAGGCATCGCCGTCTATGGGAATAAAGGCTCCACCGACCAACACGCCTACGTGCAGCAACTCCGGGAAGGCGTACCCAATTTCTTTCTCACTTTTATCGAAGTGCTGAAGGATCGAGAAGGGAATTCCATCGCTATTGAAAACGAAGCCACCAGTGGGGATTTCCTCTCCGGCTTTCTGCAAGGTACTCGCCAAGCTCTCTATGAAAATCACCGAGATTCCATTGTGGTCACGATTCCAGAAGTTAACCCTCGCACGGTAGGCGCTTTAATTTCCCTCTACGAGCGTGCTGTGGGTTTATACGGCTTCCTTGTGAACGTGAATGCTTATCACCAACCCGGAGTCGAAGCTGGGAAAAAAGCCGCGGCCTCGGTCTTGTCTTTGCAAAGCCAAGCGATCGCTGTCCTGCAAGCTGCCACCTCACCCTTATCTCTCTCAGAAATCGCTGAAAAAGCTGGGATGAGCGATCGCGTAGAGGAAATCTACAAAATTCTGCGTCACCTTCATGCCAACCAACGCGGCGTGATTTTTACGGGAGATTTGAATCAACCCGGCAACTTGCAAGTATCATGGCAACCCTAGGGCGATCGCGGATACCTTAGATTATGCTCCAATCATATTAGCCAAATCGCGATCGCTTGCCGTCTTACCATCAGATAGACTTTGGCCGCAACTGCATACAGAAAGGTGTAAACTCGGGTTGAGAAGCCCGTTTTGCTAACTTATGCCCTTGCTCATCTTGGTTGTGGATGATAATCCTGGTATTCGCTTAGCCATTAGCGATTACCTCGAACTGTCCGGCTACTCGACCATTACCGCCAAGGATGGGAAAGAAGCATTGTCTTTATTACAGTCTTCCCATCCCCATTTAATGGTCGCCGATATTAAAATGCCGAGAACCGATGGTTATGAACTCGTCCGACAAGTTCGCCGTCGCCCCGAATTTCGCTTGCTTCCCGTTATTTTGCTCACCGAACGCAATACGACAGCCGAACGCATTCGCGGCTATCAAGTCGGCTGCGATTTATATCTTCCCAAACCCTTTGCAATGGAGGAGTTAGGAGCAGCCATTCGTAATTTATTAGAGCGATCGCAAGTGATTCAAACCGAATTGCGTTTCTCTACCTCAGACTCTCCCATTCCGCCAACGGTAAGTCTTCCCAAGAGCGATCGCCAAAAAAGCGATCGCCTCGAAGCCTCCTCGCCATCAACTCCGACGATCTCGTTGCATTTAACCAAGCGAGAACAAGAAGTGTTAGATCTATTAACCCAAGGTTTATCTAACATCGAAATTGGCAATGCCCTCCACCTCAGTCCCAGAACTATCGAAAAATACGTCAGTAGCTTGTTGAGAAAAACAGATACCAACAACCGAGCCGAATTAGTTCGCTTTGCCCTCGAAAATCAGTTAGTAAGATAGTAATCAGTTATCTTTTACTACTTCTTGGAGCAATCCCTCGCAGGCATCAAGAAGCAGATCGATAACGTAATTAAATCCATCCGTGCCGCCATAGTAGGGATCGGGAACATCTCGATCGGGATAATTCGTGACAAAATCGCACATCATTTTTACCTTATCTTTGTATTTTCCCTCGGGATCGAGTCGGAGAATATCGCGGTAATTTTCCCGATCCATCGCCAAAATAAGATCGAATTGGGTAAAATCGTCTCGCACAAACTGACGGGCTTGCCCCTGTAACTCAATTCCTCGCTCTTTTGCTGCCGCTCTCATGCGGCGATCGGGAGACGCACCGATATGATAGCTGGAAGTTCCCGCCGAGTCACAGGCGATCGCATCACCCCATCCATTTTGAGACGCTAAATAATTCATAATATTTTCTGCCGACGGAGAGCGGCAAATATTTCCCAAACAGACAAACAATAATTTGTAAGACATCGATCGATTAATAGTAAAATCGTGCTTTGGTACTGGATCGAAAGAAGAACCTTGCGTTACACTACTTTCGATTCCGACCTATCCAGCATTATCATAATTGTCCGCCTGCTTTCCTCCAATCCCCTGTTGGCAATTTCGCAAAAATGAAGGAATTGCAGTCAGGATAGAGGATAAGGGATAAATTGACTCAAACTCCAAACCCCTAACCCAAAACTACCTAAAATGTTCAAATCCTACCGCAGTCCCTATTACAAAAGGCGCAAGCGTCACCCGATCTCATGGTGGAAACTATTTCTGTTTGCTGCAATGAGTCTCGTCGTCCTCGAAGTCCTGACGCGCATTACGATGGGATTGCTAGGATATCAGGGGAAATTAGCGAACTATGCTGGAGCCCCGGACGAGTTTACCGCCTATACCCTCAACTTTCTCGATCGCGAAGGAAAAACTTTCGCTGGTTTACCCGATCGCGGTCAATTAAAAGCCCTCCCTAATTTTGCCACGGGATATCGCTTAGCTGGAGAACAAGAAAGCGAATTTTGGCAAATTAACGCCCAAGGATTTCGCGATGATAGCCCCCTCCCATTAGAAAAACCCGATAATGAAATTCGCATTTTTATTTTGGGGGATTCCACCGCATTTGGTCGAGGCATTGCTACCAATACGGAAAATAATCTCGCAGCCAATCAACAAACAATTGCTTATAAATTGCAATCCCGCCTGCAAGCTAGATTAGAACAACAAAAACGTTCCCCTGAAAAATATCGACCGAATATTTTACCCGTGGATGCTACGGGACGAGCCAATGCTTTATTGTTACCCCCCAAAATTCGCGGCGGTAACTATCGCGTCATTAATGCAGCAGTGCCGGGCTATACTTCAGGCAATCAACTCGCTCAACTGGCTCTGGAGATTTTACCCTACCAACCCGACGCGGCGATCGTCCTGCACGGTTATGGCGATCTCATGCTGCCTCGGGAGCAAGAAGCAGCAGAAATCCCCAAACAAGCTGAATTTCTCAACAATCCTGCCCAGCATTTTTGGACTTATTTAAGTCAATCTACTTTGCAATTGTTAACTGATACCAGTATTTACAAAAGCCTGCAATATTTCATTTTTAAACCCGAGCCTTCTCTAGCTCGGGAAACATTAGCGATCGCTAACGAATCCCACTCGTTAGTAGAATATTTACCTGAAAATGATGCAGAATTAGAATTTCGCGTCACTCGCTATCGTCAGAATCTCAAACAAATGATTCAACTTGGTGCAGGAGCAAATATTCCCCTCATTGTTGCGTTGCAGCCGGAAATCACGGGAATTTCTCCCGAAAAACGCCAACCAGAGGAGCGACAAATCGTCCAAGAATTAGGATCGGCTTACTCGCAACAAATTGAAGTAGGCTTTACTCGTTTAGAAGCAGTTAATAAGCAACTGGGAAAAGCATTTCCCAAAAATATTAAGGTTCTCAACTATTATCGTTTATTTGATAATCTTTCTGCGATTGCTTTTATGGATCCAGTACATCTTACCGATGCTGGCAATCAAGCGCTATCGGAACGATTTTATAATGCTGTAACGGCAATGCCCAATTTACAAATTGTTTCTCAAACTCCTCGTCGTTAATCCATAGTCATTATCAATGCGATTGCTAAGATCGGCGGAAAAATAACACAGTCTAACCGATATTTATATTAGAGGCTTTCATGTACCTCACTATTAATAGTAAGGATATATGAAAGCCGGTCGGTCTATTGGAAAAAATTATAGCCGACAATTCGTCTCTCTCGGTCGAAGATGACAATCATTTCTTCAGAACCATTTCTGAACGCCATAGAGATGTCAAGAACAGTTTTTTCACCATCACTAGGGCCAGGACGATTAGTAATACTCACAATTTCTTGAAACTCACCCCAGAGATTCTCTTGACCTTCCCATGTCTCCTGAACTTGTTGAGGAAGTTGTTGTTCTTTAAGGTTGGGAGCAAGATAGCTTCGGGCTGCAGCAAAATCTCCATCGCCAAGGGCAGTGACAAATTTTTTGGCGATCGTCTCAATACTTTCGAGTTTGGGAAAATCAATACCAGCAATTTGATTATTAGTATTAAAAGTGACCACAAAATTGGCAATGCTGACGGAACAAGAGGGTTGATATCGCTCAAATTGGGCGCAAACGTAAATAATATCACCAACCAAAGTCTCAATCACTTTCGTTTCTAGAATACGATCTACATTCCCGATATCGAGATTTTCGATGAAATTTGTTTCCCAATCGGCTTTAAGTTTATCAGCTGACCATTCTGCTTGTAACCCCGGAATCAGCATGGCTCTAACTCGTTCGTAGTCACCATTGGCATACGCTTGAATGACATCTCGAGCTTGTTGTTGGTTTATTCCTTCTCTTGCTCCTACAGAAGACTGGCTCAGAAGAGAATCAGTATTGGGGTGAGCAGAGAGAGGCTTACCAAAGCTACTGAGAGCCAATGGTATGAGGGCGAAAATAAGTAATTGAGGTTTAAGCGACCTTAAAAAATTAGGAATTGAAAGCATCTTACAGAAGTTATTTTTGAGATATATTCAAAATCATACTATATGATAGCTCGGATTTAATGTTTGAGGATCGCAAAGATGTCATTATTTTGGAGTATACATAAACAACCCTACTCCAATCACAGACTTAGAGCAAGGTTGTTTATTGATGGTTTTTTCTCATCAATGAATTTTTTCTATGAGGTGGGAAACTTACTCTATAAACCCGGAAGTTCTAAACCACTGGTTAATGCTTCCATCTTCTGCCGCATGGTTTCCGTAGATTTATCGTAAGCATCTTTCATCGCAGCACCAACTAACTCAGAGAGAGTTTCTGCATTTTTTTCTAAGGCTTTGGGATCGATTTCAACGCGACGAGGTTCTTGATTCCCGCTCAAAACAACCTTGACTAAGCCTTCGTCGCATTGTCCTTCAATTTCCATCTGCTCCAGTTCTTCTTGAAGCTGTTTGGCCCCTTGTTGGACTTGTTGTGCTTTTTTAAATGCTTCGGTTAATTCTTTCATTTTGCCTAAACCGAAACCAAAACCTTTTCCTTGAGTCATGTTATTTTCTCGTTGCTATTGCTTTTTCTGATTGTAGTATTTTGCGGGGGATTTCGGGACGAGTGGGGAAGAAGGGGAAGGGGGAGAAAGTGGGGGATAAAATTCATCTTTCCTCCTTCATTCTTTTTTAAAATTCCCCAATGAGCTTCACTTCGGGGTGCAAATTTAGAGACCAGTGATGCTCGACTTTTTCTTGAACGTGGTGAATGAGTTGGAGAATATCTCTGGCCTTGGCGCGATCGCAGTTGAGAATAAAATTCGCATGGCGTTGAGCCACTTGCGCCCCACCGATTTGATAGCCTTTCAGTCCCAGTTGCTCGATCAGCCAACCGGCTGCATGAGCTTCGGGATTGCGAAAAACACTGCCGCAACTGGGGAGATGGTAGGGTTGGGTACTCTTGCGGTGCTGAAGGTTGCGATTGGTTTGGGCCATGATTTCTTCGCGATCGCCGCCGGTTTGGAGTTTTAAGGTGGCTTGTACGATGAGCCGCTTATCTGCTTGTAGGGTAGAAGTTCGATAAGCAAAATGTAAGTCTTCAGGGGTTAAATAGTCGAGGCTGCCGTCCGGATTTAAGACCACCGCTTCGACCAAACTATCGGCAACACAGGCATGGTGAGCGCCAGCATTCATCACGACGCTTCCTCCCAAGCTCCCCGGAATGCCAACTGCCCATTCTAAGCCCTGCCAGCCCCGTTTGGCGGCTCGCCATGCCAACCGAGCGATCGGTTCTCCCGCACTGGCAGTAATCAGCCCGTCCTCGCTAAATTGGGAGCGGCGCAGATGGCGCGTGGCTAGGGTCAAACCGGGAATGCCGCGATCGCTGACTAACAAATTAGAGCCAGCACCAAGGAGGGTGATAGGCAGAGAGCGATCTTGCGCCCAAGCCAAACTCGCTTGCATCGCCTCAATATTGCGCGGGGCAACGTACCATTCGGCGGGGCCTCCCACTCGAAAGCTCGTCAAATTAGCAAGGGCAACTCGCGGGGAAATCGTACAATCCGTGCCGGGGAGATGGATGGGCGATCGCGTTAAGGATTGCCCGGTATAGAGAAATCTGGTTTCAGTGCGGGGTGTGTCAGATGAGAGTGTCATAAGCCTAATTGGTGAATGTGCAAGGATGTTTTGGACAAAAGCAACTCAATTACCCGAAATCTGGTTTCTATTCATAGAAAGCCAACATTTGGGGAATGACTTGATTGAGATTTCCCGCACCCAAAAATAAAGCCAAGTCTCCGGGTTGGAGTGTTTCTTGGAGAAATTTTTTGACGGCATCAAGAGAGGATTGATAAAAGACCCGATCGTGACGCTCGGCCAGCAATTGCGCTAAAGTTTGTCCGCTAATTTGTCCGAGGTCGGCCTCTCCCGCACTATAAATATCGGTCAGGACAACCATATCTGCCTCGTCAAAAGATTCCGCAAACTCTTGCAGAAAAGTCAATGTACGACTGAAACGATGGGGTTGAAAAATGGCCACCAACCGGCGTGGAGAGGAACCATTTTGCGATCGCAGGCGCAAGCGGGCGGCGGAAAGGGTCGCTCGCAGTTCGCTGGGATGATGGGCATAATCGTCTACAAAAGTAATGCCATTGGCCTCGCCGCGATGCTCGAAGCGTCGTTTTGCTCCCGTAAACGAAGAAAGTGCCAGCGCGATCGCCTCAAACTCCAAACCCACTTGACGACCCGTAGCAACTGCGGCGAGAGCATTGCTGAGATTGTGTTCCCCCAACAGTTGCAACTTTAACTCTCCCAAAAGCGCTCCTCTTTCCCAGACTTTAGCGATCGTCCCTTGGGCG
Source organism: Spirulina sp. LEGE 11439 (assembly GCF_059821285.1). NCBI lineage: Bacteria > Bacillati > Cyanobacteriota > Cyanophyceae > Spirulinales > Spirulinaceae > Spirulina > Spirulina sp. LEGE 11439. The sequence goes on from NZ_JCAMRX010000025.1 coordinate 45,126, forward strand.
TGATACGTCACATCCGTCACCGTATAATCGGCATCCCGGTTCGGCTGGAGACTGTAGCTAATTTGCGGCGCAATTTCTTGGCGAACGGTATCGCAGTCGATACAGCCGATGACGAGCTGACATTGGCGAACAAACGTTTTAAACGTGTTCACCACTTCTGCCAAATTTTGATAATGATCCGGATGATCGAGTTCGATATTGGTGACAATGCCAATCGCAGGCGCAAACTTGATCAATGAACCATCAGATTCATCCGCCTCCGCCACCAAGTATCCTCCCTGACCCAAACGAGCATTACCGCCAATGCCATTAATCTCTCCTCCTACTACAATTGTCGGATCCATTCCCGCCTCGAGGAGCATATAGCCGATGGCACTGCTCGTCGTTGTTTTACCGTGGGTGCCAGAAACGGCAATCCCTTGATAATCGCGAATTAATGCAGCGAGTAAGTCCGAACGATGCAAAATCGGATAGCCGCGATCGATCGCGGCTCGATACTCGACATTTTCCATCCCGATCGCCGTCGAACAAATAATCTGAGGCATCGCATCCAAAGGCGATCGCGATTCTCTGCTGCGAGGGAGGGAGTCGCCATTGACCGCGATCGCGATTCCCTCCCTCGCTTCTATCTCGTTCGCCTTGCTGCCATTTGCACCAACACTAACACCCACTTTCGCTCGAGGGTGTTCTCTTGAAGTTTGGAAAAACTCCAAATTTGCCGCATCCTGACCTTGAAAAATATGCGCCCCTACCGATTGCAAGCGATCGGTAATATGCGTCGAGCGCAGATCGGAACCGGAAACGGGAAGGTTTCGTTTGGCTAGAATGTAAGCAAGGGCTGACATTCCAATCCCACCAATCCCAATAAAATGAAAGGGTTTCCCCTCAAAATTAACAGTCTTAGACATTAACACTCCTTACACACCACACCACACACCATGCTGCCTTAATGACACGCGCTATCTTATCAAGATTTGATGAACTGGGATAGCGATCGTCAAGAATTCATATCCTCGCTAGGTCTGAATCGATAAGGGCGCATTATCAGTTATGCCAATATTTTTCCGCATTTGGGCGATTTTTATCATTTCCCAAAGTTTTTTTTTGTCAATCCGGAAACTTTTATTGAGGAGATTGGGTTAGAAGGCGAAGGTAGAGAAGAGATGTTGAGGAAATTTTTCTGCAAATCGTCGCGAGAAGTGACAAGCTTTGCGATATGATTTGGAATATTAAGATTCATTTAATGTTTAGTAGCTCAAAGATAGAGGGCAAGACGCAGTGATTAGAGTAGCAATCAATGGGTTCGGACGCATCGGGCGAAACTTTCTTCGCTGTTGGTTGGGACGTGAAAACAGCCAATTGGAAGTAGTGGGCGTGAACGATACTTCCGATCCCAGAACCAATGCTCATTTATTAAAATACGATTCCATGTTAGGGCGCTTGGATGCGGACATTTCCGCCGACGAGAACTCCCTAACCGTCAATGGCAAAACGATTAAATGCGTCTCCGATCGCAATCCCCTAAATTTACCTTGGGATGCTTGGGGTATTGATTTAATTATTGAATCCACTGGAGTATTCGTAACTGACGAAGGAGCTTCCAAGCATTTAGCCGCAGGAGCCAAACAGGTTCTCATTACGGCTCCTGGTAAAGGAGGTAATATCGGTACCTACGTTATGGGAGTTAACCATCACGACTACGAACACGGCAAGTACAAAGTTGTCAGCAATGCGAGTTGTACGACCAATTGTCTGGCTCCTATTGTCAAGGTTATCAACGATAACTTCGGTATCGTGCAGGGAATGATGACCACAACTCACAGTTACACGGGGGATCAACGCTTGTTGGATGCTTCTCACCGAGATTTACGTCGGGCGAGAGCGGCAGCCGTCAATATTGTTCCCACAACAACTGGAGCCGCTAAAGCTGTCGCGTTGGTTATTCCGGAAATGCAGGGCAAGTTGAACGGTATGGCTTTCCGGGTTCCAACTCCCAATGTTTCCATTGTTGATTTCGTCGCGATCGTTGAGAAAGGCGCGATCGTCGAGCAAATTAATACGGCGCTCAAAGATGCTTCGGAAAATGACCTGAAAGGTTTCTTGGGTTACAACGACAAGCCTTTAGTTTCCTGCGATTATCGCGGTACAGATTGCTCTTCTATTGCGGATGGCAGTCTAACGATGGTCATGGGTGGAAACATGATTAAGGTTGTTGGTTGGTATGACAATGAGTGGGGTTATTCTCAGCGCGTTGTCGATTTGGCTGAATTAGTTGCTGAAAAATGGGCTTGATTCAATTACCAGTCACCAGTCACCAGTCACCAGTCACCAGTTAACGTTGACTGTTAAATTGAATGGCTTAAAGACCAAGCAATTTCTGGAATCCCGATCGCAAAATACTGCGATCGGGATTTTAAAGTCTCTAAAAGTGCTGAAAACTCCTTTCTAGAGTCAGAATCAGAGGGGAAGCAATACTGAGAGGATCGATCGCTTGCACGGTTAATTCTGAGGTTATTCTGCCAATTATTTTCGCGTCTCCTCCCAACTGATGAACTAAAGAACTGGCAAAAGGTTGAGGCAAGCACAAAACTAACTCGAAATCTTCTCCCCCATAGAAGACCCAGTTTCTCGCTTTTTCTGGAGAAACGAGGAGTTTCAACGCCTCGGGAATGGGTACGGTAGCGAGATCGATCGCGGCACCCACCCCACTCTCGCGACAAATCTGCACGATCGCATCGGCCAATCCGTCGCTACTGTCCATCCCCGCAATGGGAACGCTATCTGGAACGATCTGCAAATGAGGCAATACATCCAAACGCGGGACGGGACGCTGATGCGATCGCATTAACTCCTCGCGCATTTCAGCAGCGAGAGCCTCTCCTGAATTAGGATCGAGCAATAATTCCAAGCCCGCTCTCGATTTACCATGTTCTCCTGTAATGATAATGGCATCTCCGGGTCGGGCAACAGAACGTCGGATCGCCCTTGTCGGAGCAACTTGACCGAGGGCGGTTACAGATACGGTAATCATTGAAGCACCACAGAGATCGCCGCCGATAATGGACGTTTCCCAAGGTTTCGCACACGCTGTAAACCCTTGATAAAACCTCTCAACCCATGCAACAGGAGTTTGGGGGGGCAAACTCAAACCGATGGTCAAACCCACCGGAGAAGCCCCCATCGCCGCCAAATCCGAGAGATTGGCCGCCGCCGATCGCCAACCGACATCAAACGGAGAAGTAGTGCGATCGCTAAAATGGGTATCTTGAACCAGAACATCTGTTGTGACCACCAGATGGCGATCGCGATCGAGCGCAACAATTGCCCCATCATCTCCTACAAAATTGGGGTCGCAGAAACCCTGCACCAATTGCAAAAGTTTCTGCTCCCCCAAATCCCCGATACAGTTATCAGTCATCAGTTATCAGCGATCGCTTAACATTCGCCGTTTATTGTAAATTTTCGCTTCCTGTTGTTACTGTTGCCGAAATGATGCGATCGCCAGCTTTCAATTCTGCTAAAACGTCTTTTCCTTTCACCACATAGCCAAAGACAGAATATTGCCCGTCGAGGAGATTGAAACCGGGAGGAGTCAATTCGCTATCGTAGAGGAAAAAGAAGATTTGCGAGGAACCCCCATTGGGATCGGCATCGGGATGACCGAGAGCGATCGCACCATAGGCATTAAAAGGCAGCACGGGAGGCGTTAAATACAGGCCAATGGACTCAAGGGTAAACTCGTAAATCGGCACGTCTTCCTCGGCAATTTTCACTTCTAAAGGAATGGCGCGATATTCTTCCGTTTCCGGATCGATAAAACCCGCCGCTTGACCGGGAGGATCGCCGACTTGCATGATGTAATCTTGGGTTTGATAGAACTCCAAACCATCGTAGAAGCCCCGTTGCACCAAATCGACAAAATTACCGGCATTGACTGGAGCATTATAGCCATCGACGATCGCCTCGATTAACCCTTTATTGGTTGCAATCTCAACTTTAGCGCGGCCTTTCAACTGGGGTAAATTGGCATAGTTATCAGGAACTTCAAAAGGAAAGCCCTCGACCATCATGGTTTCTAAGCGACCGACGCGATCGAGCAGTCCCTCTCGTAGGGTCACAACAGTTTCTTTATCTTTATTTTCTGTTGCTTCGATCAGCGAGGGCATCCCTTCTTTTAATTCGTCGAGCAGTTGTTGAGCCTCGCTTTGACCCTCGGCGGGAATATCTTGCAAGATTTTGTCATCATTGTATTTGGCGACCAGATTGGCTGCCTTTGCTGCCTTCACCGCCGAACTCCAGCGACGGCGGCGAATTTCTAGCGCGATCGCTTCCAAGTTTCCTTGCAAGCGTTGGATATCTTCATTCTCAATCGGGAGGGCATAACGGAGAATGGCAACGGGATCGGTAATAGCATCCCCTTGGGCAAGACCGGCTCTGGCACTTCCGCACCCGATCCAGACTGTAGAGAAGAGCAGGAGAGTCGCGATCGCACCGAAGTACGATAAACGCCGACCCCAAGAGGGTTTTAAAAAGTTCATAAATTCTTCTGAGACTTCTAAATGATGATGATGTGAAAAATTCCGTTCTCTGTTCTTTTTGTAGCAAAAGAAGGCCGAGCCGTAAAATCCGCAATTAGAGAGAACCGTCCCACGGTAGAATAGATCGCGGATATTTTGACCTGCATTGGGGCAGCCCATGATTTCGAGTAATGATTTTAGAACCGGCGTGACGATCGAGCTAGATGGCTCGGTGTGGCGCGTTGTTGAATTTCTCCACGTTAAACCCGGTAAAGGTTCGGCTTTCGTGCGAACGAAACTGAAAAACGTACAAACGGGGAACACGGTAGAAAAAACATTTCGAGCCGGGGAAACCGTTCCCCAAGCAGTTCTCGAAAAACGCAATATGCAGCACACCTATAAAGACGGCGATGATTTGGTGTTCATGGACATGGAATCTTATGAAGAGATGCGCTTGAGTCCCGATACTGTGGGCGATCGCGTCAAGTATCTCAAAGAAGAAATGGAAGTGAATATCATCACTTGGGACGAGCGGGTGCTAGAAGTCGAGCTTCCCAATACTGTTGTCCTAAAGGTAACCGAAACCGATCCGGGGTTGAAAGGCGATACCGCTACCGGAGGCACCAAACCCGCGATCGTGGAAACTGGAGCGCAGGTCATGGTACCACTCTTTATTTCTGTGGGGGAAAAGATTAAAATTGACACCCGCAATGATGCTTACCTCGAAAGAAGTAAACAATAAACAGTGAACAGTAAACAGTTCTTAAGTCATGGCTGATAACTGGTGACTGGTGACTGGTGACTGGTGACTGATAACTACCCGCACACGCTATTGGGATTTGCAATCGGTGTCTATTGATTTTCAACAAGTCCGCGAATTACTGGCGGCGATCGCCCAGACCGATATTGTCGAACTGAGCTTAAAAAGCGAGGAATTTGAACTGACGGTGAAAAAAGGGGCGAGTTCTCTATCTTCCGTGACTCCTTCCGAGTCGGTAGGACCGGTTGTCCTGCCCAGTTCTCCTCCGCCTTCTCAATTATCTCTTTCTCCCCCGGCTGCGATGGATTCTCCTCCACCTAGGGTCGATCCGGGCTGGGTCGAAATTACCTCGCCGATGGTGGGGACGTTTTATCGCGCTCCAGCCCCAGATGAAGCGCCTTTTGTGGCAGTAGGCGATCGCGTCAGTCTCGGACAAACGGTTTGTATTATCGAAGCCATGAAATTAATGAATGAAATTGAAGCCGAGGTTTCCGGGCAAATTATGGAAATTGTGGTAGAAAATACCGAGCCGGTAGAATACGGTCAAGTTCTCATGCGAGTTAAACCGGATTGACTCCAAGAAAAAACAACCAAAAGGTTTGTTATCATTGTCATCACCGGTGAAAGGCTGTTAAAATCCGGGGATCGACATTTTGGCTTGAGGTTTATGCAACTCACCCCATCCGTATCGCAAGAAGTCGTACAACAACTCGCTGACTATTTTAGTATTCTCAGCGAACCCATGCGCTTGCGAATTTTAAATTTCTTGCGCGAGGGGGAAAAGTGCGTGCAAGAGTTGGTTGAAGCCACGCAAACCAGTCAAGCCAATGTTTCGAAACATCTTAAGGTGATGCTGCAAGCCGGTATTCTCAGTCGTCGCACTGTGGGAACATCGGCTTATTATCGCGTTGAAGATCCGTTAATTTACGAATTGTGTAATTTAGTCTGTCACCGTCTTGCTGCCCGCATCGAACAGCAGGCACAGGAATTCCGAGATTTTAGCCTCGCGAATGGAAAACCATTAGATCGATTAGATCGATCCCCCGTCAACGGCCATCAGTCACCCGTTACAAATTAAAGTCGGCTTGAAAACTTTGGCGGGTTAGGGGGAGATCGAGTAAAAGACCTTCTCCTCCCAATACTTCAAGGGGTTCGCCTTCAATTTCCAGCCAGACTTTATCATTGGGGTTGAGGCTGGTGGCGGTGTAAAGAATTTGGGCAACTCGTCCGGTCATGGATGCGGTTCCGCCGCCAAAGGTAAAATCTTCAGAGAGATTGACGTGAATTCCATCGGATTTGAGGACGACATTGCGTAATTGCGTGCCTTCCGGGATGGTTGTTGCGTGGCGATCGCTTTTAGGTCCGGCTAAAAGTTGCGCGAGGGCATTTTCGAGAATTGCTTCGGGAGGATTCTCTGCTTTGACTTCAATGCTGGCGGCACTCGATACCAGTTCAATCTCGCTTCCCTCTGCATTGAGCCAATAAATGTTTATCGTTTGTTCTTGGGGAGTTTCAGGTTTATTCGGGGCTGATATCTCAATTTCGTTAGGTTTTGGGGTTGCTTCTGGTTGTGTTGTTTCTGAGGGGGTGGGAGAGGGATCGGGAGAAGAAGTAATTTGGGATTTATCCCCTTGACATCCTGCCGCGATCGTGCTTGCAATGAGAACGATCGCGATCGCCTTGAGGGAAAATCTCGTTCGGTTGTGTTGTTGTCGGTCTTGCATAAAGCCCTCCTTCTACCAATTCTAAATTTGAAGCTCGATCGCTACGAAACCATTATTCGTTATTGTTGTCTATTCTTCAGGAGCGGCGGGGAGAATTTCCGGCTCGATGCGAACAAAGGCGGCCAATTCGAGGCGATCGCGTTCTATCTCTAATTGTAGAAGGCGCAGGGTAATTCCGTCTGTCTCTAAACTTTGCAGGTTGAGACGCTCCCCGAGGGCATCCCTGACGATATCGGCAAAAATCGGGGGAAGGGGGCGATCGTCAAGGGAAATTTCCGGCTCTACCAATTTTAAAGAATAGCCGTTAGTCATTTCTATTCCCGTTTCGATTTGTACCTGCACGCGGGTAATTTCTTTGGTATTGGTGTCTATTCCGCTCAAACTGACCTGCATTTTCAGGCGGTTTTCTGTTTGGAAATCAATGGCAATATCTTCGAGTGTATAGTTTTGTCGATCTGCGTTGGGAATATTGGCTGAAATGCGTTCTACGACCTGTTGCAGGCGCTTGGCAAAGGTTGGAGAGGAAAAAACACGGTTGAGGTCTTCTTCCATGAGAACGAGGCGAAATGCCCCTTGAACGGGTTGACGAAAAGCGCGGCGAAAATTTTGGCTATCCTGTTGCAGGTGGTGAATATTAATGTTGAGGGGATCGGTTTCCAGTTCAAAAGTGTCAATTCGCAGTCCTTCTACGGGTTCGATCCCGCGAGTGGCAATTCGCAGGCGATCGACTTTTCCATTTAACAGTTGATGGGTTGGAGTATTATCAATCCGAACGTTAATTGTTTCGGCATCGACAAAACGGCGGCGAATGTTACTTTCAATAGCGGTATCGAGGGCAAATCCTGCGGGAGCAATAAAAGATAATAGTCCGGAGAGAAGAATAACAACAATTTCCATTGATTTAAGAAATAGTCTAGGCAGGTAATACTATTTATCTTAATCATTTTGTAGAACAGTTGAGATGCGATCGCATAACCTGACATAAAATCTTGCAATATCTTGCGAGTTTTTGTAAACTATAGCTTGAATTCACTTAAATTCTTTTGACTGAGATGAAAAGAGAAATAGAGAAGAGTTTCCGAACTTTAATAGGTTTGATGGTTCTCGCGATCGCTAATTTATTTATCTTCTCTCCCGCAGCATTAGCAGATTTTGGTCTTAATCCCAAATTAGGACAAGAGAATAATCAACAAGCAACGTCTATGTTTTGTTTATTTGGCTGTCAAAGTAACTCCGATTCAAGTCCGGATTCTTCTCAAAAATCAGACACTAAAATTTTGAGTGGCAAAGATTTATTAGGCAGTCGTTTTGACGGTGCAAACCTTCAGGGTTCGAGTTTTCACAAAGCCAATCTTTCTAATACTGATTTGAGTAATGCAAATTTAACGAGTGCAGATTTATCGAGTGCAGATTTAACCGATGTTAAAATTGGCCGTATTAAAAATATAGATTCTCTGGATTTCAGCGATATGGATTGGAGTAAAATTCATTTAACTCCAAATGAGATCCTGAAATTTGCTCGCGCTAACTTAGAAAAAGATACTATTTTTGAACTCGCTCGGGAACAGTTAGGCGATCGCGATTTAATTGCCCTACTTAAAGGTAATCATTTTGAGATAGACTTAACGGAAGTCGATCGCTCAACCATTAAGCTCAATCAGAAAATATTACTGAACTTAATTAAAGACAATCTTAATAATAGTAGTTTGTTCCATACTTCTACAATTACATCACAAGATTTACTCGATCTTTTGATTCGTCAAGATCTTTTGGTTAAGGTCGATCTAACGGGTGCAGATCTTCATGATACTAATCTCAGTGGTGCTAATTTAGAAAATGCTATTTTAAATGGTGCTAAAATGCCAAAGGGAGGAATTTATCGCCCTTAAGAAATTAGGAATCGATCGATATTTGCTAAAATGGCATTTTTTTCCGGGTTGATGTTTCTGTATATGTATTTGCCGATTTTTGTTTTAGCATTTTATAGCTTCAATGAGTCGGCATACAGCGCGAAATGGACGGGATTTTCTCTGCAATGGTACGCTCGCTTATTTGCAGATAGACGTATTTTACATGCCTTAATGAATAGCTTGGCGGTAGGAGCGATCGCAGTGTTCATTGCAGCCATTTTAGGGACAATGATGGCGGTAGGTTTATCTAAATATCGCTTTCCGGGAAAGAATTTATATCGCGGGGTGTCTTATTTGCCTTTAATTGTTCCCGATATTGCGATCGCAATCTCAACGCTAATTTTTCTTGCCATTTTGAGCATTCAACTCAGTTTTTGGACAATTGTTGCCGCTCATGTCATTTTCTGTTTAGCTTATATTGCGATCGTTGTTTCGTCTCGCTTTGAGCATCTCGATCGCCATCTTGAAGAAGCAGCATTAGACCTTGGTGCAACGCCTTTACAAGCCTTTCTACAGGTTTTATTACCGGAATTAAGACCGGCGATCGTTGCGGGATGCTTACTGGCTTTTGTCCTCAGTTTTGATGATTTTCTGATTTCTAGTTTTACGGCTGGAGTGCGATCGACAACACTACCCATAGAAATTTTTAGTCGCATTCGCACAGGAGTTAAACCCGATATTAATGCTTTAGGGGTTCTTTTAATTCTCTTTTCTGGTTTAATGGCTTATACTGCCGAATCAATTATCAATAAACAACGATCGAATACTCATTATTAATGAATCAACAAACAATAATTAGCAACCAAAAACCAATAATCAATTTTTGGAAATTTTCTCGACCGCATACGATTATCGGGACGAGTTTGAGTGTATTTGCACTTTATTTCATTGCCGTTGCAATTGCGAGAGATAACTGGAATTTAACAAGTTTACTCGACTTAGCGATCGCTTGGTTTTCCTGTCTATGCGGCAATATCTATATCGTAGGTTTGAATCAATTAGAAGATATCGCGATCGATCGCATTAACAAACCCCATCTTCCTTTAGCATCAGGAGTATTTTCTCGTCATCAAGGGCAATGGATTGTCAGTATTACAGGGGTTTTAGCTTTGATTTTGGCGACCTTTGGGGGCAGTTGGCTACTAGCAACTGTTGGGATTAGTTTGGTCATTGGTACAGCTTACTCTTTTCCTCCTATTCGCTTAAAACGCTTCCCACTTTTAGCAGCACTATGTATCTTTACCGTTCGCGGTGTTATTGTCAATTTAGGTTTATTTTTACACTTTAACGATACCTTGGACAGAGCAGCAATTATTCCCACTTCTATTGTTGTTTTAACGCTATTTATTCTCATTTTTACGATCGCGATCGCAATATTTAAAGACGTTCCCGATATGGAAGGCGATCGACAGTATGAAATTGTCACCTTTACTTTAATGGTCGGGAAAACCGCCATTTTTCAAATTTCTCGCAGTATCGTTACCCTCTGCTATTTGGGTATGATAGGGGTGGCGATCGTAGGTTTAGCTGGGGTTAATCCTTGGCTATTGGGGTTGGGTCATTGTATTCTGTTGGGACTGCTCTGGTGGCAGAGTCAACAAGTCAATCTAGAAGAGAAAACGGAAATCGCCAGTTTTTATCAGTTTATCTGGAAACTTTTTTTCCTTGAATACTTCTTATTTCCTATTGCCTGTTGGCTGGGGTAGAACTAAATTATCAAAGATTGATGAATAATTTGTGTTAGACTCATCATTTAATCAAATTTGAACAGAACATGAAAATAACAAAAAACGTTCTCCTTTTTACTGCAACTTTAATTCTCGTTGTTTTCTCAGGGTGTTCGACTCCCGAACAAACTCGCGCAACCAGTCCAGAAGGAATTAATGGCGCGATCGCTACAGCACAATCCTCTCCCATTTCTTCTTTAAACCACAGTATAGATCCCTCAGCCCCTAAAATTGCCCAAAGTTCTGTCGAGAACAATGAAAATCTTAATTGCGAAGCACCACAAACGCAACTCGAAATGAACTTTTGTACTGCAAATGAAGCACAAGAAGCCGATGAAAAACTGAATAAAGTTTACAAAGAATTGAGAGAAAAAGTAAAAGGAACGTCTCAAGAAAATCGCTTAGTTGCAGCACAAACAGCATGGATTGCTTTCAGAGATGCGGATTGCGAATACTCTCAACGGCGTTATGATGGTGGCAGTATAATGCCTGCAATTTATGCGTTGTGTGTAGTCGATTTAACTAAGAAACGAACTCAAACATTAGAGGAATATTTGGAACAAGGATAAAAATATCGCTATTGTATAGCTTTCATCTTCGTCAAATATTGGTTGATTCTGACATTAGCGATCGGGCAATAAATCATGAAAAAATCCTTAAAGAATGGAAAAGATCTCCCAAGGAAAAGTTTATTTAGTGGGAGCCGGGGTTGGAGGATTAGATACTCTAACCCTAAAAGGCGATCGCATTCTGCAATCCGCAGAGGTTCTCATTTATGATGCTTTAATCAATGATGAATTATTAACTCGAGCTCCTCGAGATTGTTTGAAATTAGAGGTAGGGAAACGTGGAGGAAAACCCAGTACACCTCAAGATGAAATCAATCGCTTACTGGTTGCTTATTGCGATCGAGGGAAACGAGTGATTCGCCTTAAAAGTGGCGATCCTTTGATTTTTGGACGAGCGAGAGAAGAAGTTGAAGCCTTGCAAAAAGCAGGGTGTAATTTTGAAATTATTGCCGGAATTTCTTCTGCTTTAGCGGCTCCTTTACTGGCTGGAATTCCCCTCACCGATAAACATTTAAGTCGTTATTTTACCGTCCTGACGGCACATCAACCGGAAATTCTCGATTGGGAAGCATTAGCAAAAATTGATACCTTAGTTGTTTTGATGGGGGGACGAAATTTAGGGAAAATTGTTGAATATCTATTGCAAAATGGGCGATCGCTATCTTATCCTATCGCGATTATTCATAATACCGGCAATTCCCAGCAACAGATTTGGCGAGGAACTTTAGCCAATATTCAAGAACAAACCCGAGGAATGCCCCTCTCTCCTTGTATTATTGTTATTGGTGCAGTTGTTAATCTTCAAGAAATGTTTCAATCGCCGCCTTTACCTCTTGACAAAAAAACAGTATTAGTCACTCGTGCGGCAGAACAGTCGAGTCATTTCACGGGTTTATTATTAAAGTATGGGGCATTAGTTTTAGAAATGCCAGCCTTAGAAATTACTTCTCCTTCGAGTTGGCAAGCATTGGATGAAGCGATCGCTTCTCTCTATACTTTTCACTGGCTCATTCTCACTTCAAGTAATGCCGTTCATTACTTCTGCAAGCGTTTGGAAACATTGGGTAAAGATTTACGCAGTTTAGGCAATCTTAAAATTGCCGTTGTCGGGAAGAAAACCGCCAAAATTCTCAAAGAATATCATTTAAACCCAGATTTTATTCCGCCTAATTTTGTTGCTGATTCTCTCGCGGAACATTTCCCCGATCGCCTTTCAGGATTAAAGATTCTTTTTCCTCGGGTGGAAACGGGAGGACGGCAAGTTTTAGTGAAGGAATTAACCGCAAAGGGAGCAAATATTATTGAAGTTCCCGCTTATGAATCTAAGTGTCCCGATCGCCTCGATCCTTATGTTTTAAAAGCCTTAAAAGAGCGTTCGGTTGATATTATAACCTTTGCCAGTTCTAAAACCGTGAAGAACTGCGATCGCTTATTTAAAGATGCTTTAAATTCTCAAGAATTAGAAGAAATTCTCACTTCGTGCTGCATTGCCTCTATCGGTCCGCAAACCTCGAAAACTTGTCAAGAATTATTGGGTCGCGTGGATGTAGAAGCAAAAGAATATACTCTAGAGGGACTGACCGATGCGATCGTACGTTACTTTAATTCCTCTTTGTGCTAGAGAACTTTCACCCGATTAACCTACCCCAAAGTCATCATATTGACGCATAATAGGAGCATGATAAGCCAGTATAATATCATCTTTAGGAACACCTAAATCGACTAATTTATTGGCAATTCCGATTTCAGTTCCGTCATATTGAATCCAATGCGGACATACGCTATATAAAATTTAATTAATCAAGTTGGTCGTTGAAAGAAGCGATCGCATTTCTCGATACTTGCCATAACCTCGCTATTTCTATTTTAAGTTGGCGATCGCGAATTTCCTGAAAATTACCAGAATTTATGGTAAAAAATTGGTGTTCTCTGTTGTGCTTTTTCATGCCCGATCTTCCCAAGCCTCGACAAATTCTAGAAACTCTGTTACCTCATCTCAGAGTAGCCGCAGCCTACGCCCGAGAAATTCAATCTCATATTGTTGCCCTCCCGGAAAAAGGAGAATCCGAGAACTTCTTTGCCACTGCCCTCACCGATGCCGATCTTTCCGTGCAAACCTTTGTAGAGGTGGCACTTTTGGGGATATTTCCCCAACTGCGATTTTATGGGGAAGAATGGGAGCAATCTTATAATACCAAGTATTTTCGCGGGACGACTCTGGGAGAACAAGGAGATTATCTCATTACTCTCGATCCTATCGACGGTACTCGGTACTATCTCGACGGACATTCCAATTATCACATTATCCTCGCGATTCTCAATGCTGATGAGTATGAAGCAGTTATTGCTTTGAGTCCTTCAGAAAATTGTTATTTTTATGCTTTGCGAGGGGAAGGCTGTTTTCAAGGGAAACTACAGGACGATTTAGACCAGTGTAAGCCCTTGCACATTACTAACCCGGAAAAGCGCATTTATTTGGGTTGGGATATGGTTTCTCCCCTCGATTCTTTCCCTTCTGCTTATGAAGTTGTCACCAGTAGAGCTTATACAAAAGAAAATCCTATTCCTGCTTTTGCGCGGATGTTGCAGGGAGCGATCGCAGGAGCAGTTCTCGCTTCAGGAAAGTTCATTGACGGGGCTGCTTTAGCGTTTTTGGCGAAGGAAGCAGGAGCGATCGTAACGACTCACGATGGTTCGCCATTACCGCCTTTAAATACTTGTGAAGATTATCAATTGCCGGGTTTGGTCATTGCGGCAAATACCGAAATACAGCGAGATTTGCTGGATTTTCTGACTCAATAATTTCTGACTCAATCAAAAGTATGAAGAGTGCGATCGCTTAACAAAATTAAGGAAGATTGGTTGGATCGACTCCGAGTTGCAGAAGGCGATCGCTTAATTGTTGATTTTTCTTTCGTTCTTCCTCCAATGCGACTTGAGTGTGTTCTTTTTCTATTCGTTCGCGTTCTTTTTCCGCTCGTTCGCGTTCTTTCTCTGCTCGTTCGCGATCGCGTTGTTCGACTATTTCAACATAAGAAACAAAACGTTCTCCGTTAGGATGAAATAATGCTAATTCTCCTTCACTCGTACTAAATTTCACACCCAAACGCGGACTTTTCCATCCTTCCATGACTGAAATCGCTGCTAATTTTTCTTTGTTTCTCAACCATCCTTGCAGTCGATTCTTTTTGGGATCGTATAGGTAGTATTCCTCGATTCCATGTTGCTGATAAAACTTAAATTTTGTTTCCATATCCTTCTTTTTATTACCGGGAGAAAGGATTTCAAAGGCGACTTGGGGAGAAATATTATCCTCTTCCCATTGTTTATAAGAACCTCTTTCGCCTTTCGGTCGTCCTAACACGACCATCACATCCGGTGCTTGTCTTTGGGGTTCTTCTTGTTCTAAAACTTGTTGTTGGGTTAATTTAACCGGATACCATAACAAATCCGCAGCAATAAAGACATCTGCTTTGTCTTTAAAGAGAGCGTCGAGACCCCCTTTAATGGTGAAAATTAAACGTAATTGGGTAGTATTATCGGCCAAAGGTTTACCGTCACTGTCAGGATAGAGAAGTTCCTCATCGAGAGATGGGGGGGAAAGTTGTTGTACCATTGCTTCAATCTCATGCAAATTGATGAATTCAAAAAACTGTCGATACGTTTGATCCCATTATACAGAATGAAATAAGTCTCAACTTTTGTCAACAAGTAATATATTTTTGCAAATCAATTAAAGAGATCCCACTCTCTAAATATTTCTCAAAACGTTTTTTTATCTGCAAGAAAAACTCAAAGCGAATCCAGTTACCACAGACTATCGCAAAACCAAATGAATTGTGAATGAGTGGAACAAGCATCTTGCTTGTTCGTAATTGCTGGAAACACAGGCAGGATGCCTGTTCCACAATTAACATAATAGTTTGAGGTAACTTCACAAGTTTACAACTCCAATGGATTTGCTATATCCCTCTTTTGTCACTCTGGGAAAAGCAAAATCAAAGTAACATCCCTAAACTCAGTCAGGATATGATATTTAGCGATCGCAAACTAACAGGAACTCAAAAATTTCTCGTTTTTGCAAAAGCCTTGTTATATGGAGGTTTCAGAATTTGCTCTAGCGAAAGTGACAAAAGAGGGATATATTCACGCGATACGGCTCTGCGACGCTTACGCGAACACCTCAAACCTCGTAGGGGCGTAGCATGCTACGCCCCTACAGCAAAGGTAGGAAATACTTCGTGAATAATGCAGATTTGGTATCAAAGCGAATCTTTATCCTGAAGGCTGAGGGTAAGGATTGACGATTCTCACCGTGTCGATGCTATAACGGAGAGAATGGCAAAGTAGTAAAAAAGAATTAGTATGACACCGGATGAGGCATACCGCGAAGCAGAGCGACGGATTGAAGCAGCACGACAGGAAGGAGCAATAAAACTCGATCTCGGCGAGATGGGACTGACGGAATTGCCAGAAGCGATCGGTCAACTTGTCAAACTGCAAGAGCTTACCCTCGACAACAACCCACTGGCGACTCTCCCGGAATTCCTCGGCAATCTCACTCAACTGCAAACACTTTCCCTCGACAATAACCAACTGGCGATCCTCCCGGAATTTCTCGGTAATCTCACTCAATTGCAATGGCTTTACCTCGACAACAACCAATTGGCGACCCTCCCGGAATTCCTCGGCAATCTCACTCAACTGCAATGGCTTTCCCTCGACAACAACCAACTGGCGACTCTCCCTAAATTTCTCGACAACCTCACTCAACTGCGATGGCTTTACCTTGACAACAACCAATTGGCGACTCTCCCGGAATTCCTCGGTAATCTCACTCAACTGCAATGGCTTTATCTCGACAACAACCAATTGGCAACCCTCCCGGAATTCCTCGGTAATCTCACTCAACTGCAAACGCTTTTCCTCTACAACAACCCTTTAAATCCCGAACTGGCTGCCGTATACGAGCAAGGACTGGAAGAGGTTCAGAAATATCTGCGAGCGAAAGCTGAAGGTAAAATTGTCTTAAATGAAGCCAAACTCATCTTAGTGGGAGAAGGAGCAGTTGGTAAAAGCTGCTTATTAGGGGCATTGCGCGGCGATCCGTGGATTGAAGATCGTCCCACCACCCACGGCATCGAAATCAAACCCGTAAACTGCACCAACCCAGACACCAAAACAGAAATTACCCTCAACGCTTGGGACTTTGGCGGTATCGCTCTACCTGTCAACTCTTCTTCAGTCCCGCCGCCATCTATCTCGTCATCTGGAAACCCCGAGAAGGTCCGCAACAGGGCTTTGTCAAAGAATGGATTACCCTCATCAAACGGCGAGAACCCGATGCCAAAATCCTCGTTATCGCTACTCACGGCGGTCCCAACCAACGCCAACCGGACATCGATCGCCAAGAACTCATCGATCGCTTTGGCAAAGATACCGTTCTCGGCTTCTGCGTCATAGACAGCAAACCCGATCGCAAAACCCAATGTAGAGGCATTCAGGAACTCAGAACCCAGATCGCCACCATCGCCGCCACCCTCCCCGGGATGGGGCGCACCATCCCCGCCAAATGGTATCGCGTTCTCGAAGCCCTGAGAGCCACCAACGCACCGTATTTAGCCTATAACGACGTGCTGGCCATTTGCAGAGAACAAGGCGTAGAAGGCTTTCTCGCGGAACTGTGCCTGCGGGTTTATCACACCTTGGGGAATATCATTCACTATCACTACGATCCCCTCCTCAAAGATATCGTCATCCTCAAACCCGACTGGCTGGCTAAAGCGATTAGTTTCGTTCTCGACGACCCAGAAACCCGCAACAATAAAGGCTTAGTGGAACACGACTATCTGAGCCAAATCTGGTCAAATCCCCCCTATAAAGGCGAAACAGGCTATCCGCGAGACCTGCATCCCATCTTCCTCCGTTTAATGGAACGTTTCGATATTTCCTATCGGGTCGTCTTGGATAAAGTCTCTCAAGCCGAAAGTACCACCAGCCTTATCGCCCAACTCGTCCCCGACAATCGCCCTAATTCCCTACCTTGGGACCGGGAACTCGCAACAGTCGAAAGCCAACAAGTTCAGATTTGTCGCATCGTAGACGATCGCGGACAACTTGCCAACGCCGAGGGACTGTTTTATCAACTCATCGTCCGTCTCCATAAATACTCCCTCGGACGCGACGACTACTATCAAAGCGTTCACTGGCAACGGGGCTTAATTCTCGATAACGATTACAATGGTCGCGCCTTCCTCGAGCATATCGATACCAATATCAAAATTACCGTTCGCGCCGTCGATCCCAAAGGGTTTCTCTACGAACTCACCCAAGAAGTAAAATCATTAGTCGAGCATTTTTGGGAAGGACTGCGATGCGAAATTGTCGTTCCTTGTATCGAACCCTGCGGCAAAAATACCCCCGGTTTGGGGCTGTTTGAAGTGAAAAAACTCGTTCAAAGCAAACTCAAAGGACGACCCGAATATCCTTGTAGCGTTTCCGGCTGCGACACTTGGCACAATATTGACTTGCTCATGCGAAATGCCCCTACCGCAACCCCGCAGCCCATCCAAGGCGAACATATCCTCGCTGAAATGAAACAAATTCGCCAAGATATTCGCATCGTCGATCGCCGCAACCAAGTTCAATTCCAAGCCTTAAACCAAGGACAAAAAGCCATATTGAGCCAAGTCGATCGCCAATTTTCCTATCTCATGCAAGCATTCATCGATGAAGCCAAAGAAGGTCCTCGCTTATTTAGTTTCAAACCCGTCGAAACTGGCTTTTTCGATCCCCCCAAATGGATAAGCGCCAAATTTCAACTTACCCTCTGGTGCGAACATTCCCGCAAACCCCTCCCCGCACTGAACCCAGATAACCCCAAAGCGGGAGTTTATACCCTCGAACTTTCCCGCGAATGGTTCGCCAAAGCCGCCCCCTACCTCAAATTCATGATCGCCACCCTCGGATTGATCGCCCCCGTCGCCAACTCCGCCAGCAAAATACTTTTAGACGATCGCGCCTACGAAGATATCGAAAAAGAACTTAAATTAGCCCAACAAACGATCGTTTCCTCCACTAAAGGAGGCAATATGGCGATCGAGTGGCTGGAGAAAAATGATGTTAGCGATCGCGCCGATCTCCAACACGGGGAAGCCATCCGCGCCCAAGGTGCCTTACTGCGGCAACTGCAAGTTATTATCAAAGAAAAAGATCCCGGTTTTGGCGGTCTCGTAAAAGTACAGAATAAGCGCCGCGAATTTCTCTGGATACATCCTCAATTTATCAATGAATATTGATTTGTATTATTATGGATGTTAAGAAAATAAATCGGTAATTGAATCCTCGCTCTCATTGTCGATCCGCCAGGGATTGAAAATCCCTGTCTCATACGAAAAATCCATTAAAATGGATTGAAGAATTTGCAAAATCACCTACAATCAATGAATTTAGTCCTCTTCAGAGGACTTCTCATATGAGACGGGGAATTGTATTCCCCGGCGGATCGACAATGAAAGCATAAATGCAATTACCATCATAATTTTTGAGCTTTCACAATGCCAGTTCCATAAAAACGATCGGAAATTGTAAAAATCTTTCAACCCACAAAAACTATGAGCCAAACGATTGAGAAAATTCGCTGGACGAGTCGCGATTTAGAAGGACTACCCGAAAATGAATGGGTACATTATGAAATTATTGACGGAGAGCTTTTCATGACGCGATCGCCCCACCGACGACACCAACAAATTAACGGCAAGATTTTCCGACAACTGGATACTTGGTCTGAGTCGAGTAACCTAGGAGAAGCGATTATCATGCCCGGTATCATCTTTTCCGATGCCGATAATGTTTCTCCTGATGTCGTTTGGGTTAGCACTGACAGACTCGCAGAAATTGAAGACGAAGCCGGGCATTTAACAGGTGCGCCCGAGTTGGTCGTTGAAGTCATTTCCCCCGGACGGCAAAACGAACGACGCGATCGCGAAGTAAAATTAAAACTCTACTCCATTCAAGGCGTAAGAGAATATTGGATCGCCAATCGTTTTACTCAACAAGTAGAAATTTATCGCCGCGAAAACGCACAATTGAGATTAACCGCCACATTGTTAGCCGAAGATACAATAACTTCCCCGCTTTTACCCGGATTTTCTTGCGCGATCGCCACTTTCTTTTAAAATCCTTTAAAACAATTCGGCCCCCTTAATTTGTGCCGACTGTTGCAAATTTGCCCGTTCTCCACAGGCACGAGGCGTAGGAAATAGCTTCCCCGGATTCGCCAAACCTTTCGGGTTAAATGCCTCGCGAACATATTGCATAGTTTCCAAATCCGTTTCATTAAACATTCGCGGCATATAACAATTTTTATCGGCTCCGATGCCATGTTCTCCAGACAAACTTCCCCCCGCTTCCACGCACAAAGCGAGAATTTCTTCCCCGACTTTCTCCACTTCCTCAAATGCTCCCGATTCGGCCCCATTATAAAGAATCAAAGGATGTAAATTACCATCCCCCGCATGAAAAACATTCGCAATTTGATAACCCGATCGCTCGCTTAAGGCTTCAATTTCCCGCAACACCTTTGCCAATTGCGTGCGAGGAACCACCCCATCCTGTACAAAATAATTGGGACTCATTTTCCCCGCCGCCGCAAATGCCGCTTTCCGTCCTTTCCAGAGTTTGAGACGCGTTTCAGCATCAGTAGCCATGGTAATTTCCCGCGCTCCATTTTTCTTGCAAATTGCAGCGACGCGCTGAATATTCCCCTGTACTTCTACTTCTAATCCATCCAATTCAACCAATAAAATTGCCCCCGCATCTCGGGGATAACAATTGGCAGCTACCACATCTTCTACCGCATTAATACTGAGATTGTCCATCATCTCCATTCCCGCCGGAATTACCCCTGCGCCGATAATCTCCGTTACTGCAACGCCAGCCGCCTCAACCGTGGCAAAATCCGCCAAAAGAACGCAAATTGATTCGGGAGTTTTGAGGATTTTTAAGGTAATTTCCGTAGCAATACCCAAAGTTCCCTCAGAGCCGACAAAAACCCCTGTTAAATCGTACCCCGGCATCTCCGGAACTGGCCCGCCAATCTTCACAATTGACCCATCCGCCGTCACAATTTTTAACCCTAAAATGTGATTAGTGGTGACACCATATTTGAGACAATGAACTCCCCCAGAATTTTCCGCTACATTACCCCCAATCGAACAAATAATCTGACTCGAGGGATCTGGAGCATAGTAAAAACCCGCACCGCTTACCGCCTGCGTTACCCAATTGTTAATCACCCCCGGCTGCACGATCGCTTGACGATTTTCCCAATCAATGGCGAGAATGCGCTTCATTTTTGCCGTGACGATAACAACGCCATTAGCAATGGGTAACGCCCCTCCTGATAGCCCTGTCCCCGACCCCCGAGCCACCCAAGGCAGATCGTAGCGATCGCACAATTTCACCGCTTCTGCGACCTCTTCCGTTGTCTTGGGAAGTACCACGAGAGCAGGACGTTGACGATAGGCGGCCAACCCATCGCACTCGTAAGTTAAGAGTTCTTCCTTGCGCCGCACGACACTGCCTTTACCGATCGCCTTCTCAAATTCTCGAGCGATCGAGCGCCATTGATTTTTTGTTTCGGGGAGATTATTTTTTACAACCATGTGCCGTAGGTCACTCAAAACGATTCTTCTATTGTGGCAAAAATAGGGATAGGGTGAAACTACTCGGATATTTTTCGCGATTGTTCCTATTTTGGCGCGATCGCACTGCCGTTGTTTTTTCGTTTCTAGCTTCCCAGACCAAACCTTCACGATTGAAGGTTGTACAATTTATTGGCAGCGAAAGTTAAAAACTCGCGATCTAGTCCCACCTAGATCGACTTCAAGGCACGAATATGGCAGAACGGGCAGAGCAATTGCTGAAAGTGTCCACAAAAGGCATTGAGAAGGCTAAATCAGCTTGGCTGACTTCAGCCAGTAAAATTCTTGATTCTCATGGATTGCAATTTTCCCTCGCTAGCATTCATAGTTTTCTTCAAGGTCAGCCCCTCGAGCGCGAAGATTTTGAACAAATTTGTGTTGTTTTAGGGTTAGATTGGCAAGACGTTGCCGAATTACCGCCGATTTCTGAAGATATTGTACTGGATTCTCTCCCCGAACAAGCCCTAGAACCCGGTATTAGCACGATGATTCCTCTCGCAAGAAAGAGGGCATCCCATAAAATGCTCGATATCTATCGTCGAGTGCAATTGATAACACATCAATGGATACCTGTAGAAAAATTTGAATTTGATGTTTATCGCGTGGATAAGATCCCTCGCGATGTTTATTTGAATTTACCCACTTTCTTGAAGATTTGCGATCGCTCTCAAGATTTTGAACGGTTTGGCTTGGGCTATCGCATGGAAAAAATGACAGCCATAAAAGCCGCAACCGATTATACAAAACTGGTTATTCTCGGGAATTCTGGAGTTGGGAAAACAGTATTTTTACAATCTCTAATCATTGCTTGCTCTCGGGGAAAGTTTCAAAAAAATTATATTCCTATTTTCTTGGAATTACATAAATTACCCGATCTAACCAAGAAAATTATTGAATATATTGATGATATTTTAGAATTTAATAATTGCTTGCAAACGGAAAAACTACTCAATTATGGACAATTTTTAATTATATTCGATGGAATGGATGAAGTTGCTTATGAAAACAGACGCGATCTTCAGTATCAACTCCGTGCATTTACTCAGAACTATTATAAAAATCGCTTTATTTTGGCCTGTCGGACGCAAATTACAGATTATACTTTTCCGACATTCACTTATGTTGAAATTTCCGAACTCAGTCAAGAGCAAGTCAAACAATCGGTTCAAGTTTGTTTTCAATATGTAGCTAATTCTCGCTCTCGAGGCAAAAAAATAGCCAATCAATTCTTACTCGATTTAGAAATCTCAAAAAACAAGAAAATCTTAGAGATTTCTACCAATCCTATCTGGTTGAATTTAATGCGATCTATTTTCTATGAGGATCGGAAATTTCCTTTACAACCTTTTGACTTATACGAACGAGGGTTGAAATTGATTTTTCAACTTGAAGATTTTGATAAGAATGATGAGTCTAATTCAATTTATCAAGAATTCGCTCCCGAACAAAAACTAGATCTGTTGTGTTACTTAGGTGTTTTAACTTTTACAAAAAAGGAATTATTTTGCGATCGCGATCGCCTTTGTCATTATATTGCTCGCTACTTTTTTGATTCTCTTTCTCGTAACAATAAAAAAGAACGAGAAATCTTACTACAAGAAAGTAAAAAGATTTTAAGTACCATTGAAATACAACATCATATTATTGTTGAGAAAACACAAAAATACTATGGTTTTTCTCATCTTGGCTTGCAGGAATATCTCATTGGACGATTTCTTTTAAAGAGTTTTGAACCCGATCGCTTAGAAAAAAGTTTGGCTCGCTTCGATCGCTTAACATGGAAAGATCTTTTTATTCTTGCTGTGGGAAGTATGGAATATGTCGATGATTTTCTCCTGAAAATGAAACAGAGAATGGATTGCATTATTTCCGAAGACAAGAAACTACAAATTTTTCTTTCGTGGGTTCATCAAAAAGCAATTTTTGTCCAAGCACCCTATAAAGCTGCTTCAGTTCGTGCTTTTTACTTTTCTCAAGCAATTAATCCCATGTTCGATCCAAAATTATCTCATCCTCTTGATTTTTCTCATGCGGTAAATCGCGGTTTAAAAGTCTCCATTCACGATCGCTCTCTCGCTTGTAATTTAGATCGAGATTTAGATTATGCGTTTAATCATCAAACTATTGTTGAACTAGCACCGGATTTTATTATCGATTTAATTCTCGATTCTTTATTGGTGACATATGCCCACGATCTGGATTTATTTCTCACTTTTACAGAGGATCGTAATATAGAAATTGGTAGCGATCTCAAACGTGCATTAGAAAGATTCCACGAACAACTTCCCGATATCGATCGCGATCGCATTCACTATCAAAAATGGTGGAAAGAAAATGGCGAAATTTGGACGAGAAATTTAAGGCTGGCAATTATCGAACACCGCAATATTGGTTATGATTGGCAATTCAGTCCCGAACAAAAGGAGATTCTCAAACAATATTATGATTCTATCAAATTACTGGTAGAGTGTATGTATAGCACGCCCAATATTAGCGATGAAACCATCCAAGAGATCGAAGAAACTCTCCTCTTACCTGTCGCGGAAATTGAAAAACGATGATATTTTAATTGGTAATAAGTTATTACTCGCCGTTCACTGCCTTGTGGAAACCAATGACGACTAAAATATTAGAAAGGGTTAAAAAGAACTCTGCACTTCCATGCAGCCAATCTAGATCGGCTAGAGGAATATGATGAACTGTTTTAGCATAAATTCCGGCAGGAATGGTAATGGCAACAAAGATTAATAGGACATAAAAGCCAATTAAGGCTAAACGAGGTGCTTTTCGCGATCGCGTTAAAAACCACAAGAATCCTAAATAAGGAAAGAGAGATAGGGCAAATAATGTATTAGTAGAAAACATTGGATTTAAAGCTAATTTGAGTCTAATTTCGATCGCCGAGACGATCGCCATAGTCCCCATGCAGCCAAACACAAGGTACTATTTCCCAAAACCGTTGTCGCAGCTTGTAACGTTACCAACCATTCTAGGGATTCGACGTTCTCGAAAAAGTGCCACGTACAAGCACACATCGCACTGACTAATGCAGGTAACATAGCGAGGGCAAACCATTTCCAAGTGCGATCGCCTTGAATTTCGCCATAGCGCCAAATCAACCAAATGGCAACAACCCACTCAATCACACTAGAAATATGAACGATCCACGTCGGGATGGAAAGAGAGTTCATAAAATTTTTCGTCGTCCTTGAAAATTGGCTAATTTTTTTAAAGCGCAACAAAAAGCTCATTTACTGTTGCGCTGAATATCTCAGAAAAAGTGGAAAAATTACATCTCGCGAACAATCGGTTTACCGTCTTGAATTTCCCCTACCAAAACCACATCGACACAATTTACAAATAACCCGTTTTCTAAAACTCCCGGAATATTATTAATTGTCTGTTCTAAACTAACAGGATCTTCAAGAGAGGTAAATTTCACATCAACAACTAAATTTCCCTGATCCGTCACGACCGGACCAGCCTTTTTCACTCCCATTCGTAACTGAGGTGTGCCTCCTAATCCTGCCAATGCTCGCATTGCTGGGGCGATCGCCATGGGAATCACTTCTACTGGTAACAGGAAACTCGACCCCAATTTATCGACTAATTTACCCTCATCAACGACAACAATAAAGGTTTCTGCGAGATAATCCACCACTTTTTCTCGTGTATGTGCCGCACCTCCTCCTTTAATGAGATTTTTCTGAGGATCGACTTCATCTGCTCCATCAATGGCGATATCGATGCGATCGCACGCATCCAAAGTTGTCAAAGGAATACCGTATTCTTTGGCCAAAACTTCAGCTTGAAAGGACGTGGGGATGCCAACAATATCTTTAAGTTCCCCAGATTTAAGACGATCTCCGATAAATTGAATCGCATAAGCCGTTGTCGAACCCGTTCCCAGTCCCACGATTTGCCCAGAAGTCACGCGAGATGCTGCCGCTTTGCCGACTTCTTGTTTCATTACTTTAACTGGATCTATCGTCATGATTTCTTACTCCTAAATGTAATAATTTTGTTCGCACAAAAAATTTATCATCACATGAAATGGATGCGACGATTTAAGTTTGTTATTTAAACAAGGAATTAACAATTATAGATTGATACAAACAATCAACCTTTAATCATTGCTAAGCGATCGCTCAAGAGTGACATCACGCTCTTGACAGTAATTCAGATCGGTTATGAAAATATCAGCGATCGAAACAAATGTATTATGAGTTAGTTGTTTGAGCCGCTAACATTTCCTTGAGCTTTGATAATTCTGTCGCCCAACGGGGATCGGGTTGTACAGAATCGCTATTGCTGCCGTGAGAACTACCGCGCTTAGACTTACTGCTAGTGTTGCGTTTGTTGCCAGCAGGAGCAGGAGTTGGTGTTTTCGCTTCCTTATTACCCTCTTCATTGGGTTCTTGTTCTTTCTCAGATTTTTTCGCTCGGGGTAAAGCCTTCTCAATTTTCAGAGGACTTTCCATAAACGTCTGGCCGTTATGCTTTTCAATCAACACATCGGCCGCTTCATCCGTCGAAACCGTCACAAAAGCAAACCCTCGACATTTTCCTGTTTTGCGATCTTTGATCACCTTAGTCGATATTGTCCCTTCAATATCAGAAAAAATATCGTGTAAGGCTTGACGGTCTACGGGTTCTTTGGGTAAATTCCCAACATAAAGGCGAATAGACATAAAAAATCTCTCCAAATTTGAGGAAATCTAAAAGTAAGTTGGGGTGTTGACGATTTTATTTCACGCAAACCAAAGCTGTACTGTAGACAACAACATAAGACAACATCAGACAACATATTGTAGATAATATGAGGACAAAACTCCAAAACTCTATCAATATCAGTTGTTTCTTTCATCTCTTGGCGTTAGGACAAACCTATAAATTCACCCCGACTCTTATTATTACAGAATGTTTACACAATTCGTCAATCAATTCAATTATCGGCGATCGCTTATTAATTATCAATGCAACAATCCTTAAAAAATAGCATAAGTTAATACTTCTTTCCTTTCGACTCCCTTTTTTTTGTTCGCTTCGAGCAGTCTCCTCCCAATTGCCTTGATATAACGTTGCTATTAAAGAGCGATCGCGTCCCTTTTGTCAAGAGATGAGGATTCTCTCAGTAGAATGGTATAAAGCAATACTGGGCATTTTTGTCAAATCAATGTTATATTTCTTTATATAAGCAGGAACGCATTTCGCGTTCGCTGCTTAAAATCGTCAAGTTCGTCGTCAAGTTCGTTGTTTGGAGTATAACCATGTCACAACCCGTCGAATTGTCCTTGGAACAGAAATTCAACATTCGCTCTTTTGAGATGCAAGTCCAAAAGATGAGCCGCGAGCAGGCACAAGAATTTTTAATCAAGCTCTACCAGCAGATGCTAGCGCGGGAAAATATGTATAAGGAGTTCATTAAGCACGAGTGGGGTCTTGCGCCAATGGATTAAGCGCGATCGCCTCTCAACCTCAAATAATAAAGTCAACCCGGAGCGCCTCTTTCTCGGGCCGAGTCCCTCGGGTAGGGAAACAGCAAGGGATTGCGGGTAGAGCTTCTTTCTAAAAAAAGGCAAAGCAATCATACATTTTTATTAAAAATGCAGAGCAACTATATATTTCTGAACTATAGTTTGTTTGGGTAGAATGTCGGTTGTGAAGCTCATCCGGCTATCTTGGAGAAGTTTTCCTCGCAAAACCATCACCCAACCACCAACTGCCAACAACAAAATCTTATTCTTTTTCCTATGTTTCAGAATTGTTTAATTTGTACAGATTTCTCGGATGGTTTACATCGTTTGATCGGATTCGTTCCCAGTCTTGCAGCAGGAGGACTCAAACGGATCGTTTTTTCTCATAGCGTTCCCATTCGTGAGGAAGGATCGATTCCTAAAATCGACAAAGACAAAGTAAAGGAAGCCGAGGCTCAACTTGCGCCTTGTTTGGTTGGCGTACCACCAGAAGTTGAAGTTAAAATCGAAGTCCCCATCGGACGACCGAAGGATACTATCCCGAAATTGGTTGAAGAATACGAAATTGACGTTATTTTTACGGGGATGCCAACTCGAAATGCCCTGCAAGAGACACTTTTTGGCAGTACGACCCAAGAAATGGCCAAAGTGACGGACATTCCGTTAATGATTCTTCGTCCTCAGTTAATTTCTACCTATACTCGCGAAGAACTACAATTGCGTTGCCAGCATTTATGGCGCTATTTGCTGATCCCTTATAACGATGGCAAGACCGCAAAATATTTGATCGAAGAAGTCAAAAGTTATGTCAGCAAAAACCTCCCGGCCGGCCCCAAAAAATGTATGCTTTTGTGGGTTGTGAATGAAGGAGTACGTCGAGGACTTCCTGAGGATTATCATCTCAAAGAAGCCGAGCAAAAGCTCGAAACCGTCAAGGCTGATTTAGAAACCGTGGGCTTGGAAGTCAATATTGAAGTTCGTGCCGGCAATCCCCTACACGAGATATTGGATGCAGCCTTAACCTTTGATATTAGCGCGATCGCTACTTCCCATCTTTCTCGCAGCGCCCTACTCGAATTCACCGCCCCCAGTTTTGCCAATGAAATTCTCCGTCATAGTTGGTTTCCCGTGCTTTTCTTCTCCCCCAAACAGTAAATTGATAACTGTTCACTGCTCACTGGAAGGATATTGAGTTTGTACGGCTTCGAGTTTCATTAAAATTTTGGGTTTTAACTTCTCGAATTCTTGTCGGAGTAAATTTTTACTCATGGCGGCCTGACCCGCATCGCGCAGTCCTTTGCTGGTGTCCGCCCAATTGAGCAAGCGCTTGCATTGTTCGGGATCGATAGTGGAGAGCATAACGTGCTGACACTGGGAGAAATTTTCTAAGGCAAAAAAGAGCATCCGATAACTGCCCGATGTCCCCAGCAAGCGCGTTGTATTTTGACCCATTGCAGTTTTGAGATCCAGATAACAAGGCAGCCAACGGGGACCGTGCTGAGGATTGTATAATACCGTGATCCATAACAGCATGGGGTGGGGAATTGTGGAAAACAGAAATTGATTATAACGGGTACTCAAACGACGATTAAAAATGTCTTGCTGTTCGATCGCGATCCAAAGAGTTGAAATAACGCCTTTAGGAGTGCGAACCAAACGAGGAAATACAATTTTTTGCTTCGGCATCTTTGGCGGCCAAGTCATTTGCAAGCACAAGTCTTCGAGGGAAGATTCCGTCGGTGTGGGTTCGTCGGATTTGGTCTCCTTGTCGATGGAAATTGGCTCGCGATCGCGATTATCGCGTTCGGCAAGAGGTTGAATCACCTTGAGGATTTCCCCCATATCCCTCGGGCGATCGTCGGGCTTTTTTGCCAGACATTGAGCAATCAACTTTTCTAATTCCGGAGGAATCTTGAGTTCGGGTTTGAGAGGTAGAGGTTTAAAATCGTGGTGCGCCTTGTACCAACCGCCAAAAGAGTTATTTTCCGGTAATAGGGGCATTTCATTGGCCAGCATCTCGTACATCATCACCCCTAAACTGTAAATATCAGAGCGATTATCTAATTCTTTTCCCTCCATTTGTTCTGGGGAACAATAGGCCAGCGTTCCCATAAACGAATGGGTTTGCTCGCGATTTTCTTCAATCAGCTTGGCAATACCAAAATCGAGGATTTTCACCAATTCTCCCAAGGTAGAATCTTCAATGACCAGAATATTGCTGGGTTTGATGTCGCGATGAATGATTTTATTTTTTTCCCCTTTAAAAATAATGCCTTCATGGGCGCATTGCAGGCCGAGACAAGTTTGGCGCATTACCTTTAAGAAGCGAGATAAGGGTAGCGATCGCTTGCGAATCAGGTCGCTGAGGCTTTCTCCTTCGAGAAATTCCATCACGTAATAGGGGACTTCTTGGGCATCAACGCCGTAATCTCGAACTCGGACGATGTGAATGGTTTTTTCTGCCAATAGGGCGCAGATCGTCGCTTCTCGTTCAAAGCGATCGCGCATTCTTTTATTGAGTAGGGTTTGGGCGAGAAACTTCACCGCCACCGTTACCCCCCCGAGCAAGGTATCTTCTGCACGGTAAACTCTTCCCATCGCCCCTTTACCAGCGAGTTCGATGAGATGATAGCGATTGGCCAATACGCGGTCTGTATAGGGATCTTGTGGCATAATCGGAAACTTCTCCAATCCTGTCGGGGAGGAGATCGGTTAATGCAACTGTTAACGAGAAGCTAACAAATTAACGAATAACCAATAACCTATAACGAATAACAATTAACAATTTACGATGTTGTTTGGATGCGTTCCAAAGTGGCTTCCATAATTGTGGTCAAAGAATGACCCGTGAGAATTCCGCTAGAAAAACGATAAGTATTATCGTCCAGTCGGTAAAGCGTTTCAAAGCCACTCTGTCGCTGGCGTTCGTCATCGCTAATGACCATATAACGCTGAACAATCGATTCGGGTGCGATCCAGCCTTCTCCTTCGACCCGACGCAATAAACTGTGTTGGAGTGCGAAATTATACTGACGCTCTCCCGATTCCAGACGACCCCGATATTGTAAGGAAATGGCTGCGCGATCGCTTTGGGGAAATTCCAATTTTGTTACCCATGTAAACCAATTTTGCTGTCCCCAAGCGACGATGGTTCTTCCTTTAACGGTAACGGGTAGATTGTTTCTCTCTAACCAGTTCCCTTGCAGAATCCAACGTCCCTCCTCTAATAAAAAGGTATGAGCCACAATACCATCCTGTAGATATTCCTATCTAAGTATACCCCTCCGAGAAGAAAGGATGAATATCGCCGAGAGGCAAAGGTTGGCTTGCTCCGGTGACTTGAGGTAAATTTCCGGGGCGATCGCTGATGCGCCAATAGGCGAGAAGGGCAAAGGCGATCGCTTCTTTAAAGTCGGAGTTTACCCCCATCTCATCCACGGTGAGGACGGTTGCGGGGGAGAGATGTTGTGCCAAACGTTTCTTGAGATAGGCGTTACGACTGCCGCCGCCGCCTAACAGGACTTCGGCGGGGAAGTGGGGGAGAAAGTCGCGATAACTGCGGGCGACGGATGCGGCGGTGAGTTCGGTGAGGGTTGCCAGCCAATCTGCTTGGCTGAGGTCTTCTTCGGCATCGGCGAAACATTGCGCTAAATATTCTTTGCCAAAGAGTTCTCGTCCGGTGGATTTGGGGGGCAGAAGGTGGAAAAAGTCTTGTTGTAGCCAGCGTTCGACGAGTTCGTGATGGGGAGTCCCTTTCGCTGCCCAATCTCCATTGCGATCGTAGGTTTCTTGTCCGTCGGTGAAGCGTTCGACGGCTAGATCCATTAAAATGTTGGCGGGTCCGGTATCCCAGCCGATGATATCGTTCTCTCGTTGCAGGAGACGAGGGGGTAAGTAGGTGACATTACCGATACCGCCGAGGTTCTGGACGCAGCGATATTCTTTGGGATGGCTCAGAAGTGCCAGATCGAGGCGAGAAACGAGGGGGGCGCCGTGACCGCCGGCGGCAATATCGGCAACGCGGAAGTTGCTAACGGTGAGGGTTTTGGTAATGCGGGCAATGAGGTCGCCTCGTCCCAGTTGCAGAGTATAGCCGATCGCATTTTCAATGGGGGGACGGTGAAAGACAGTTTGGCCGTGGGAGCCGATGAGGGTGGCAGGAGGTTGGTTCTGTTGGATATCTAGGGCGGCGATCGCAAATTGTCTGGCGATCTTGTCGTCGAGTTCTGCCATTTCTTCCATCGAAATGCGATCGCCGCCACCAATGCCAAGGATGTGCGATCGCATTTCTTCGGGATAGGAATAGGTTTCTCCTGCCAGCAATTTGACGGTTACATCGAGGTCGTCTCCGGTAATTTCTGTCAGCACTGCATCGATTCCATCGACGGAGGTGCCGCTAATTAAGCCCACAACTATCATCGGTTATCTGCGATCGGTTATCAGTTCTTCATTATCGGCGATGAGGGGCGATCGGACAAATTGAGGGGAGAGAAGGCAAAAATAATAGAGGCGATCGCCTCAGCTTGAGATATGTTAGCAATCGAGTATCTGCGATCGCAGTTATAAATTATTTATTTGCTCCTTTTTTCCTTTTCCTCCTCGCCACTTCTGCGCGTAATGCTTTCAATTGATAAGGATCGACATTTTTGCGCCAATAGAGGCGATAATTTTTGAGAATAACGCAGCGATCGCGCAAATATTTCAACCAATCCTGACGCTTGCGAATTAAATTTCTCTCTTCTAATAGTCCCCAATCTCTTTCCTGTTGGCTTAAACGCGCCAACTTTTCATAATTGGGATAATCAGGTGTTATTAATTGCTCTTTTTCGTGGAGAATGAGAGGATTTTCGCGATCGCATTCCCAATAGTTCACCTCTAAATCTCGCAAATCGATTTG
Source organism: Spirulina sp. LEGE 11439 (assembly GCF_059821285.1). Taxonomy (NCBI): domain Bacteria; kingdom Bacillati; phylum Cyanobacteriota; class Cyanophyceae; order Spirulinales; family Spirulinaceae; genus Spirulina; species Spirulina sp. LEGE 11439. The sequence goes on from NZ_JCAMRX010000025.1 coordinate 76,411, forward strand.
CATGGTCGTTTCTAACGCAGGATGAGGCTCTTTATCAAAATCGGGATAAAATAAATAGGAAATTTTTGGTGCATTGAGATGAAATTTAATAACTGTCACTGATTCTAAACGCCCGATCGTGCGACTGGCACAGCCTTCATAAAGACGCAATAAAGGATCGAGTTTTTCGAGAGCGCTAATATGGATGAGAAAAGAGTTTTTGTGTTTTTTCCCAACAAAACTCTCTTGACAAATATCGGCAATATTTTCTAAATCTCCGACAGTTAATAACATCATATCCGCCAACAAGCAAGCGTGTTTATAGCTTCCAAAAAGTGCTTTAAAATCCTCTTTCGCTTGTCGCGTCAATTCTCTTGCTTGCAATCTTTTCGTAAAATGAGTAAGAGCAAGATAAACTTTCATATCTTGACGGCGTTTTTCTGCGATCGCTTCCCATTCTTCTTCATCAGTCGCTTGTAAAATGAGTTTAAATGCTCGGCGATAAGTTCTAAATTCCTCTAAAATTGCCGTTTCCTCTGCTAATTCTCCCTTTACAGGCAATCGTCCTCGTTCGGTGACAAATGCCATTAAAGGTGCTAACATTTCCGCATAATCTTCAAACTTCCTGACCTTAAGCGTAATTCTCGGTGTTGTAGCTCGCGATCGGAAGCGAGATTCACGAAATATTTCCGCTTCAGTTTCGTCTCGAAAGACAAAATAAATCCCCAAAGCAACGGGAATGGAATCAACTTCTAAAACTTGGTCGATATAGGTTTTTAATTCTTCTTGTTCGTAATATTTTTGAAACGTATTGCGACGAGTAATAATGCCATCTTCGTAAGCCAGTTGACCGTCAATTTTATCGCGAATGAGAACTTGTGCGGCAACAATTAAAACTTTTTGAGTGATTTCCCATGCTTGAATTAAGGCTTCTCGTCGTTCTGCCAAATTTTCAATTACATTAATGATATAGCCTAAATTAACAATATCGGCAGAAATCAGAGACTCCTCGGGACGATAATAAGGATCCCATCCCGAACTTTGATAACCTTGTTCGGCGATCCGCTCGATATCTCCACCATAGCCACAACCATAATCGAAAAAAGTGGTTTCTGGGGTAAATAATTCGGCTTCTATTGCAGCACGAACGGGACGAGAAAGATGTTTGCGAACGATCGCGGCTTTATGGCGATCGATACGAGGGGTTAAATTATCGGGGGTGAGAACGAGATTATCTTTTTTTTGAATGATTTTATGTCCGCGAATATCTACACCCCTTCGATGTAATTTTTGCAACCATTCTCGCCGCGTACCAATAAATCCAGATTTATCTAATAATCCCAATCTTTCTTCAATGCGAGTGAGTTGAAAAAACTGTTCGTACAAGGGATAATCCAAGTTAACAAAGGTCTCTTTACGATGGAGAATGGGGGGATTTTCTGAGGTGCTGTAATCGCGATAATTTGCTGTTAAAGTATCGAGATTGACTTGGATGCTGGCGTGTAGGGTAGGATGGGGATCGGTGTCAAAATCGGGGTAGAATAAATAAGAAAGTTTGGGGTGTTCGGTATTAAATTTGACTAAAGTTGCCCCTTGAATTTGTTGGCTGGCTTGCCTGGCGTAATGTTCGTATTCTTGCAGGGTGCGATCGAGAGCGGAGAGGGCGCTAATATGAACGTAGAGAGCAGTGGGAAGGTGCTTCCCGATCGCACTGGTTTCACATTTTTGGACGATTTCGGTAAAGCGATCGCGATCGATTGCCATTCTCTTCTTCCTCGAGCTTTGAGATGGTACGAGAGGATTCCTCAATCAACTTTAGCAAGAGTGGGCAAGACAGGACACAAAATTAATGTTTATTTGCATTCGTGGTTTGGTGAACTCGGAAAGCGCATTTTTTTAATCCGACAAGTTCTTCTTGGGAAATGCGATCGGATAAATGGAGAGAGAAGGAGTCAAAAATAATAGAGGATGGAAAGATAGTGAAATAGCCAAGACTTTAGATATAAGTCCAAGAACAATTGAAAGAGTACGACAAAGACTTATAGAGGAAGGTTTAGAAAAAGCGATAAATCCACGTCCAAAGCTAGAATTAAAACTGCGAAAAATAGATGGAGAAACAGATTTGAGGTCACGAGAGCGGAGGGATTTGAACCCTCAAGTCTTCAGTTTCGTAGGCTGAGATGTTAATCCGTTACACCACGCTCTCACAATTTGGTGGGTCGGGCAGGATTCGCACCCGCACAGCACTAAGGCGGCAGTTTTACAGACTACTGTCTTCACTCATAGACAAGCCGACCCATTATTTTCGTCTTAGTTTGACGGAAAAGCGGAGAGGACAGGATTTGTTCGCGAAGCGTCTCCGAAGGATTTACCTGCAAGGGATTTCTCCCAACTTCTTTAGCCGAAAAGCGCTTTTACCATTCAGCCACCTCTCCTTAATTTCAGTTATCAACTCACTGGTGAGGTGATAACTGAATAGTGCCGACGGGATTTGAACCCGCGATCGCCTACTTGAAAGGCAGGTGGCTTAACCAATTTGCCTACGGCACTGAATAGTTGCAGCGACGGGAGTCGAACCCGTAATGACTTGGTTATGAGCCAAGGGCTTTACCATTAAGCTACGCTGCGGTTTTGGAGGCTAGGGCGAGACTTGAACTCGCAATTCCCGCTTTTGCAGAGCAGTGCCTTACCAGTTTGGCGACCCAGCCTCGAAAGTCCTGACGGGATTTGCACCCGCAATCTCCAGTTTGAGGGACTGATGGCTTAAGTGAATTCGCCTACAGGACTGGAAATGTGCAATCGCATCACTGCTTATCAAACGGGACTGACGAGACTCGAACCCGCGCTTTCCTATTAGACAGATAGGCGCTTTAGCCACTAAGCTACAATCCCAAGAAATTGATGAGCGATGCGACGCAATTCGCAAGGAGTGAAATGAGCAGTTATCTTTTGTAACACGCTAACGGATTACGGGTTAGCTGCTCGCCAGTACCACTATTTCAAACCCGAACAAAAATGTAATACAATATTTAGTTGTCAATGTTCATATAGCTTAGATATAAGGACTTTTGAGCCTTTCTCTCTCGCCACATCTCTATACTACAAAAATATTACAAACCTGTCAAGGGGGTGAAGAGAATTTTTTGTAGTGTCGAGTGACAAAGGAGTTGAAGCGATCGCCTCTACCGAACAATGGCAATAAATTTGAGGAATCACGATCGCGCAAAGAAAAACCCCTCCGTAAAAATTCGGAAGGGTTGCATTGGTGAAAAGCGAGATTTATACAAAAACTGACTTTATGCTTGGTTGCGTTGCTTAAGTAGAATGCACGCCGCGATAAGTCAAACCAGAATGAGATTTACTGGCTTTACGGTTGTTAGAATGCCATTTTGCGCCGCGATATGTACCGCTTGTTTGAGTTTCAACGCTATTTGCAGAAGTAGAATTGGTGTTGTAAGAAATGCCACGATAGGTGAATTTCATAGCTGTCGCCTCCTTGTTTCTTGTTGAAGTGGTTTGAGGCGCGTTCCTTCAGGAAACTTCCTTACTTCTGTCTCCTTAATTGCGGAGATGAACGATTTCTTTTTCTTTCTGTATCAACTATTACAGTTTTGCTTTGACTTGTCAAGAACGTTCTCAAAAAAATTTCTAGGTCTTGGTTTTTTTGGCGATCGCTTCCTCTTGATTAGATTTTAGCTGCCAATGCCTAACGTTCCCGCCAAACTTGCACTCAAAGGAATGAGGGTTGCCAGCATTAAAAATAGAGCTAATAAACCTAAACTCGCCCGAGTATCATCGGGTTCTGATAATTCATTCAGACTGGGACGCTCTAAATCTCGCTGTAAGAATAAAATCAAAATTCCCCAATATAAAGGAATGGGATTTCCCGGATTAAAAATTGCCACTAAACCCAAAATCACTAACGTTGCGATCGTGGTTCTGCGGGCAGTTTTTCGCCCATAAATGGCTTGAATGATTCGCCCGCCATCTAATTGTCCGGCGGGCATTAAATTTAAAGCATTAATAACTAATCCCAACCAACCAATAATCATTAAAGGATGAACATCAACAAGATTGGTTTCTAAATGAGAACCCAGGATTGCTTTTGCCAAAGTTCCGACAAGAATTGAGCCTTGTAAAAACTCGGTAGGAAGTTGAAAGAGGCTTCCGGGATGGGAAAGAACAAGACCGATAACTAGCAAAATAAACGAGACTAAACCCCCGATCGCAGGACCAGCTAAGGCGACATCAAAAAGTGCCGAACGATGGGGAATGAGGGATTCAAAACGAGTAATACTGCCAAAAGAACCAATTTGCCAACTGGGAATTAAATAGGGCAAACTCAGTCGGATATCGTGACGTTTGGCAGAGAACCAATGACCGAATTCGTGAGCCGCTAAAATAATCCACAATCCGATCGCGATCGGTAAAGCTTCGCTGTAACGTCCGAGTTGTTCAAACCAATCAAATCCCAATAATAATCCAGCAGCTTCTAAACTGGTGGCGATAGTGGCAACGAGCAAAACTAATGATAAATTTTTCTGAGCGAGAGTTGCAGGTTGGGGATCGTTGGTACGAGGAAGAATAATAACAACGGGTTTTCCTTCTGGACTTTCCACCAAAAAGAGGCGATATTTCTCTCCGAGTAAATGATTTAATTTTTCTGAAAGACTGCTATAAACTTTATCGGGTTCTCCGCGCAAGTTCCCTTTAAAAATCGCTCCTTCTTGATAAGAAATTGTTTCTGTTGAAAAGAATGTATCGAGGGCAAAAATTCCCTTGATTTTCTGTAAATCTTCAGCCGGAATGGGAAATATTTCTTCGGCTACATTCTGAACGGTTTCGTTATTGATAGTAGAAGGATCGCTAGTCTCGTCTGTTAATGAGGTTTCTGTTTTTGCTAAGCGCTCTTGTTTTTGTTCTCGGGCGAGACGTTGAGCGGCGCGATCGCGTAAAATTGCATCCTGTCCTTCCGATCGCAAGCGATTTCCTAAATAAATATAGACACCAGAAGAAGCGACAAAAAGAAAAATAATGCCAATAATATTGATATAAATTCCCAATGCGACTAAGCCAAAGAACAATAACCAAGGTACGACTAAAACTACAGATTGCAACCAAGCCAGAATTCCCAATTTTCCAAAGGGTTTGGCGCGATTATATCCCCAAACGAGAAAACCAAGAGCAACCAGTACGATCGCAACGGTTGGGATAAATTCTGAAGAAGTGGACATATTGGTTATTGGTTATTGGTTATTGGTTAATTGATTCTAATGCTTTTCTGAGATTGCCTTGAGAGGCCTCTAGTAATTGATTTCCTTCCTCGGAACTGACTTCACCCCAGTGCATCAATAACGCGAGTTTAACTTTTTTGCCGCTCCGATCTAAGAGTTTTTCGGCTTCTTCGCGATCGATCTCGGCCAGATCTTGGAGAATGCGAAGGGCGCGATCGCGTAATTTTTGATTGGTAACGGAAACATCAATCATGCGATTACCATAGGTTTTCCCCAATTTAACCATGACCGCCGTCGAGAGGATATTTAAAGCTAATTTGGTGACGGTTCCCGCTTTCAACCGCGTCGATCCCGCCAATACTTCCGGCCCGACCAATAAGCGTAAATCGACATCGACTTCAATGGGGACTTGTGAAGCGGGAACGCAGGCGAGAAACATGGTGGTTGCTCCTCGTTGGTTGGCTTCTGCGATCGCTCCACGAACAAAAGGCGTAGTTCCACCGGCAGTAATTCCCAAAACGACATCGTTTTCATTCACTTCCGCTTGAATGATTTCCTTCGCACCATCTTCGCTGCGATCTTCTAAGGCTTCGGAACTTTTCACCAAAGCTGACGCTCCTCCAGCGAGAATGCCCTGTACCAGTTCGGGAGGAGTGCAGAAGGTGGGGGGACATTCTGCTGCGTCCAGTACCCCCAAACGCCCGCTCGTACCCGCTCCCACGTAAAATAATCGCCCTCCGCGAGAGAGTGAGGCCGCCGTCAAATCGATCCCTCGAGCGAGTTCGGTTCTGGCTGCCGCGATCGCCTCTAGTGTTTTGCGATCTTCTTGATTGAACAAATCTACCAACTCCAAGCTGGTGAGACGATCCAAGTTTTGCGAGTTGGGGTTGATCTGCTCGGTTAGCAGATGTCCGCGAGATTCTAGCATTGATAACGGGTGGGGTAATAGCTTTATTAATTGCCAAAGAGTTTTTCTAATGCGCGACGTTTGGCTTCGATTTCATCATCGAGCATTTCTTGTTCTTCCGCTTCTGAGGTGGAAACTGAAGGTGGAGTATCTTCAGCATCCCATGTCATATCCTCTATGGTTGTTTCTGGGGGCATTAACCACTCTCTTTCTGTATTCCCCTCTTCAATAATTTTCCACTCGTAACCGGCATCGCGACAGAATTCTTCAATTTCTTCGGCGGGAAAGGCTTCAATTGTTAGTGAAGGAAAATCTTGTGCCTCTAACATGAGGGCATAGCGGGTTGCATCGTCTTCCGACTCGAACATCAGGACAGTTTGACGATCGCCAATTTGTAGCGAATGGATTCCTTCGCGATCGGGGCCAGCATTAATCAGCAGGACATAAATTCGTTTGGGGGCAAGCATGGCAACTTAGGGTCTTAACAGTCTTTATAAGTTATTTTCCTACAAAATTGGGGAAGCAGTCATGGCAATCGCAAAAAAAATTATTGTTCCCATCGTCCATATCTTGCTGCGATCGGGTCTTTGGGCTGTTTTTGATTATACTGCAATGCCCAGATTTGATCCCCAACGGAAAAATGCCACCATTCCCTCGGATGGCGACAAAATCCCCTCGAGGCCATGACTTGATTTAAAATTTCTCGGTTCTGATGATATCTCTTTTCGGCGAGGGTTTGAGCGTTTTGATAATGGTGGGGATGCGATCGCGCGGAAACTTCATCAATGGGAGAACCCATATCAATTTTTTCCCCTTGTTCGTTAGTTAAAGTCACGTCGATCGCGGCTCCGGTACTGTGGGGGGGAGGAGTGGCGGGATTATCGCTGGGAACAGCCCAAAATTGGTAGACTTCTTGCCAAAGTCGATCTTTTTGTTGGCTTGATAAATCAAGTAGATTTAACTTTCTTTCGGTCAAGAGAGATTGAAAGGTATAGTCCACCATAAATTGCTGTACGGCGATCGGGCGATAGGCATCAAAGATGGCAATACGCCAACCTCGATAATTTTGTTGTAAATTCTTTTGCGCTTCTTGAAGGGCATTGAGAACGCCTTGACGCAGATAATAAGGAGATTTGCCTTGATAGTCTGCCCCCAATTTAACGTAGGGATGGGGAGATTCTATGGCAAACTGCTCTAAAGGAATGGGGACTAAAGGTTCGCGGCATTCTTGGATGGGGATTTTTTGATAGGGTTTCATCGATCGCGTTTCTTGGCTTTGGCGTTCCATTGGGATAAGTTCCCATTATCCTGCATTGAACCCCGCGATCGCATTTTTCCTTTGCGTTGCCGCATTTCTTCTAACGTGGGGACGGGATCTACGCCTCCGGGATGGAAGGGGTTGCAGCGTATAATGCGACAGAGTGCCAGTCTTCCGCCTTGTAATGCACCAAAGCGAGCGATCGCTTCAAGGGCGTATTGAGAACAGGAGGGATAAAAACGACAACTTGGAGGCAAAATTGGCGAAATTAAAAGTTTATAACCTTTAATCAGCCAGATTAATACGGTTTTCATTTGGGGTAAGCTAGGAAGCGAATATGATATTGCATTGGGATTATTAAATTGTTTCTTGCTTTATTGGCTTGGCGATCGCTGCCATTATTATCGGTTTCATCCCGCTTTGTTTCCCTTGGCGCATCGATCGGTATTGTGGCTTTATATTTAGGGCTTCTATTGCTTATTTCCGAAGGGTTAAATCGGCTTGCAAAGACAGATGCAGAATTTACGCGTAAAGTCTTTCACATTGGCTCGGGTCAAGTGATTTTATTAGCTTGGTGGCTAAAAATTCCCGCTTGGTTAATTGGTATTGCGGCAATTTTTGCCAGCATTATTGCTATTATATCGTATTTTCTTCCTATTCTCCCCAGTATTAATAGTGTGGGGCGGAAAAGTTGGGGAACATTTTTTTATGCGGTGAGTATTGGCATTCTCGGAAGTTGGTTTTTCTCGCAGCAATTGCCGTATTATGCTGTTGTGGGAATTCTGATTATGGCATGGGGAGACGGTTTGGCTGCAATTATCGGACAGCGCTTTGGCAAGCATGGTTATAAAGTCTGGGGAATTCAGAAAAGCTGGGAAGGTTCTTTGACGATGTTGGGGGCGAGTTTTCTCGTTGTCGCGATTGTTTTAACGGGGGTTTATGGGGTTGTTTGGCCGGTTTTATTGGTTAGTTGGGGGGTTGCGATCGCGGCGACAGTTTTGGAAGGATTTTCCAAGTTCGGAATTGATAACCTCACGGTTCCTTTTGGAAGTGCCACTCTCGCATTTTATTTAGTCAATCTTTTATCAATGAACAATTATCAATAAACAATTACCAATGGGAGAATCGAGCATTAGAAGATAAATTTATTTTTCATTTCCGACGATCATTGACCTCGATCGCGTTCGATATCGTAAATCACTTTTTCTAGATACCAAAGCTCAGATTTTCCGGGATACTGATATTTAACTTGACTCAGCAAGCGTTCGGCAAGGGGCCAGTGACCGCCGACAAGGGTTAAAAGTCTCCGATGAGAGGAGTTGTACTGAAGGTAAGGTGTCGGAATATAAGGCATATTGGGACGTTCCGAAGCTGCCGATCGCGCAGGAAACCAGTGAAATTTTTTCAGGCCATTTAGGGCTTGTTGATAATTTGGCCAATCTTCTTTCTCGCAAAAACGATCGGCAGCTTGTTGATAATCCGCGATCGCGTTCTCTTTTTCTTCTAAATCCTTATAAACGTTAGCGCGAGCGAGATACACTTCTCCATTTTCGGGATCGAGTTCCAGCGATCGCGAATAATCCGCGATCGCGTCGCGATAATTTTGATTCGCATAATACACCTTTCCTCGCGCAGAAAACATCAGGGCGTTATTGGGTTCGATTTCTAAGGCACGGTTAAAGTCAGCGATCGCTCCCCTATTATCCCCCAGTTGAGCGCGCATTTTACCGCGATTGCGATAGGCAATGGCATCTTGAGGATTGAGTCGCAAGGCTTGATTGAAATCCGCGATCGCGCCGTGGCGATCGCCTCTCCTGCTCTTGAGAATACCGCGACAGCAATAGGCGCGGGCATCAAGAGAATCTAATTGTAACAACCAATCTAAATCTTGAATGGCTTGGCGATCGTCTCCTTTTTCTGCTCGCTCTAAAAGCTGTTGATAATATTCTTCAGATTTAAGGATAGGAGGAGGCGGTGGTGCAGGAGAAGGGGTTTTCGGTTTGAGCTTTTCGATTTGTTCCAAACAACGCTGACAGCCTTCCTTGTCTTTTTGAGCCAGATAGAGTTCCCCGGCTCGTTTAAAGCTCAGAATAGCCCCAGAAACATCCCCCATTTTACGGCGGATCGTTCCTCGCAATTGATGGGCTGAGGCGGCGTTATCTTTGAGACGCAGAGCGCATTCAATATCCTCTAGGGCACCGGGTAAATTTTTCAGGGCAACGCGTGCGATCGCGCGACTGTAGTAGGCTGAAAAATGATTGCGATCGCGAGAGATGGCTTGGGAATAGTCAAAACTGGCTTCATGTAATTCCCCCAAATCGAAATAAGCCATCCCTCGTTGATAATAAATATCGGCAAAATAAGGATTGAGTTGCAAGGCTTCGGTAAAAGCCGCGATTGCCCCTTGATAGTCCTTTTGACTGGCTTTTGCAAGTCCTTGTCGATAAAAATCTTGAGTCATTTCACTGTTTACTGATAACTGTTTATCGATAACTGTTCAGGGAATAAAAATTCGACCAACTCCCATATATTTTTCAATTTCTAGGGCGATCTCAATCAAGCGATCGATACAACTTTCGCGATAATGATATTCTTCGAGACGGCTGAGATTTTCAATGGTAATAGTAGGGAAAGAATTCTGAGTATTATCATTACGAATTTCTTGTTCGAGAGAATCTTGCCCTTTCCTATTTTGATGGCTGGTAAAGACAATGATTTTATGTTGGCGGGCATAATTCCACACGATGCGATCGCTGCTATCTTTTGCCAATCCAACCTCTTGAAAAGTCATAAACCGAATGGGCAGTAGTTCCAGCCAGCCTCGTCTTGCCAAACTGCCCAGTAATATAGAAGCGTAGCCGTCAAGAGTTGAATCAATTAAAACTATCATTAAAAGTTTTGCACTCGCAATGAATGACAATGATTAGGATTGGTACTGGGTTGCCCTTAAAATCCGTTGTGCTTTTTGTTCTTCGAGTTTTCCCCATAATGCTTCCTGACCGGATTTTTGGGGTATCTCTGCAATGAGAGAAAAATGATCGCGGTTTTTTTCTTCCCAATACTGATGAATTTCCTGACGAGTTTGCAAGACCTCTTGATATTCAGCACTCAGGCGATCGCGATTCTGGGCAATATAAGCTAAAGCTTCATGAATTTGTCCATCTGTCAAGTTTAAACGTTCGCGGATTAATAGGGGTGGATAGTCGGCCTCGAGCAAATCCAGAATCTCAAAGAGGGAAATTCGCGTTCCAGCAATTGTCAACCCTCGTTCCGTGGGGATAATGGGTAATAGATTATGTCCTAGTGCGATCATACTTTGTAGCGTTATGACATTTCTCTCTTTATTTTACCCCGATCGCTTCTCATTTTATCGCCATTCTTAACTCGTGTAATACATCAACTCATTCGCGATCGCATTTTTCCCAAAGATGATGAGAGAGATTACCGGCTCAATTTCCCAGTCTTATTTCTATTATTGCAGTTAAAAGCGATCGCAAAGGTTGCGATCGCTCTCGCTGACATTAGGATTATTCTGGAGATAACCTCGCACCCAATCACAACCTCTTTTCAGTAAATAATCGAGATTGAAATTAAGATTCGAGTCCCACACAATCAAAGTATTATCTTGGGTCACAGAAGCAATCTTTTGACCATTGGGACTCAGCCAAATACTTTTCAACCAATTTCCCGGTCCTCGTAAGTCTTTTAAATCATTTCCTTGTAAATCCCAATTCTTGACAGTACCATCAGTACTCGCTGAAGTAACCGTCTTGTCATCAGGACTAAAATAAATACTATTTACTTTATCATGATGCTTGGAAAAAATTTTGATTTTTTTCTCGTCAAGACTGCGAATTTGAATTGTTCCATTTCGCATTCCCAAGGCGATCGATTGACTATCCCAACTAAAGCAAAGACTTCTTGCACTTGCCCTAAATTTTTTCAATACATTTCCTTCACTACTCCAAATTCTGACAATATCATTAATACTAACAGAAGCAATTTTTTGACCATCCGGACTCCAAGAAATTTGTCGAATACCTTTGCGATCGTCGCTAAATGGAAGACATACTTCATGTTCCTCATCAAACGAACAACACTTTATTTCTCCATCCGCACTAGAAGAAAGAACGGGTCTACCGAACTTAGTATGTAAAACTAAGTTGAGAAAAGTGTATCTAAGCCAA
>NZ_JCAMRX010000081.1:0-19699 GCF_059821285.1 Spirulina sp. LEGE 11439
TTCTACGAACGAACTTTAGGTTGCATCGGCACCTTGAAAAATTGGTTAACTCGCACTCTTAAAGATGCACTTGATGAAGATTCAGAAACGATTACCTTCAAACAACTTAAACGTAGAGCGTTATCAGTTGCTCAATGTCAAAGAATGTTTGCTGAAATTTTAGAAGGGGAGCGGCAATTATCAGAGACAGAAGCAGATGCTCAAAATCTGCGGTCTTTATTGGGTTTAGATGAAGGTAAACCTCAAGAAACTTCTCAAAACTCTTCTTCTCATCGTTCAACGAAGGTTGGCAAACGAAAACCAAAACGAGACAAAATAGGAATCCAGAATGATGTCAGTTGAAAATTTAACAACCTATGAGAATTGGAATATTTGTCAACCCACTATTCCCTCTCGTAGTCGTCTATTTTCTTTAGAACCAATCGGATTGGGAACTCCTCAAGTTGAAAGTTTAACCAGCTATGTCTCTCGATTGTCTGTCAGTCACGCTGTATCGACAAGTATTTTGTTTAAAAAAGAGTTGCAACCTTTAATTGTTAAAAAGTATGGTGTTGCTAATTTACATAAAATATCTCGTTATAGCCAAGCTCTTAATGGAACGGGTATAATGGCTCAAGACTTGGTTCGAGGGATTTTAACTTTAACTTTTCGTAGTAATCTACAATTTCTAACTTTATTACCGTGGCTGGATTTATTTCCTACAAGACAACTTCTTCGCTCTCATCGTGCTTGGTGTCCTTGTTGCTACTCTCATCAATTTCATCACCAAGAAATCATTTATGAACCCTTATTGTGGTCATTTCAAGCTGTTCGGCTATGTCCGTATCATCTCATTCCTTTAGCTTCTTCCTGTCCTCAATGTGGAAAAGAAAATATTCCTTTAACTGGTAGTTCTCGTCCCGGACTTTGTTCCAAATGTGGTGCATGGCTAGGCGATTCTAATCAGTATCATTCCCTCAATCAGTCACTTCCTTCTTCAGATTTGGATTAGGAACAGTGGAAAGCCACCAATATTGGTAATTTATTGCAGAAATCATCCTCTGGTCACGATTTCTCTTCAAAAACGGCAATCGCTTTAAGTTTGCAACTCTGCGTTGAGCAAATCGCTAGAGGTAACATGGCTTTATTGGCGAGGCAGCTACAAATCAAGAAAAATACTTTGTGGTTATGGTGTAAGGGGCAAAATTTTCCCACATTGCCTGCTCTTCTAAAGGTTTGTTACTGTCTGAAAGTATCTGTCTGGGATTTTCTCCACCCAACTTTTGATTTTCCTGTCTCTCCCTCAATTCCTCCCAAACTTAACCAAAGACCTCGCTCGTTTAGCCAGTCTTTTGACACACTCGACCTCAAAAAGTCGTTGCAGAACTTTTTGAACGATACCAGAGAGCCACCTTTATCTATGGAAGAAGTAGCAAAACAATTAGGGCATAATAAAAGAACAATATTCCGTCATTTTCCGGATTTATGTCGTTCAATATCCTCTAGATATACCAAATATCAACAGCAGGCTTATTTGCAACGATTGAACGACTGTTGCAATGAAGTTAAACAAGCTGTTCTTACACTCCATGCTTCGGGAGAATATCCCTCAGAAGCTAAGGTCTCGCAGTTCATTACCCGTCCCGGTTTTTTCCGTTACAAGCAAGTTAGACAAACTTTACAAGATGCAAGACGTAATCTTGGCATTGAACCATAATCTTGCCACCCTTGTTTTGAACCATAAACATACCGTTTCGGCAAACTTATGGGTAAAGTTACACTAAACACTTGAGCTTTCTAGTGGGAGCTTATGGAGCTATGCGGATTCGAACCGCAGACCCCCTCAATGCCATTGAGGTGCTCTACCAACTGAGCTATAACCCCGAAAATTGCCTTAACTATCATCTCATTAAGAGTTAACTTTTGTCAACCCTTATTGAAAAACTTAACTAAAAATTTAATCTTCATGCCCTCATATCTGTGTGCTTTGAATTGAATTGCAAATCTCTCAACCCATCCGAGCCAAAGAACTCATACAATGGTTCATCAAAAAATAAACGACCATCAAAGCCGCAGCAGATAGGGAAACCAGCAGTCCGGCCAGGAGCAAAGAAAATTCGCGCTTATGAAAAGATTCCTGCATTAAATGTAACGACCATGCCACCAGAGCCACATCAAAGATTAAAATAGGAATCAGCATAATCTTACAATTTGTAAACTTTTCTCTATTCTAATACACAATTTTCTCAGAGATGCAGGAAATCTAGTAAAAAAATGTAGGCAATATTACGGATTGCGAATCGGGATGCGCTGTTGTTGTAAATATTCTTTAATTTCTGCGATCGTCAATTGTCCGTAATGCAGGAGTGAAGCCAAAAGCGCCGCTTCTGCTTTTCCTTCATCAAAGGCTTCATGAATGTGCTGCACCGTCCCTGCACCTCCCGAAGCAATAACCGGAATTTCTACTGCATCTGCGATCGATCGGGTTAGCGCTAAGTCATACCCGGCTTGGGTTCCATCCCCGTCCATACTGGTGACGAGGAGCTCTCCTGCACCCCGTTGCGCCATCTCCTTCGCCCATTCAACCGCATCGAGTCCGGTATTTTCTCGTCCTCCTCGCACGTAAACTTCCCAGCCCAAATCCTGAGAATCCTTTCTGCGCCTTGCATCGATCGCCACAACAATACATTGATTGCCAAAGCGATCGCTTGCAGCATTAATAAAATTTGGGTTTCTTACGGCTGCCGAATTAATGCTAACTTTATCAGCTCCGGCTCTTAACAAATTTTTAATATTTTCTAAGGAATTAATCCCGCCACCAACGGTTAAAGGAATGAACACCTGTTCTGCTGTGCGATAGACTACATCTAAGATGATGCCTCGCTCTTCGTGGGTGGCCGTAATATCAAGAAAGACTAACTCATCTGCTCCTGCTTCATTGTAGGCGCGAGCTAACTCTACGGGATCCCCTGCATCTTGTAGATCGACAAAGTTTATCCCCTTAACCACTCGTCCGGCATTCACATCCAAACACGGTAAAATTCTTTTCGCAAGCATCTTTTTCAGTTATCAGTTATCAGTTATCAGTTATCAGTTAAACAAATTATGGCAATTAAACGCTCTGAAAATTGGCAAGAACCGCAAGGCGATCGCAATGCTAAGCCAGGAAAACGCAAAAAGCGGCGCAAGCAAACAGAAAACTCTGAAGAAGAAGACCTACTTCTGGCTACGGCAGGTATGGAGGAAACAACAAGTAACGAAGATAACATCCGTCCGCGCTCCCTTCAGGATTATATCGGTCAAAAGGATCTCAAAGACGTTCTACAAATTTCTATTCAAGCGGCAAAATCTCGCGGGGAAACTCTCGATCACATTCTCCTTTACGGTCCTCCGGGTTTGGGAAAGACTACCATGTCTCTCATTTTGGCTTCGGAAATGGGAGTCAATTGCAAAATTACTGCTGCTCCTGCTTTAGAGCGCCCCCGAGATATTACTGGATTGCTAGTCAATCTCAAACCCGGGGATGTTCTCTTTATCGATGAAATTCACCGTCTCAACCGCGTTACTGAAGAACTCCTCTATCCCGCAATGGAAGACGGTCGCTTGGATATTACCATCGGCAAAGGACAAACTGCTCGCACTCGCAGCATTCCTTTACCGCAATTTACCCTCATTGGGGCAACAACTAATGTTGGATCCTTGACTTCTCCCTTGCGCGATCGCTTTGGTCTCATTCAAAGATTGCGTTTTTATGAAGTAGACGAACTCACAGAAATTGTTCGACGGACTGCTAATTTATTACAAATGTCACTGATCTTGGAGGGTGCAGAAGAAATTGCGAGGCGATCGCGGGGGACTCCTCGTATTGCTAACCGTCTTTTGCGTCGAGTGCGAGATTACGCGCAAGTCAAGGGAAAACAAGAGATCGATCGCGATTTAGCAGGGGAAGCAATGGAGCGATACAATGTCGATCCAAAGGGTTTGGATTGGACGGATCGCCTCGTTTTAAGTGCCATTATCGAACAATTTCGTGGCGGCCCCGTGGGGTTGGAAGCGGTGGCTGCGGCGACGGGAGAAGATTCTAAAACTATTGAAGAAGTTTACGAACCTTATTTATTACAAATTGGTTTTATTAACCGCACTGCACGAGGAAGAATTGCTACGGAAGCTGCTTATAAGCACTTGGGCTTTTCAGTGGGATGAGTAGAAAAATAGTTTCAAATTAGCTGGCACGATCGCCATTTCTCAGTTCGACTATAATTGCAATAAGAGAGAAAGTTGGTCTTAAAAATACTTGAAACTCTATCTAAATCAGCGAGGTAACACAAAGCCCGAAACCGCAAATAAACTACCTCTTCATAAACTGGGTTTAACTTGCATAAAGGAGGAATTTGTAAAATCGTGCGTCCCAACAATTCAATTTTACGCTCAAACGGGCATTGAGCGGGAATAAGGCGACAGATCGAGTGCGCGATCGCAGCATCCTTAATCTCTAATTGGTTCAACCATTCGCGGAGAGGATAGTACAGGTCAAATGTACGAGAATCCGAGGGGATAGTGGTGCGGATAGTAGGATACAAAAATGCGATCGCGCTCAAAACGATTCAGTCCGACAGGACGAATCGCTAGTTAGCGGCGCGGGTTGTTTAAGAGAAGGTATTGCGTCCTCTACTGAATGGCTTGCTTTAAACTTTGACAAAACTCCTCAATGGCTCTTAAGCCTTCATCGGGTGTTCCTTGCGCCAATCTTTTCACCACGGCACTTCCCACAATAACCGCATCTGCGCCCCATTCTTTCATTTGTTTCGCGTGTTCCGGTTGAGAAATCCCAAAACCTACCCCGATCGCCTTATCGGTTGTTTTGTGAAGTACGGGCAGTAAATCTTTTACTCTCGCTGCAATTTCGGTTCTTGCTCCTGTCACTCCCGTTACGCTCACTAAATAAACAAAACCTTGAGACTGTTTGGCGATCGCTTCGATACGCTCTTGGGGACTCGTAGGCGCTACCAATAGGGTTAATTCGATCCCCACCTCATTTGCTGTTTTTAAAAGCCCATCAGCCTCTTCTAAAGGTAAATCCGGCACGACTAAACCCTTGACTCCAGCCTTAGCAATGCGTTTTAAAAAAGGCTCGATGCCGCGATACAAAATCGGATTATAATAAGTGAAGAGAACAATCGGAGCGGTAATATCATCTCGTACCGACTCCACCACCGCCAACACATCTTCTAGTTTAATCCCTCTCTGCAATGCCCGTGTCGCCGCCGCATGAATGGTGGGTCCATCAGCGAGGGGATCGGAATAGGGAACCCCTAATTCAATGATATCTGCACCAGAGCGATCGAGGACGCGCAAGGCTTTTGCTGTGGTTTCTAGATCGGGATCTCCTGCGGTGATAAAAGGAATGAGGGCGCATTGAGATTGAGCTTTGAGGGTTTTGAGGCGATGGTCAACGGAAGGCATAAACGAATTGGGGAATAAGAACTAGAAGACTTTTGATTTTACCATTGAGAGGGTAGAGAAGAATTGCGATCGCACTTAGTTTTTAGCAATTAACTCCGACAGCGATCGCGCTAAGTTTTTAAAAACTCCCGTCCAATCTTTCGGCTTCATCTGACGAAATAAACGCATCGTCGGATACCAAGGACTATCAGCGCGATCGAGCATCCACCGCCAATCGGGAGCATAACATAAAACCGTCCAGATGGGTTTTCCTAAAGCACCGGTTAAATGAGCAACAGAAGTATCGATACTAATCACTAAATCTAATTGTAAAATCAGCCTCGCTGTCTCTTTATAGTCTCTCAATTGGGGTGCGAGATCGAGGACGGTGATATCTACTGGAAGTTTTGTCAAATCTTGCGATCTCGCTCCTTTTTGCAGACTATAGAATGCAACTCCTTCCGTTTTTAAGATAGGGAGAAAATCTGCCAACTGACAAGAGCGGTTGCGATCGTTTTTATGGGTTGGACTTCCCGACCAAACAATCCCTACTTTTATTTTAGAAGATGTTGCCGAATCGGGTAATAATTTCTCTGCTGTTTGCCATCCTTCCCATCCCAAATAAGGGATACGATTAGGAATTTTTTTTACTGTTTTCCCTAATAAATGAGGAAGACTCATCAATGGTGCATAAACTTGAAACTCTGAAAGAGGAATATCTCCGGGAGGTAAAATTTTATCGATTCCTTCCACTGTAGAAAATAATAGCGCAAGATCGTCAATACAAACTAGAATAATGCCTTTACATTGTTTAGCTAGCACAGGGATATAGCGGATAAATTGAATTGCATCTCCCGATCCTTGTTCTGTATGAATAAGAATAGTTTTATCGCGAATATCGCCACCATCCCAACGGGGATGAGGACAAGCAAAAGGAGTAAATTCATCAGTTTGCCAACGCCATTCGCATTCTTCCCAGCCCCGAGCAAACGCTCCTGCTTGTAGTAAAGTCATGCCTAAATTAAAATGAGCAGTAGCAAAATTAGGATTGAGTTGAATGGCTTTTTGATAGTTAAAAATGGCACGATCGAGTTGTTTTTGATTGTGATAAATAATCCCTAAATTATTGTAGGCTTCTGCATTATCCGGCTGTTTTTCAATAACGCGATTCAGATAAAATTCTGCTTGCTGCCATTTCTCTTGTTCTCGATAAATTACACCCAAATTATATCGCGCCATGATATAATCGGGTTTAAGTTCGAGACATTGTTGAAAATAGGTAATCGCCTCTTCTAATTTACTGCGATTATAGCGATCGCAGCCTAATTGAAAATACTCTTCCGGTTTATTGTCTTGGCGATCGCTTTTTCCATTAACTTCTAAAGCAGGTTCTATTGCGGTAGGTTTGACCGAAGGATGCACGACTTCTTGTAATGCCTCGTCAGGTAAAATATAAGAAGTTGCCAGTAATTTCTCATCCCAGTCAATAACATCGGGAAAGCGAATTCCCGGTAAGATTTGCACGGCAAAAATTTCCTGTACGGCATCTTCAAAGCGCAGGAAAGCGACGATTTCTCCTGTATCGATGTTCACCATCCAAACCCCGCAAATGCGCTCTTTTAGACTTTCCGTAATAGGAATGCCGCTAAACATTGCCGTTTCCCTCACTTGAGACAGTCCGATAAATGCCCAGCGTCCGATAAAATCAATCCCTCGTGTAAATCCCGGCAGGGTTGCGATCGCAGTCACATTTCCTGTTTTCAGATCCACAGTCGAGAGATTTCCTTTCCCCGACTCCAACACCCAGAGACGATTATCGTACCAACGAGGAGAATGAGGCATCGATAACCCCCGACAGATGATTTCATTGGTTTCCACATCCATGAGAATGCCTCCCGATGCCTTATTTTGTCGCCATCCTTCCTGCGTATCGGTTTCTCCCAATGCCGTGACGTATTTGGCGCGATCGCCGACAACTGCCAACCCATTCAAATGACAGCGATCTTCGAGGGCATAAGCGCTCACAAAAGGCGGTCGCCAGCGCGGAACAAAGCTACTTTTCTCGTCTAGCGTACACAAACAAGAAAAGCGAGTATTGACAAACCAAAGTTCCTCGTTAATATAAGCCATTTCATGAATGTCGATATCTCCCGTAATATGGGTGCGACGAGGAAGGTAGCAAGCGTCATGAGTGCCGGGTGGATCGAGTTTTTGGGCAACGGCTGGGGCATTGCGGAGTTCCCAAATTTGCACCTCGCTCCCGATCGCCAATTTTTCACGATCGCCAGCCAGTCCCATTGGTTTTTTGAAGATACGAAAGTGAGTATTTAGAGTATTTCCTTCAGCCCGGATAAGAATTAATTTCCCCGCTTGATATGTAGAAATCGCTAAAGAGATTCCCAATTGTTTGAGAATATCGGGAAAATTGGTGGTATGGACGCTGCGGAGAGGTTCTTCTGGATTCATTCGCTCTATTTTTAGTTAGTATTCAATCTTGCATTTATTGATTTTTTTAAGATTGGTTTTACCAGTTGTCTTTTGACCTTTTGAGAATTCGCGTTAACAATAGGAAAAATTATGAGTGAGGCTAAAATTTATGCACATCTTTTACTATAGTTTCTGTATTATCTGCTCTATTTTATTATCTTTTACGATTCTTGGCAATACTCCAGTTTTAGCAGTCCCATCAAATGCTTTATCTGAAGGAATTGAAGCAATGCAGCAAGGAAAATACCAAGATTCTGCGATCGCTTTTACCCGAGCAATTGCAAAGGGTGAGAATCTAACCGCAGCCTATAGCAATCGCTGCTTATTACAAATTTATCAAAAACATTATCAGAAAGCAAAAGAAGATTGTACCCGAGCATTGCAGTACGATCGCTCGAATTCAACGGCATATTTGCATCGCGGTTTAGCTCATTATCGATCGGGGGATTACTATAATGCGATCGCCAATTATACTCGCGTTATCCAACTCGATCCCGATGGATTTGCAGCTTACTATAATCGAGGTTTAGCTTATGTTGAATTGCAAGACTACGATCGCGCACTAATCGATTACAATAAGGCTTTAAATACAAATACAGAGATATCCTCGGATGACAGAGCGACGATTTATAGCGATCGCGGTTTGACTTACGCTCGCATGGGAGATTTAGATCGAGCAATTGTTGATTTATCTCTCGCCATTCATTGGAATGCAAATAATCCCGATTTTTATTTTAATCGCGGTTATTTATGCCAAAAACACAAGCGCTATCTAGCCGCTATTCATGATTTCTCTCGAGCCTTAGAGAGCGAAAGCGATCGAGCAGAGTTTTACATCAATCGAGGTTTAGCTTGGCAAGAAATAGGCAATATGCAAGCCGCTTTACAGGATTTACATCAAGGTGCAAACTGCTTCTATTGCCAAAAAGATCTGCAAAATTATCAAGCAATCTTAAACCTGATTAAAAGAATTGAATTGAATATCGCTTCTCAAATTCCCGTTATCGTTTAAAGAATGTATTGCATTTTTGCGATCGCTTCCTCTCAATGTTATATTCTGAATTGCCAGCAATTGCCGAGAGGAGGCTCTACACGATGAAAGATGCGCCTAGCGAACAAGATTTAAAGGAGTATTTATTTGAGAAAATAATTCCTTTTCTCTGTTTAGTTCCTTCTGAAAGCAAGCTGCGGCAAATTCTTGATTTAGCGTTGTCAGTTGAAGTTAAAAAGTATTCCCCAGAAATGATGACTGAGAATTTCGATCTCAAAGAATTGTTGCGCTGTGTTTTTGCCGATCGCAAAGTAAGCATACAGGAGTTAAACTCGATCTCAGAGTTGTTTGGTTTACGAGATGTAGAACAACGATATGTTAAAGCAGCATTAACAGAAGAATTCAAACAAGGAGAAGGAGAACTATTAAAAACACTTGACAATTTGTTATCCGTTGTAGATGAAGAAATTACTCAAGAGTTAGAACAAATTGAAAATAAAATAAGAGAGAGTTGAACAAATAATTATCCCATTTCCATGCTCTTTCTAACATCGCTTCAGATAATTCCTTTCTCATCTAGTGACAAAAGCGATCGCAACGTTGTTTTTTCTGATGTTCAAGTTAAAATTGAGCGATTAATGCGATCTCAATAGTTTCTAATTTGCTAGATTATCTTTATTTTGTGTTTCAATCGGCTTCAACAAAAAGATTGAGAAATTCTTTAAGATCGTCGAGACAAAGATGAGTAAAATCCCAAATGTATTTTTTATTTTCCATTGAATATTCAAAAGTACATTTTTTTCCTGCTTGTTTTTTCTCTTTTTTCGTACAAGTATCGTATCGTAGATAAATAGAAATCCAAAATTTATCAAAATCCTTATCACTAATCTGACGATTTTGACTTTCTATGCAGTTTTTCCAATTGACTAAACAATCTGCATGAGGAGAATCTTGAGATTTTATTTTTTTGAGAACAGTTTCTAACTCTCCGTTTCCATCTACATTAGTGAAATAGCACGCGAGCTTTATTGTCTTTTCAGGTGTTACCTCAATCTCAATAAATTCTCCTGTATTTGCTAATTTTTGACTATCGGGAAAGACTTTATCGAGACATTTTTGAATCCATTCTAATCGTTCTTCACACGAGAAATTATCAATATCAATAATGATACCAATCTTCTGTATGTCTTCCTTTTGAATATCTGCTTTTAATTCTTTGAGAGCATTAGTCATTTTTGTTGGGTTTAATCCATCCAAACACTCGTATTCATCAATACAAATTGGCTTTTCTATCTGTATATCAGCTTTAATTTCATCAATAAGAGCTTGGATAAAAAATTGATCGTTTTCACTTTCAACTATTAAAATATTACTCTTACTCATATTTATTCGCCTCTAATATTTTTTCCATGTGCAATTGCATAATCCAATGTTTCCAGATCGCGCTTGATTCCTATAATGCGATCGCTTTTTGGTTTTTGTGCGAGTTCAAAATAAGCCCCCATATTGGGATAATGTTCGACCCCAATATCGGCAAATGCTTTAATCATTTCCCAGCTATGAGTTGTGGCAAAAATCTGCGTATCTAGTTCTATAGCAAGTCTAAATAACATTTTCCAAAAATCTTTTTGATTGTCATAGTGAATCCCATTCTCAATCTCATCAATCAGTAAAACTTTTGTTTGACTATTAATCAATTTCAATACAATAGTTGTTGCTCGATTAATTGCATCGCCAAACAAAGATAAAGGCAAACGTTTTTGACCATTTCGCTTTAAATAAAGTGTTGGCTCTCCGATCGCAAAGGTTTCTATTGCTGAAATCGAAGGATCGAGAATTATCAGAGTTTTTAACACTTCATGTTCTCGATCTTCTAAACGTGCTTTATCATATTCTTCTGCTAAATATTTATTGGAGATTTTAGCAAAAGATGGAATAATAGGAATATCAGGCTGAGCCTGATTGATATCAAGGGAATAAAAACCATCTGAACCTGCAATAATCGAAGATGTTGTACTTTCTGAATTTTCTATCACTGTAAATCTCAAAACGGAAAAAACCGACTCATTTTGAGAAAACAAGTCCAAGAAATCCTTGGCATGCTTATTGCTTTCAATAATATCTGTTTGAATAGAGTCAGTGATTTGTATATCTATTTTTTTCTCTTGTTTATTTTGATTTTGACCTATTATTTTTATTTTTTTCAACTTGTCTTGATTAAAGAAAAAATTATTCCATGCTCTTTCTGGCATTGCTTCAGCTATTTCTGATGACTCTTTTCTTATCTCTCGAATGACTGGAAAAATTCTTGCTTTTGGAACATGATAGATTGTTAGTGCTTCTAATAATGCTGTTTTACCACTATTGTTCTTACCTCCTATTAAGTTGACTCGCTCAAACCCAGATATTTTAGTATTTTCAAAACATCTAAAGTTTTTGATATCAATATCTTGTAGCATTTTAAAAAATTGTCTTTTAGATCGAAGATCATCAGCGTTCCGGCGATCGCCCGCAAATGACAAAATATTATTTTATTTTATAGCTGCCCTTTACGTCAATCAAAAATCGCCCTACTCAAAAAAGCAGGGCGAAAATTCAACGATTCAAAAACGATCGCAGCCAACCTAACGAGCGCTAACCAACAAATCCGAACCCAATGTAATATCTAAATTAGTTTCCGGCTCGACGACAACAAGATCGACACTATTGCGACCGAGGAAATTTTGAATTAGACCCGAAATTGCCCCCGCACCGGCACCAATGAGCAATTCCTCCGTCGCGATCGCACGATCGCCCGTTACCGCCGAAATTGCCGCAGCCGCAGCCGTCCCGATCGCCGTATTCTTAACGATCCGTCCCACATCGCTACCTTTACGAATCGTTTCCTTATCCGTAATCGTTTGAGAAGTCGCATTAAAAGTTTGCGTTGTCCCGTCGGGATAAATCAACTCTTCTGCAAAGAATTTTGTTCCCTCTCCTGACGGTTTTAATTGACCTTTAACTTTACTATTCGCAGGAATGAGAACCTTGCCATTTTGAGTCGTAATATTAGTCGTTAAATCAAAAGTTACAGGCAAAGTTTCCTCGGGCATGAGCAAAATTTTGTCGCGAGTATAGGTAACAGGAATAGCCGTACCCGCAGGGATTTTAAATTGTGTAGCAATAGGATCGGGTGCAACAATATAACTCGAAGCGATCGTCGGAGCCTGTCCTTCCCGCACTAAGGCTTGATAGAGAAAAGCCGCAACCTCAGCACGAGTAGCATTGCGCGTAGGGTTGAGATTACTAATAACAGGATAGTTAACCACAATTTTCTCTTCTGTTGCTGCCGCGATCGGAGAACGAGCAAAATTGGAAATATTGTTACCATCATTGTAATAACTGAGAACCTCATTAACAGGAGCATTAGCACTGTAATTCAGCCCATTAGAAAGAGAAACTAAAACTTGTTCGCGAGGAATATTTTGTTCGGGACGGAAAATGCTCCCCGGATAACCCGATAAAAAACCCGTTTCGTAAGCATTATCGATCGACGAAACCGCCCAATGACTGCTAGAAACATCGACAAAATTAATCGCCGATCGCGTTTTGCCTTTATCAAAAGCGCCTTGTAATAAAGAAGAAAATTGAGCGCGAGTCACTGGTGCTTCGGGTTTAAATGTGCCATCGGGAAACCCAGCAATCACACCGCGATCGACCAAAGCCGTAATAAAATCTTCTGCCCAGTGACTATCGGGAACATCACCAAAACGGCTATTCTGAGCCTGTGCTGGAGTTGCCGACCATATTGATGCAGTCATGGTTGTCGCCGCCGTAACCGGGCTGACAAGGGCAAGCATTAAAGCAGCAGTCGCTTTCCAACGTTTGAAACTTAACATTGTGTCGATCTCCTAAAAGGTGTGAGGTTGAGGAATTTAAACCCTAGAGAACGCAATAATTGCGGAAATCCTTGCTCAATCTAATTTTGAGCCTTGCGCCCTCTCGTTGTTTTCTTAGACCGAGAGAGCGATCGCGAAGTTGCCGATCGCAGGACACTTATCTAGCCGTCACAGAATTAAGCCGAAACCCCGGAGACACAAATTTTTTCAAACACTTGACACAAATTGGGAAAAAGCTGCTATGATGTTAAACGTCAATTCAATGGGGTGTCGCCAAGTGGTAAGGCAGCGGGTTTTGGTCTCGCCATTCCTGGGTTCGAATCCTAGCACCCCAGTCTTTTTTAATTAATCTTATATTCCCCACGGGAACGCAAGCACTAGGCAGAAATTTCTCAGTGCCAAAATTTCTCAGTGCCAATATTCTTGTTAGGAACTCGCGATACTGCCTTTAGCGGGAATGCCAAGAATGTCTTTTTTTTCAAAAGCAGGTAGAATTGCGATCCTTTCTAAGGCTATTGCCAATGAAGAAAGAAGTCTCGATTTTATCTATTCGTTGGCATTTCACCTGTTAAGATCGAGCCTGAAAAATGTACGAGTTGCCGAATCCTAGTTTGCGAATTCCTCCTTGGGATGAAGTTTAAAACCTTTACCAGAAAAGAATTTTGGTTATCCTTCCCTAAAAATCGCCACTTGGGGAATCAAGCCGTGAAAACCTATTATGCTCTCGCCGAGGCCTGCCTCATTGGGGCGGTTTCCGGTATTGCCGCCCTTTTGCTCAAACAAGGGGTCGGTTTCGTCGGTCAATTTCGCCTTTTCTTGGTCGAAGATCGGGGCATCTGGGTTTTACCTCTCTTTGGGTTTACTTTATGCTGGCTGGCTGGCTGGCTCGTCGAACACTTCTCCCCAGCAGCCAGTGGGGGCGGCGTTTCTCAAGTGAAAGCCGCTCTCGCTAAATTTCCCATTCCCCTCACCTTGCGAGTGGCTGCGGTGAAAACCCTCGGTGCAATCTTGGTTTTGGGAGGCGGTTTAACTCTCGGACGCAGAGGCGCTACTGTCCATATCGGTTCTGCTTTAGCAGGGCAACTCAGCCAATGGATGCCCACCTCTCCCCAACATCGCCGCCAAATGATCGCCGCCGGAGCCGCCGCCGGATTAGCTGCCGGATTTAATACCCCGATCGCAGGCGTTCTCTTTGTAGTGGAAGAACTCTCGCGGGATATGTCTGGGTTGACCCTCGAAACGTCGATTCTGGCTTCTTTTACCGGCTCAGTTGTTTCTCGTTTATTAGGATCGGCAGATCTCAACTTACCTCAAGCCATGCTCACCTCGAGTATCGCCAACGAATTTACCGCCCTCGATATTCCCTTTTACATTCTCTTGGGCATTGCTGCTGGAGTTTTAGGCGTTGTCTTCAATCGCGGGATGTTGTGGAGTCGAGAACTACATCGCAGTTTAAATATTCCCATGTCTTGGCGATTGGGATTGGTGGGATTAATTTCGGCAACGATTATTTCCTTTGCTCCAGAGGTCTTTCGCAATAATGCCGGAGTGCGGAATTTTTTAATTGCTGGAGGAGCAAATCTGCACGCAACCGAGATCGCTTTTCTTCTCCATTTCACCTTGACGATCCTTGCTTCTGGGGCGGGCGCACCGGGAGGACTATTTGCACCCTCTTTGGTTCTCGGCTCGGCTTTGGGATCTATGATCGGTGGCATCGGACTTTTATTCGGAGGAGTGAGTTCTCAAACCACTTATGCTTTAGTGGGCATGGGTGCCTTTTTTACTGGAGTAGCGCGAGTTCCAGTCACAGCGATCGTCATTGTTTTTGAATTAACTGCCGATTTTCAATTGGTTTTACCGTTAATGATTAGCTCTGTAGTCGCTTATGGAGTGGGGGAAGCATTACACAAGGGTTCTCTCTATCAACATCTTCTTGAAGCGAGCGGCATCAAATTGAAAGATGAAGAAGGAAATCGCGATGTTCTCGAAGATTTAATTGCCGCCAATGTCTTGCAACCTCGGGTGGAAACTCTGCCTCTTGATATTACTGTTGAAGAGACAATTCAAGCATTTTCTCGTTCCGAACATCGCGGTTTTCCTGTGGTTGATGGGGACAATCTGGTGGGTATGGTCACTGAATCTCAGCTTGCAAATTTGGGAGGGATCTCTCGCAAATCTCCCCTCAGCAAGATTATGACTCCCCGACCGATCGCAGTACATCCGGAAGCGACGTTAAGCGACGTACTGTATTTGATGGATCGCTATCATATTTCTCATCTTCCCGTGACAGAAGGGTGGAGACTGATGGGCATTATCACTCGCACAGATATCATTCATGCGACGGCGGATCGCTTAAAAGTCCATCAATCTCAAGGCGTTCGCGAACCCGATCCTTCCTACTCGATCTATTCCGTTCGCGCTCCGATAACGGGGAAAGGCCGTATTTTACTACCCTTATCTAATCCCAGTACAGCAGCCATGATGATAGAAATCGGACTGGCGATCGCTCGAGAACAAGATTGCGAGTTGGAATGCTTGCACGTCATTCTCGTCCCTCTCCACAATCCTCCCGCTCAAACGGCGGTCAATATTGAAGAAAGCCATCAATTATTAGAGATGGCAAAGGCTTTGGCTGCTAAAGCAAATGTTCCTTTACACCTGCAAATTCGAGTCGCTCACGATGCCGCTCGAGCGGTTTTGGAGGCGATCCGCCAACGCCATATCAATCTTTTGCTTATGGGTTGGAAAGGATTTACGGCTACGCCAGACAAGATTTTTGGGGATGCGATCGATACATTAGTTCATCAAGCGCCTTGCGATGTGGTCTTGGTAAAATTGGGACAACAGCAGCATTCTTATCCCTTGACTCCGAAACAATTCAGCACTTGGTTAATTCCCACGGCTGGGGGGCCAAATGTGCGGCGAGCGATGGACTTATTACCGGCCTTGGCTTTGTTAGCACCTTCTCCGCGTTTAGTTGTCTGTCAAATTTATCCCCCCAATGGGCAAGAAATCGATACGACGATGTTGGATGAAACCGCCGATCGCTTGAAACAAAAAATGGAGACCGTCGTGCAAGCGGTGTCTTGGCGTTCTGATACTCCAGTTGATGCGATCGTGCAGTTAGCGGCGGTGCAGCATTGCAATTTAACTATCATCGGGGCGAGTCGGGAGGGACTGCTGCAACAAGCCGTTCATGGCAATATCCCTGAAGCGATCGCTTCAGGGATAGAGAGTACAGTGATTTTAGTTCGAGGTGCTTTAAATTAGCGGCAAAACGCAAAAATTTGCGATTCTGTTAGGGGATGAAATAGACTTGGGTCATCATGGTAATGACTCCCAAGCTCATCATGACTAAAGCCGTAGCTAGACCAACGGATTGCCCGATTTGGTTTTGAGGCGGAAATTTTATAGTCATTATGCTGTTTTTTTTAAAAAAGTTTTTTGTATATTATGAATAATATCAAAAAATGTAATGAATAACAAACAAGCAAGAGATTTTTTTAGCAAAACTTTACCGTTCTTTTTGTTAATATTTTCTTTATTATTTTGAGATCGCTTTCATGACAGGGTTTTTACGAGTTCGGGAAGATATTTCTAAAGAAAATCTTAAGATTCTCTGATAGGTTCAGCGATCTCAATCTTTCTCAGTTTTTCTACACCAAGCCACCGTTGATTGTGTTGCCGCGTACCCACCAAATGTAAAGGTTACAAAATCAATAATCTCTGAAAAAAACTTAATTTGTCAAGCCATGTTCGAGGGCATAGCGAACTAATTCGGTGCGGCTATTCGTTCCCGTTTTACCAAACAGTCGGCTGACATATTTCTCGACGTTGCGAACGCTGGTTTCGAGTTGGCTGGCAATTTCTTTGTTCATCAAACCTCGGGCAACGAGATCGAGAACGCTTTGTTCGCGAGGAGTGAGTTCAATTTTAATCGGGGAAGGAGTGGGGATAATGCCGGGGTTTTGATTGAGCATTCCTTTGATGGTGGCAAGTTCCTTGACGATTTCATCGAGTTTAGAACTGCCTTCGCTGGCTTCACTGGTAACGGTGCGTCGTTGCAGGAGATTGCGAACGATCGCCATGAGTTCTTCGGGTTCAAAGGGTTTAGGAAGATAGGCATCGACTCCGGCTTGGTAGCCTTGGATGCGATCGGTTGTCATGCCTCGAGCCGTGAGAAAGACAACGGGGAGAGTTTTGAAACGCACGTCATCTCGTAATTGTTGTAAGAATTGATAGCCGTCTACTTGAGGCATCATAATATCGGAAATCACGAGATCGGGGGTATTCATTTCGAGGACTTTCCACGCTTCCTCAGCGCTGGGAACGGCGGTGACGATAAATTCTTCGTCGTCTTCAAGATAGGCTTGTACGGCGGCTCTGAGGCTGGGTTCGTCGTCTACAAGTAAGAGTTTGGGGGTGTCTGACATTTTCACGATCTGATGAACGGGGAGCGGTTATTTATCACTCTAGCAATTTTACCGTTAGATTCGTGTAAAAATGGTTCGGTTAACCGAATTTTATTTTATTTCTTATTCTTAAAGAGCTTGTAAAATATAGTTTTTAAGGAGTTTGTTGAAGTCAAGAAAAGTAGGGTTAACCGAACAAAAACAGAAAAGGGAGCAAGGTGAGATAGCAATGATTGTGGCGATCGCAATCTAGCGATGAATGATGAATATAGTTAGAAGCGCGATCGCACTTTGTAAAAATATTCTCGACACCCCGGCCAATCCTCCTCGCTTCTCGATAAAATAAACGACAACTATGATTCCGATGACTTTTATTGGTGTGAGGTAAAAGATGACCAAGTTTTGGCTAATGACCAAATCGACGACAGCAGCGCTGTGCTTGCTCGGGATCGGAGCAAATACGGCTCTCGGGATGGAGGCTCTGGCACGAGAAAATGATGCGAACGATCTCGATGAGTGCGAGACTTTCGATCGCCTTGCTGAGGATCGCCAGACTGAAGAGGCGATCGCAACGGACTTGAATACATTAACTTGTAATTCTTCCCTGTTAGAAGATGCAGAAATATGGGAAGAAACAGAAACATTAGACAGCAGCGATCCCGTTGAATTTGAAGAATTTTCCGATCCCTCTTGGCAAGAAGATAACGCTTGGCAAGAAGATAATACTGCATGGGAGACTAGCGAACCTCTGCCTACAGAAACTGAAGCTGAATGGGACACCGTTCCCGATGCAGCGACAGAAGAATGGGAATCCCCGATCGGGATGGAGGAACTGGAAGCAGAATGGGAAGTGGCTCCCGATGTTTCCGCAGAATTAGACGCACTTCCACAGACAGAAGCAGTTGCGACCGAATGGGATAATGTTCCCGATGCTGCCTCAGACAACTGGGACAACCAAATTGAGTGGGACAATGTTCCCGATATTTCTACAACGGAGGAAATCAAACCCGCGATCGCAACAGAGACGCATTGGGAAAACCTCGAAGACGATCCCCAATTCCAAGCGGTTCTCGAGCCGGAAGGTGCGAAAGAAGAAGTTGCCAAACTCGCTCCAGAAGACTTAATTCGAGACGATCGCGAGGTGAGCGAATTGATTGTTCCCACCCCGGAACAACAGCAAGCCAAAACAACGGGATTGCCCGCAGAACAAGTTGTTCGGGCGGCTGAGGATAATTCTCTACCAGAGATTACGGCTTTAGATACAACCGTGGAAACGCCACTTCTCGATCGCCTCGATGCCGATTTGCGTCGTCTGCGAAGTCAAGCGGAGATCGTTGCCAGTCAATCCCTGAATGCGCCCGTTTTTGCGCCGCAACCCATCGCTTTTGAGGCGACTGCTTTTAATTTTAATCCTGATTATGGCGCAGTTTCCACACAAGAATTGGAGCAATGGGCGGCTAAATTTGAAGATGAATTGAGCTTTGAAGATGAATTTGCGCTCGATTTTAATGCGATCGCTAATTCGGTAGATCCACAATTATTCGCGCAAAATTTAAGCGAATTGGGGTTAGAAATCTTCGATACCACTCTGTTTGCAGAGGATGCGATCGCGAGTACCCTCTTTTTTGATGGCATTTCCTTCGAAGGTTCGTCGTTTGAGGCAATAAACACAGACTTTAGTGAAGTATTAGCAAGCTGGGAAGATGCGATCGGCGATGCCAGTTTAACCCAAGATTTCACGGCATTAATTCCGGCGCATTTGCTGGCAGAGAGTAGCCTGAGTTTTGCCGGGGAGATGCCGGATCTGAATTGGCAGGGTGAAGATATCTTTGCGATCGAATCTGCCTTTGAGGAGTTGCCGGAGTTGAATTTTGGCAATCATCCCTTTGAGTTTGGCTTCAAACGCGATCGCTTGCAAGCACATTTACCGTTACCGAGCAAAAAGTCAATGTAAATTTTGCTGGCATTGTTGCAATGGGAGTGAATGCTCCCTTTTTTTTGTCAAAAAAAAGATAAGAGCAAATCCCTAAGCTCTTATCTTGTTGTACCTGTTCGCTGTTCCCCTGAATCAAAAAAAACTGTATTGCGTCTGATGCGTTTTTTAGTTGGAGGAGATACTTTGTTTCCCTGTCTTTAACTATCGCGCATGGGATAAGGTTATGTTGCGATCGCACTCTCTCTCATTGTGTGAATTTTATCGGCTTGTCTGGCGATCGCGATCGCGTTTCTGTCAGATTGGGGTAAATTTGTTCGGCTGCAATGTCATCCCAGCTCGCTTGCACGAGATCGATTCTTTCTTCGATGCTGAGGTTAGCATTGTTTCCATTAGATTCAACAATAGATGAAACACCAGAAAACGGAGTAGAGATAATGGATAGAGGATTTTGTAAACTGTCGAGAATCAAAAAACTTCAGAAGAAAGAAAATCGATATTTTCTCTTAAGAATTAAGAATAGTATAGCGTTTCTTGAACATATGAGGTACAATATGAGGGAAGAAAAAAATAGTAC
>NZ_JCAMRX010000026.1:0-84331 GCF_059821285.1 Spirulina sp. LEGE 11439
TCCAAGGAACTCGGTGTTCCAGTTCAAATGACCTTTTCAGGTCGCACAGCTCCCGCTAGAATCTTTGATTTAGCGGGAGAGAACGTCACGTTGTCGTACCCCTTTTTCGGAGCGATCGCCAATATAGACACCAACAATCTCACTTGTGTCAATATCAATAGCCAGCCAAATTCACGGACTACCAATTTTTGAAATGCGATCGCAAATCGTTTTCTCAATCTGGTTTTGGGATCGCTTTCTCCTTCCAATACCTTAGCTTTAGCCAGAGCCAACTTAACCCCGTTTGGGTTTGCAAGGTAGCCTGTGGAAATTCTTGCTCGCTTGGTGTCGGGCTGACCTTCCTTTCTAGGCAACGTGCCTACAAGTCGCAAGCGGTTGTGATGTTGCTCGATTTTGATGCGATCGAGTTGGCTGTTGGCCTTTTGTAACGGGTTTTTTTTCGGGGTCATAATGGGGGCAATTTTGGGAAAAACTATCACAATTATCTGTGATTTCTATTCCGGCCAAAAGCACCCTTAAAACGCTGAAATCAGTGGGGGCGGAGAGACTTGAACTCTCACGACCGATAAAGGTCAACGGATTTTAAGTCCGCAGCGTCTACCATTCCGCCACGCCCCCGAGTTAAATTTTTTGACGAGTATTTAGCATAACAGATTTTGTAGCAAAAAGGATCGGTCACGATCGCAATTTTTTATTTTTCTTTCCAGCCCCCCCTTTTTCAAGAAAAATTGACTAGAATAGAATTGGTTTAGCTGCGACGTTGGTGACTGCCAATATAGTTTTTAGATCTATGTTTTGATAATAAGGGCGTCCTCAATCGCTTGCGCGGCAGTAAACTGAGCTTGTACTCAGAAACTTTAAGCAGCAGGCACCGACACCCACCTGGGTTTCCCAGGTCAAAAACTGAGGTAAGACGGCGAAGCGGCGAACCAATTTTTGAAAAGTTCCTCTAGTAACGCACTAGGGGAATTTTTTATTCAGTTACCAGTGACGGATCGAGGCGATCGCAAAAAAATAGGGACATTGTTGAGAATGCCCCTAAAGAATTGAGATTCAAAGATCGGCGAGATATTTGTCCAAGGCATCTCCCACCAGTTGCGTCATGGAAATATTCTTTTCTTTGGCAGCAATTTTGACGCGATCGTAAATCTCGTCGTAAATTCCCACCCGATAGCGAATTTTACGCCCTTGGGGACGGCGAGATTTCGGGGTTTGGGAGTCTGGTTGGTAATTTTTTCCATACTCTCGCAAGGCATCAAACCCGACGCGATCGCAGAATACGCCAAAACTCTCTCCAGTTTGCCGTTCTGTTTTGAAATAGACAAAGAGAGGTTCAAGGAAGGTTTCCAAGTCATCAATGGGCATTTTCTGCACGAAAGGACGCGCTAAGGTGGTTTGATGGGGATCGCCTCCCAGCCAAACTTGATAGGCGTTGGGCATACTGCCTACAAATCCCAGTTCTGCCATATAGGGACGGGCGCATCCATTGGGGCATCCTGTCATGCGAATGACAATTTCTTCATTGCCCAGCCCTAATTTCTTTAATAAGGCTTGAATGCGGTCTAAAATTCCCGGTAATGCCCGTTCTGATTCGGTAATGGCTAAGCCGCAGGTCGGGAGGGACGGACAGGCCATGGCATAGCGAGTCAAGGGTGCGATCGCTTCGGGATCGATAACAATGCCATGTTGCACCAATATCCCTTCAATCTTCTCGCGAACTTCGGGGGCAATTTCGGCTAAAACAATATTGTGGTTCGCCGTGAGATACATGGGAGTCGCAAACGTGCTGACAATTTCTTTTAAAGCGGCTTTTAAGCGAAATTCTCCTTCATCTTTAACCCGCCCATTTTCTACGGACAGCCCTAAGAATAACTTGCCGTCTCCCTGTTCGTGCCAGCCCAAATAATCTTCATATTTCCACTCGGGCAAAGGTTTTGCAGGGGCGATCGCTTTACCGAAATACTTTTCAACTTGGGTTTTAAACTTGTCTACCCCCCAATCGTGAAGGAGGTATTTCATTCTTGCATGGCGGCGTTGTTTGCGATCGCCATAATCTCGCTGAGTGGCGACAATGGCTTTCAACAGATCGTAAACGTCTTCTTTGGCCACATAGCCGATCTCGTCGGCCATGCGGGCAAAAGTTTCCTCTTTATTATGGGTGCGTCCCATCCCACCTCCAGCAAAGACGTTAAATCCTTGCAATTCCCCGCCATCGTCAGCAATGACGACCAAACTCACGTCATGGGTATAGAGGTCGATGGAATTATCTCCCGGTACGGTGACACTACATTTAAACTTGCGGGGCATGTAGTGGGTGCCGTAAATGGGTTCTTCTTTATCGTGGATAATTGTCCCATTGCCGTTGCGCTGTCTGGCAGCTTTGACTTCTGAGGCTTCTTCCCCACTGATAACTTTTTCTCCATCCAACCAGATTTCATAATACGCCCCGGTTTGCGGTGTTAAGAGATCGGCAATCTTATTGGCATATTCCCTTGCTAACACATAGTTGGGACGGTTTTTGTAGGGGGCTGCCGGTGCCATGACGTTACGATTGAGATCGCCACAAGCCCCTAACGTCGATCCCATATTGTGGACGATCGCACTAATAACAGTCTTTAAATTCTTCTTGAGAATGCCGTGAACTTGAAAACCTTGGCGAGTGGTCACTCTCAGGGTGTGATTGCCGTATTCGTCTGCCAAGCGATCTAAAGTTAAATAAAGTTGCGAGGGAATGTACCCCCCCGGGCTGCGGGTTCGCAGCATCATTTGATAGTCTTTTTCTTGCCCTTTGACTCGATTATCTCGATTATCTTGTTGATAAGAGCCATGAAATTTCAGGATTTGAATGGCATCTTCGGTGAAATGAGTCGAATCGTTTAACAGTTCCGTTGCTAGGGGTTCGCGTAAGAAATTACTGCGTTCTTTAATGCCTTCCAGTTTAGAAACTTTGGGGGGGGCGATTGGTGTTTGAACCATAGGAAATTAAATTAGTGCGATCGTTTTCGCAGTTGTTTTGACAAGGAAACGCCAGAATTCCTAGGTTTTCCGGCGTTTTCAGAGTCTCTATTATACCAACCCAGCGAGCGTGCGATCGCACTTTATAGTTTACGAATTTTTAAGCTAGAATTTGTATCCGACTCCACCTTGAAAACTCAGGGCATCGGCGGGACTATTTTCATAGGCATCAATACCCCATTTGGTATCGCCATAAACGATGATACTGTCGCCCAATTGTGCTTCGCCGCCGGCAGTCAGAACCACAGAATTACGATTGCCGAGGGGAGTGGGTTGTCCATCTGCTTCTACGAAAGAATAGCCGCCTCCCACGTAAACATTAGCGTTATTGGTAATGGGAATATCGTAAGAAACGATCGGCATCAGGGCGCTGGTTTCGTCGCTAAAGAGAATTGCGCCTCTGACGGAAACGGGGGCTTCGGGAATGGCAAAACGCCCTTGAATGTTGCCGCCAAAGGTAGCAGCATCCCCAGTTTGTCCGCCATTGGTTACGCCAGCAGAAACCCCAACCCCGATATAAGTAGCATCGGTTCCGCTTGGGGTATTTTCTCCGGCCAAGGCTGTATTGGCCGAGAATATAACTGTCGAAATTGTGGCGATCGCGATCGCGCCTTTGATGAGAAATCTTTGCATTTTGAGAACCCTCAATTGTTTATCGCTGATAACTATTTTGTCGGTTCAAAAAGAGGAAAGTTCCCGATTTATAGGCAGTGTGACGCTTATAAAAGATGCACAATTGTTGGTTATTTTAAGTGCTTAGATTGTAGGTTTAAATGGGAACTGTGTTCTCCTAATCTCCAATTTTATCCGGTTTAAAGATGCGATCGCAGGCTTTTTGAGGTCTGCGATCGCTTTTCCCTAAATAATTATTAATCCAGATGCGATCGCCAAATTTCATAACCGCGATTGTTTAAATGAATGCCATCTGTGGTGAGATCCGAGCGCAATTCTCCACCCTCGCCTGCGAAGAAAGCATGGATATCTAAAAATACTCCACCCTCGCGACGAACAATTGCGGCTAAGTTTTGATTTAAGCGACGAATGCGCTCGTTAGAAATCGTGGCAATCTGGGTGGGTAAAATAGATTGAACGACGATTTCTCCTTGGGGATGATTCCGTTTTAAACCTTGCACGATTGCTTGGACGTTATTAAGAATTATTGCATCGCTCTTGCCTTGAAGCAGATCGTTAGTTCCAGCCATAACATAGATTTTGCTGGGTCGCGTTTGGGCAAAAAAGTTCAGGCGATCGCGAATTTGCCCGGAATTTTCCCCGGAAATACTTTGGTTGAGCCAAAAACGATTCTGCGGTAAAAGATGGCTGGGAAACCATAAACTCAGAGAATCTCCCATTAAAATATTCAGGTGATTCGTACCTTGACCTCCCGCGATCGCTTTGCTTTCTCTCGATAAGAGGGTTTTCCATTGCTGATGAGTGGGAGAGGCGATCGCTTTGCGCCAAAGTTCGACAAAACTTCCCGGACGCAAGCGGGTGTAGAGTTGTCCAGCCTTGAGGGCTGCAAGGCGCTGTCGGTACAGTTGAGCGCCAGATTTGGGGAATATTGGAGACTCGGGCGATCGCATTAATTTGTGGGTTTTCTGCACGTCTATCGGGGAAAATTCGGGAAATTCGCCGGCATCTGGGATAATTTCCGGAGCGGTAGCAATCGCTATATTTTGTTGAGAATTAGAGAGGCGATCGGGGTTCGGAGAGAGGGGAGAAACCCAAAAATCCGACTGCCAAAGTGCGGGAAGTTCGGGTAAGTTGGCAGACAGAGATAATAAACCGATCGCGAATAAATAGGGATCGCTCATTGCTAAAAACCTTGAATTCATCGGATAATCCATATAACAGCAATTTTTCCGAGAAGTCAGGACAGATTGACAATATACCGGGAAATTAAATGTTACTTTCTCGTTTTTAGATGGAGGATAAGAAAATCATATTTTGTCTTCATATCTCTCATTCTGGATTTTGTCTTTTTCTTTGCAAATTCCAGTCATTACGAATAGACTCATTATTGACCAACCAAAAGCAAGAAGGCGATCGCCTCAATTCATATTTGCTTATGTTTCCCACCCTTTAAAAGTTACAATTCATTAAAATGTATGCTTGCTGACAAAGCATTCTCTAATATTGTGAAATAACTCGTAGAGTTTAACCATTTTAGCCTCTAAAATTTCTGCTTACCATGCTGATTACTCGCCAACCCGTATTTAAACGCTTCTGGTATCCCGTAATGCCTATTTCTCAGTTAGCAGATGCACCTCAAAGTTTTGTTTTACTGGGAGAAAAACTGGTTTTGTGGTTGAACTCAGACGGAAAAGCGATCGCGGGACGCGATCGCTGCTGTCATCGTTCCGCACAATTATCTCTCGGAAAAGTAAAAGATGGCAATATTGCTTGTGCTTATCATGGTTGGGAATTTGATGCAACGGGCAATTGCATCCACGTCCCACAAATTAATGATAAGGCACAAATTCCCAAAACTTATAAAATTAAAACCTATCAATGTCAAGAAAAGTATGGTTATGCGTGGGTTTGTTTGGCAGACGAACCCTTAAAAGATATCCCGCAAATTCCCGAAGCGAATCAGGGCGATTATCGCCTCATTCCTGAATTTTACGAAACGTGGAATTGTGCGGGATTGCGAGTTATGGAAAATGAAATGGATTTGGCTCATCCTACCTACGTTCATACAACAACCTTTGGCAGTACAGAACATCCTATTCCCGATGAAATGGAGATTCACGACACAGATTACGGCATCAAAGTTAAGGCAAAATTAGGAGTTGTCAATCCAGAATTACAACAAAAAAATTTAAAAATAGAGGCGAAACAAACTCATCGGACTTTAGATATTGATTGGTTTATGCCTTTTACCTGTTTGCTGCGAATTAATTATCCCAATGGACTGACTCATATTGTTGTTAATACCGCGACTCCTATTGATGATTCTTCTTCGCAAATCGTGCAATTTTGTCTGCGAAATGATACAGAAGAACAAACTAAAGCCGCAGATGCTGTTGCCTTCGATCGCCAAGTTACTCTCGAAGATAAAGCTATTTTAGAATCGACTGATTATGATGTACCTTTAGAGGTTAAAAAAGAACAACATATGATGACCGATAAACCGGGCATTCTCATCCGCCATAAAATTTCCGCCCTCCTCAAAAAACATGGGGAAACAGAACAAATAAATTAGTTGTTAGTGATTGGTGATTTACCAAAAACAGCTTTTATTGTACAATTCATATGAACAATAGAGGCCATTTTAATTGAGACATTATGGCAATGCAATTAATACCGCTTTATAATATTATCGTCCCCAGAGTGCATTTTTGTTAAAAGTCAATATTGGTTTAGGAGGGCAAATCATGCCATCTCGATTCTACAAATATTTCTTTTCGTGTGTTGGTGTAGCCGGTTTAGCTGGAGTCTGGGTTTTATCTCCCCAACTCGGTCAAGCGGAATCGATCGGAGATCGCGATCGTTCCAGCAACAAAACACAGTATCTCGCACAAGCCTCTGACGTTCTTTCTGTTTTGAAAGGACTGCCTCAACCGAGTGGAATTACCGGCAATATTTCCGAGCTTTTTAGTGCGAATGCCCACGGTCAACAATCTCTCAATTTTCAGGCTACTCTCAAGCCCGATGATGCCGTCGCTTTCTATCAAGAAAAGCTGGCTGAAAAAGGATATGTCGAGCGAACAATTAACAGAGCAACGGGAGCATGGGGATTTAATTTAGTCTTCGATCCCCCCGATAGTGTTAATTTAACGCCCGCAGATGCGTCTAAAAGCGTTGCTCTGGTCTTACAAGGAACAATGCTTGGACCCGATACAATCAATATCAACGTGCGCTTTGATGAACTCTAACTAAACTAGAATGGGTTGGATTTTGATATGGAATCCAACCCATTCTAGTTTAGCGATCGCAAATTTACGCTGATTCTCTTTCTATTATGGCTCTTAATTCTGCTTCACTGAGTTGCGGAATGCCTAATTTTTCAGCTTTTTCTCGTTTCGATCCGGCATTTTCACCCACAACAAGATAATCTGTTTTCTTGCTCACGGAACTGCTAACTTTTCCTCCTGCTTGCTTAATTAATGCTTCTGCTTCTTTGCGTCCTAATGTTGGCAAAGTTCCCGTTACAACTAATATTTTGCCCGCTAAATCCCCCGTTGTGGTAAAATCTAGGGTAGATGATAAATTGGTCGTATTTTGTGCAAAATTCAATCCTGCTGCTTGGAGATTTTCCACAAGGGTCGTATTTGCAGGGTTTTGAAACCACTCCCAAACCGATCGCGAAATTTCTAAGCCAATACCATGCACGTTTTCGAGGTCGTCGATGGACAATTTTGATAATTGCTCGATCGTTGTAAAATTATCGGTTAATAACTCAGCATTTACTTTCCCCACGTAACGAATGCCTAAACCGTATAAAACTCTCGCATAGGGCTGTTTTTTAGAGTCTGCGATCGCATCAACTAATTTCTCAGAAGATTTCTTGCCCATGCGTTCTAAATCAGACAGTTGTTCGCTGGTTAAAGTGTAGAGATCCGCAACAGATTTTACGAGGTTGTTGGCGACAATTTGTTCGACGATTTTCTCTCCCAAGCCGTTAATATCCAACGCATCCCTCGAAGCCCAATGCACTAAACTTCCTCGTAAAATCGCGGGACAAGAACTGTTAACGCAGCGAGTCACGACTTCTCCTTCTGGACGGACTAATTGAGAGCCGCATTCGGGGCAATTTTCCGGCATTTGGTAAGGAGTGGTATTCACAGGACGCAATTCTAGTAATACTCGTAAAACTTCAGGAATAATCTCTCCAGCTTTGCGAATAATCACCGTATCCCCGACGCGAATATCTAACTCGGAAATGCGATCGCGGTTGTGTAAAGTTGCCCGTTGTACCGTTGTCCCTGCTAACTGGATGGGTTCCATAATTGCCATGGGGGTCACGGCTCCCGTTCGTCCAATATTGACGGTAATGGCCTTAACTTGAGTGGGGGCTTCTTCGGCAGGATATTTCAACGCGATCGCCCAACGGGGAAACTTTTGCGTAAAACCCAATTGAGTTTGTAAAGGGACAGAATTGATTTTTACGACGGCCCCATCGGTCAGATAAGATAAGGTTTTTCTTTTTTCATCCCATTCTTGAAAATAGTCTGTTACTGCTGCGAGAGAAGAACATAACTTGCGATTGGGATTGACGCGAAAGCCTATTTGTTGCAGAAATTCTAAGGCTTCCCATTGAGTTTCCGGCTGAATTTCAGGATGATTGGGTAAATGTAAAGTATAGGCAAAAAAGTCTAAGCGTCGCCGATCTACGACATGAGGATCCAATTGTCGCAAAGTTCCTGCCGCCGCATTACGCGGATTGGCAAATAAAGATTCTCCTGTTTTTTCTCGTTCTTGATTGATGCGATCGAATTCATCAATGGGTAAAAAAGCCTCACCGCGAACTTCTACCAATTCCGGTGGATTGGCTAAATTTAATCGCAAAGGAATACTGCGAATCGTGCGGACATTTTGGGTGATATCTTCTCCCGATATCCCATCTCCTCGCGTCACTCCTTTTACAAACAGTCCATTTTCATAGGTTAATGCTAAAGCAGAGCCATCAATTTTCAGTTCGCAAACATAACTAAATTCTTCAATCTCTGAGACTTGACGCTGCCATCGATCTTGCCATTTTGTTAACTCTTCTGTATTAAACGCATTTTCTAAACTATATAGGGGAATATTATGACGCACTGAGGTAAATTGAGTCGCCGGTCGATCGCCGACGCGCTGAGTGGGGCTATCGGGAACAATGAGGTCAGGATATTGAGTTTCAAAGTCTTGTAATTCCCGATAAAGGCGATCGTAAACGGCATCTTCCATGATGGGATCGTCGAGGACATAATAGGCATATCCTGCCTTTTGTAATTGTCGGCGCAATTGTTCGATCCGGTATTGAATTTCCTCTGATACCGCCATTACTTCAACCTCCAATAATTTCTGAGAATAGACAAAAAAAGTACAATAATATTATACAGATACCTCATAATAAATAATCTATTTATTTTTGCGCTTTAATGAGAAAAACTCGAGCAATATCAGGAACATGACGAGGAGGAAGTTTTTCGCTATAGCGTCCAAAATTTGCATTTTTATCTCCGGGCTGCATGACGCGAGCCTCCCAACCATAATCTGCTAAAAATGATTCTGGATCGTCGATTCCAGATTTAAAATAGCCTTGATAAGGTTCATAATTTAATGCTTTGCGATTGATTAAGTCCAATCCTAATTTGCTACCCGGTACGGTTAAATCTGAGACGATTGCCAGTAATTCTTCGACTTCTTGTGCTTCGAGATACATTAATAATCCTTCTAATAGCCAAATCGAAGGGCGATCGCGTTGATAGCCTTGCTCTAAGAGAAGATGCGTCCAAGGTTGAGTTAAATCCGCCGCGATCGCAATACGCTGACAGTTTGGGGAAACTCCCCCGAGAACACTCTCTTTGTATTCTAAAATCCCAGCAAAATCCAATTCGTAAAGATGAGTATTTTCCGGCCAAGGAAGGCGATATGCCCGCGTATCCATGCCTGCAGCCAAGAAAACAACTTGAGAAATTTCGGTCATTGCTTCTCGAAAAAAATCATCAAATAATTTTGTCCGAATCGCGAGATAAGCAATATCTCGAGACTGGGATTTGATATCGGCAAACTCGAGAGCATCTTTCCCGGCTAATTGTGCTGCAAACGGATCGACAAATAGCCGATCGCTTCTGGCTGTTTCTTTGGCTCGCAAAGCTGCCATGAGACGAGCAGAAAAAGGAATAAAGGCTTGAGGCATGAGTTTGCTTTGTTGTGCCATAGTTTAACAATATTGCGATCGTGTTTATTATAACTAACTCCCATTTTTTCTGCCTTCAAAAGTTTCTTTTTAAAAAGTTCCAAATTGCCACGATCGCATCTTCTAGTTTTGCCATGATTCGATCGACGAGTTTCAGGATTTTTTCGAGGGGATGTTCTACATATCCTGTTATTTTCGCATCGACTTCTAGTGAATTTTCCTCGGAGTCGAGTGGGTTTGAGGTTTTGCTTAGTTCATTTTGAGGTGGAGAAAGGCGGTTTTTTTGAGGATCGGGATCGGCAGACATAGAGACTGATTTTTGTAAGGATAAAGAGTGAGGATTCTGATTCGAGACTGATAGTGACTGGGTTTTAGAGTGAGGGTAAAATTCTTGCATTTCTCGATCGGCGATCGCCACTTCTTGGGGAATGGAGGGGGTAAAATTTTCTCGAGCGCGATCGTAGAGTTCTTCCCATGCCAACCAAGGCTCTTCCTCAACATTAGAAGCAGGCAAAGTCTGATTTTTGGACATCCCGAAGAAATAATCCATCGCCGCACGTAAGAGAAATTGGAGTTTGGCAAGGCGATCGCTATCATTTAAGTTCGATTTTCGCGACTCCTGCCACCAAATTCCTAAGCGATCGCGCCAACGATCTTGCTGGGTTTCCCAAAGGGCGATCGCTTCATCCACCTCAACAACCAGATCGGTGACGGGAGGCGGTGGCTGCCAAAGTTCCGCCGATCGCGCAATTTCAATTGCACCAGTGTTTGTCTCTGAGGTAGCAGTGATTTCCTGCCATTGGGGGACGATCTGCGCCTCATTAAACAAGTCGATCGCGATCGCGATCTGGCTTTGTTGTTCCCAACGCATTAGTTGCCAAAACCAGCGCAAGGGGGGAAATACATGAGGATTGACGGTCAAAGCAGGGGGAATTAAATATTGTCGCACTTTAACTCTTTGCAAGTATTGTCGATAGGCATAGTCGGCCAATTCCCAGCGAATGGTTTGTTCGAGACTGGTTTGCTGTTTTTGGGTGAGAATATCGAGGGATTGATTGTCAACGGTTGCCAAAACTAAATGATGTTGGTTTAGCGTCGAGGCAATACCCCGAATGCGGTGTGCTTTATCAGTTTTCGGGGCTTGAGGAGGGATGTTAGAAGAAGGTGCAATCTGAGGGGTATTTGCACTCCAGAAAACTGGCGGGGCAAAGGTTTGAATTTCGTAGTTTCCGGGTAGGGTTTCGAGGAGGGGTTTAACGCGATCGAGAGTTTTCCAAACGGGAGTATCGACGGGAATATAATCTTCTGAGTTCGTTTTGCCGGTTTCTGGGAGGGGAATGGGGGCAACTTTTTGTTCCAGTTTCCGAACCAAAGCGCGTCCGGCTTGAGCAACAAGGTAAGCTGGATAAATCAGAATTTGCGCTCCCCATATTGCCGTTGTTTTTGCTTGGCGAAAGTTTTTCGCAAGGCGATCGCCCAGCACGATCCTCTGGCGGTTGAGAAAGTTAAACAGACGACTTTTATAGGGACGCGGCGAGGAAGTCATTTCAGTTATCAGTTATCAGTTATCAGTTATCAGTTTCAACCGCTAACAGCGAGAGGCTTGATATTTTATTGTTTTGATCGTGGGAATTGAGAATACCTGACTCTCATTCTCCCACACTGAGGAGCGATCGAGGTACAGGGCGATCGCATCTTTACGGGTTTATACAGATTGGCAATTTGGGTTAGTATACATTTGGTGCTTTTGTTCGCAAATTATGCCCGATCTCAAAATCCCTCAACCTCCCACCTTTACGACGGTAGAAGCAGAA
Source organism: Spirulina sp. LEGE 11439 (assembly GCF_059821285.1). Lineage (NCBI taxonomy): Bacteria > Bacillati > Cyanobacteriota > Cyanophyceae > Spirulinales > Spirulinaceae > Spirulina > Spirulina sp. LEGE 11439. The sequence continues at coordinate 11,677 of NZ_JCAMRX010000026.1, forward strand.
CGAGATTATCGCAAAAGCCATTTAGCCGCCGCTTTTCGCCTCTTTGCCCGCTATGGTTTTGATGAGGGGGTAGCGGGACATCTAACCGCCCGCGATCCCGAATTAACCGACCATTTTTGGGTTAATCCTTTCGGCATGTATTTTGGACATATCTGCGTTTCCGATCTGGTTTTGGTTAATCATCAAGGGGAGGTCGTTGCCGGCGATCGCGCGATTAATGCCGCCGCTTTTGCCATTCACGCCCAAATTCACCAAGCCAGACCCGATGTTATCGCCGCAGCCCATGCTCATTCTCTCTATGGTAAAGCTTGGTCGAGTCTGGGCAAACTCCTCGATCCCCTCACTCAAGATGCTTGCACGTTTTACGAGGATCATTCCCTCTTCGATGACTATACTGGAGTCGTTTTAGACCCTACAGAAGGCGATCGCATTGCTGCAACGTTAGGCGACAAAAAGGCACTGATTTTACGCAATCACGGCTTATTAACCGTCGGTCATTCTGTTGATGAAGCCGCATGGTGGTTTATCACGATGGATCGGAGTTGCCAAGCGCAATTAATGGCTGAAAAAGCAGGAAATCCCATTGCGATCGCCCCAGATATTGCCCGTTTAACCTGTTCTCAAATCGGCGGTCATTATATGGGCTGGTTTAGTTTTCAGTCGCTTTATGAGAAAATCGTCAGAGAAGAACCCGATTTACTCCAATAATAAATTTTTATATGACCGCCGCTTTACCCCACCAACACCAAAAAGCCAAAGCCTTAAAACCCGGAAGCCGTCGCCCCGCCAAAGAACTTTGTAGCGAGTGCGGTCTTTGCGATACTTATTATATTCATTATGTGAAAGAAGCCTGCGCGTTTCTCAATCAACAAATTGCCGAATTAGAAACCAAATTTCACGGGTCAAGCCGCAATCTCGATAACGAAAATGAACTTTATTTCGGCGTACATCAGGATATGATGGCGGCTCGGAAAAAACAACCCATTGAAGGGGCGCAATGGACGGGTATCGTCAGTACCATTGCTTGCGAGATGCTCGATCGCGGCATTGTTGAAGGGGTAGTTTGCGTGCAGAATACGAAGGAAGACCGCTTTCAACCCATGCCCGTGATTGCCAGAACCCCCGAGGAAGTTTTAGCGGCAAAAGTGAATAAACCCACGCTTTCCCCGAACTTATCCGTATTAGAACAAATCGAGCGATCGGGCATGAAACGCCTACTCGTTATAGGAGTCGGCTGTCAAATTCAAGCCTTACGAGAAGTCGAGGAAAAATTAGGTTTAGAAAAACTCTATGTTTTGGGAACGCCTTGTGTCGATAATGTCAGTCGAGAAGGGTTGCAAAAGTTCCTCGATACGACCAGTAAATCCCCGGATACTGTCGTGCATTACGAGTTTATGCAGGATTTTCGCGTGCATTTCAAACACGAAGATGGTTCGATTGAAAAAGTACCGTTCTTCGGTTTAAATACGAAGAAATTGAAAAACGTTTTTGCACCTTCCTGTCTCAGTTGTTTTGATTATACGAATGCTCTCGCGGATTTAGTCGTAGGATATATGGGTGCGCCTTTTGGTTGGCAATGGATTGTCGTTCGCAACGATATGGGGGCAGAAATGTTAGAGTTTGTTAAAGATCAATTGGAGACTCAGCCGGTATCTTCTCGGGGGAACAGAAAACAAGCGGTACAGCAAAGCATTCCCGCTTACGAACAAGAAGTTACATTACCGATGTGGGCGGCGCAATTAATGGGTGTGGTGATTGAAAAAATCGGTCCGAAAGGATTGGAATATGCTCGTTTTTCTATTGATTCTCATTTCACTCGCAATTATCTTTATGTTAAACGCAATCATCCGGAAAAATTAGAGGCGCACGTTCCTGAATTTGCGAAAAAAATTGTCGGTCAATATCAATTACCGGATGTTTAAACAAGATTGAGTTTTAGTCAAAGCGATCGCGTATTTGAGGAAAGAGTAGGAAAGGCGATCGCTTCTAAAACTAACAAACTGCAAAATCAGTTATTTTGCGTTTTTCTGGGGAATAAAACCCTAAAACAATTTTTTCTTTAGGAATTCCTCCTGCTAATAAGTCCCCTGCTATACCATCTTCTGTCCCGTCGCGATGAATCCAAATTTTATCATCGATAATTTCGATATGAATTAAGCAGCCATGAACCATTTTATCTCCATCTTTGCCAACAATCATTAATAGATATCGATTCTTTTCTCGGTCAAAAACGGTGTGTTTTTCTACTTCACCAAGAGAGTAGTGTAATTGAGCATAATCATCAATTGTTTTCCTAATTATTTGTTGATATTGAGTGGTGGTATCCATTTTAAAATAACCTCCTCATCTTTGTTGAAAATGACTAAATTTAGGCGCTTATTTTCTAGAAGTAGTTCGCCAATTGGTTCGCTAAATATTCCATGAAATGTATCTACATCTATCGCCAAATATAAAATTCTTTCTGGCTCTATTCTCTTGAGGACATCTTGATAGACAATATATTGACCAACAGCATTTTCTAGGTCAATCGCTATTATTGTAGCATTGCTAGGAGGCGATCGCGCGACGGAAAATCGCCACAAAATCAAAATTTTCTCCTATGATAGAGGAGAGAATTGAGACGCAAGAATAAGTGATATGAAAGCAACCCTTCGCAGACTATGGCAATTTTGCAATACACCTCTAGGCAAGTTAATGTCAGAGGATACTGTAAGCGGAGGTATTGACGCGGCGCAAGCGGTTTTGGAGTTGGCGGAGACGTTGGAGGAACAAGCGCCCAATTTAGAACAATTACAGCCGCTTCTCAGGCGTTGTTCGACGTTGTTGGATGTTCTCAATTCACCTTTAATGGAGGTGACAGAATCGGCGTTACCGTTTATTAAGCTTGGCACGGGGTTACTGAAATGGTATTTGGAGACAACAAAGGAAGAACCTTCTCTCGGTAGTACGGTAGCGATAATTTCTCAAGCGGCGTATTTGCAGAGTTTACGGGAAATTCTCAAGGAGGATGAGGGGTTACGAGAGCAAATTGAAGGAAAACCTCGCGCTTCTGGTGGACTAGCAAGGCAAATCGCAAAGTTAGGGGATTTTGAGTTAGCGGATAAGGAAGCGAGAATTGCACTGGTTTATTTTCACGAGTCGCAGTTGGCGGCGGAGTTTAATACGGTTTTGGTGGCGCGGTTACAGGAGGCGAGGATTGCAGAAGGTGAGGCGAAACGGGTGGCGGAGAAGGTGGCGCGGAATGCTGAATCTCATCTGTATGATGCTGTGGCGGCGGCGGGGGAAGGAGTGGAAAGGGTGCTGAAATGGTATCAGATGGAAGGAAAGGCAGTTTTTGAAAAGTATTTGAGTATCGAGACTTATCTCGATGAACAAATTGCACCCAAACCCAAGGAAACCATTAATGCCAAAGAAACGTTTACTTTTGCACAAATTTATGTGCCTTTGAAGGCGATTCCTTTGGATGCGAATGGGAAGGAAATTGGATATGCTGATGATTTTGTACTGGAAGAATGGGCGCGGAAAATGCTTGATAGCGAAGCAAAAGAGAAACAAAAACAAGTCATGTTTGTTCAGGGTGCGCCGGGACGAGGAAAAAGCGTATTTTGTCGGATGTTTGCGGATTGGGTGCGCCAACATTTACACCCGATTTGGACTCCGATTGTGATTCGCTTGCGAGATATTGAGGATTTTCAGCAGAGTTTTGAGGAGACGTTACGAGATGCAGTAAAAGCAGATTTTGCGCGGACGGATGAGGGATGGTTAACTGACAAAAATACTCGTTTTTTGTTTCTTTTGGATGGGTTTGACGAGTTGCGCTTGGAAGGGCGTAAAAGCGGCGGAGTTGAACGATTTATTCGGCAGGTTGGGGTATTTCAGCGAGATAGTTTACAAAATTCAGAAATGGGACATCGGGTGATTTTGACGGGGCGATCTTTGGCATTACAAGGAATTAGTTCTTTGCCGCAAAATTTGGCACGGGTGAAATTATTGCCGATGGATGATATTTTACAAGAAAAATGGCTGGAAAACTGGGAGAAGGTTGTTGATGATGATGCCACGACAGCAAAGAATAAAGTTAAAGCATTGCAAGATTTTTTGCGATCGCGTCATTGTCCTGAAACCGTGAAAAAAGAGTTAGCGAGAGAGCCTTTGTTACTGTATCTTTTGGCGGCGATGCACCGGGATGGAGCCTTGAAAGTTTCAGATTTTGAGGGGACGACGAGAATTCAAGCTAAGATTAAAATTTATGAGAAGTCTTTAGATTGGGTATTGAATGAACAGCGAGAAAGATGGTTACAGCAGCAGCTAACAGGGTTAGATATTAAGGATTTACAGCGTATTCTGATGGAGACGGGGTTATGCGTCGTGCAGTCGGGGGGAGAATATACGAAAGTACAGACAATTGAAAAGCGTTTGCAAGGAGAAAAGGGTTCTCTCAATTTAATCGATCGGATGCGAGAAAAAAAAGGAGATGAGGGTTTAAAAAATGCGTTGGCGGTGTTTTATTTGCAACCTGCATCGGGAGATAATGAGGGATCGGTGGAGTTTTTTCATAAGAGTTTTGGGGAGTTTCTTTGTGCAAAACGGATTGTAGAGAGTTTGGAGGAATGGACGCAAAAAATAACCATGAGGCAAAGGACAGAAGGCTTTCTTCGCGATTATAAGTATTTAGCAGACAAACTTTACGATCTGTTGGGTTTTGGAGGGCTAACGCCGGAAATCGTGGAATATCTGATGGGATTATTAATGGAAATTGAGGATTTTGATTATATTTCCTTGTTTCAACGTTTGGAGAATTTTTATGAATGTTGGTGCGAAGGAGAATATATTGATGCGCCTCCCAATGAAAACTACCCTCAGAAAAAAATGCTGTCTCTCCGAGAGACTATTACAAATAGCGAGAAAGTTTTGGGGTTACGACAAGTTGATGTTTATACAGGGTTGAATGTGATGATTTTACTGCTAGAATTGCATCGTTATGGACAAGCAAAAGAAGTACTGAAAGATAAAATTCATTTCTATCCTTGTGGAAAGCCCGATAATAATGGAGATTTAGAAGATAATACGAAACTTTTAAAAATTATTGGCTATAGTTCCTGTATTGGAGCATTTGGCTTTACTGTCCGGAAATTTCTCACTGGCGCAGATCTCACTGACGCAAATCTCACTGGCGCAAATCTCACTGGCGCAAATCTCACTGGCGCATATCTCACTGACGCAAATCTCACTGGCGCAAATCTCACTGGCGCATATCTCACTGACGCATATCTCACTGGCGCAGATCTCACTGGCGCAAATCTCACTGGCGCATATCTCACTGGCGCAAATCTCACTCGCGCATATCTCACTCGCGCATATCTCACTGGCGCAAATCTCACTGGCGCATATCTCACTGGCGCAAATCTCACTGGCGCAAATCTCACTGGCGCATATCTCAGCGATGAAATATGGGGAGATATTCGCTGGGATGAAACAACAAATTGGGATGGAGTTCGAGGACTGGAAACAGCGATTAATGTACCAGAGAAATTAAAACAACAATTGGGTTTAAGCTAACCCAACCTCAAATCAAAATACGATCGCTACCAAATCGTCTCAATATTTGTTAATGCCTGAATTTGGCGATCGCGAGTCACTAAAGGCAATCCTAAAAATAAGGCTGTAGCGACGATAATGCGATCGATTTGCCGAAGCATAGCTGAAATATTCCGATCCAAAGAGGCTAATCGCAATTTGAGAAAACGGCTATTCAATTTGGCGATCGCTTCCGAGTCGTTGTTCGATTAATCGACCAAATTGAGTTGTATCGATATCGCGATAGACTCGTTCTGCTGGTTGTTTTTCAATCCGTTCCATTAATGCTTGAAACGCAGTGCGATCGCTGCGATGTTCCAGAACATAGTGTTTGAGTTCTTGTAGAGTCATTGCTTGAAATTCAGTTTTCATCGATAAATCTCCAATTTCCATTGGGATAGACTTCAATCAAGATTTCAATCCCTGCAATAATGATACAGTTGCCAGTTCTCTTATCTAAACGAAGCATATCAATGGAAAGATAGCGATCGGTGAGTTGCTGGCAAAGCTGAAAACAACGGAAAGCCTGCTGAGTTGTGGGCAAATGTCAGCCTCCTTTTCAATATAACTTAATTCTCTCATATTGAATTGATTGGGCAGCGATCGCGTCAAAACTTCTCCTCAGAAATCCGAAAAAATACCGCCAATTTGGTAATATCTTCGGGGGTGAGAGTGCGATCTTGACTGAGAATTTCTTTGACAATCGTTTCATCTCCCAAAACCGGAATTAAATCGCGATCGCAAAGATTAGATTCCTCAAGTAACGCCTTAATTAAGTCAACACCTTTCAAAACAGGAAAAATCTCATGTTTTTCTTCATAATCATAAATCGTTAATCCCAAGATTTTGAGATAAGCGCGATCGTCCTCTGTCAGTTTAGGAAGATCTAAGATTTTATTAATTTGTTCTTGAGTTGCTTGATATTCTCCTTCATTCGTAATCGGACGAGGTGGAAAATTAGTGATTAACTCAAGATAGTAATTACTAGGTGCTTTCAAACCAATCGTCATTTTTCCATTTCTCCTTGTCGTATTCTGCATGAGTAAGTACGGAATGAATAAAAGCAATTTGATATTCGTAATCAATATAAACAACTAAGCGATAGTGATTACCGCTAATATTAAAAACGATAAAATTGCTAACAAGATCGGCTGATGGAAATATTTGTCGAATATCATTAAAATTAGTAAAAGTAGCATCAGTAATGCGTTCATACCAAAGTAACAGTCCCGATTGAGAATTTGGGTGTTTCTCCCAAAATTCTCTCAGTGCTTTGCGGCTAATGATACGCATGATTTCTTTTATTTTAATCTTTTTGACGATCGCTTTGCCCAGCATTTATAAAAGTTATTTTATCACTGAAATAGGGAAAGCGATCGCTATAATAATAAAAATCCCCGCGCCAATTTTACCCTATGAAAATCACCTTATTGTAAATTTATAACCGCTAAAATCCCTTTAAAAACTAAATCTGGATCGATCGCTATTTTGCCGGCAAACTCCGGATAAAGCATCGGTAACATTTCCCCCAACCAAACCCCATCACCTCCCGTCAAAATAACGCGACCTTTGGGAAAATCTTGCCACCAACTGAGAATAAATTCGCGAATTCCCGCTAAAACAGTATAGATAATTCCACTCGCGATCGCACCTTCTGTCTGCAAATTCCAGCGAGTCGGAAGTTGAGACGGTAAGACAACATCGGGTAACACCGCAGTGGTTTGAGAAAGGGCTAAAAATTGCGATCGCAACCCCGGTAAAATGGCTCCCCCTACTAACCGATAATCCTCCTGAATCCCCGTAAAAGTGAGTGCGGTTCCCCCATCGATCGCTAATGCCGGACAACCCCAAGATTTCGCCGCCCCATAAACCGCCAACGCGCGATCGATCCCCATTGTTGGATAGATTCCTTCCAAAGGAAGATGTTTTAAAGTGATTTCTTTGCTATAAGAATAAGACAGCCATAATTGTGTTTGTTCGGGAACAACAGAAGCAATATAAAGAGTCAGAGAGTGAATAACTTTTCCCAAAATTTCTAACGGGAATAGCCCTAAAGGAAACCTCGTCACTGACTGAGAAATATGCCCGGTATCCCACGTTTTCACCAGTTTTCCACCAGCAAAATAACCGAAATGCAATCGCGAATTACCAATAACTAATACAAGGAATTGGAAATCTTGAACAAATTGGCGATCGGAATGTGGCAAAATAGAAATGTAAAGAAAATTTAACAAAATCACGGGAGGCGGCTGATGGTAGCAACTCTAGAGAGAACCGAAAAACGCTTAACCATTCAAACAGCAGAGATTACTCAAGATACTACTACAGTTCGTTCCTTGGACTGGGATCGCGATCGCTTTGATATTGAATTTGGACTACAAAACGGCACGACTTACAATTCCTACCTGATCCGAGGGGATAAAATTGCCCTTGTCGATACCTCCCACGAAAAGTTTCGCCGACTCTATCTCGACACCCTAACGGGACTCATTGACCCCAAACAAATCGACTATTTGATTATCAGCCATACGGAACCGGATCATAGCGGATTAGTCAAAGATTTTCTCAAATTAAACCCGCAAGTAACTATCGTTGGGGCAAAAGTTGCGATTCAATTCCTTGAAGGATTCGTACACGAAAAATTTGAACGCCAAGTTATTAAAAATGGGGATAAAATCGACCTCGGTAAAGGTCACGTTTTAGAATTTGTCAATGCACCTAATTTACACTGGCCGGATACAATTTTAACCTATGATTGGGGAACAAAAACATTATATACCTGCGATGTTTTCGGAATGCACTATTGTTCTGACGATCTTTTTGATGCCAACTTAAAAGCAATTGAACCCGATTATCACTTCTACTATGAATGTTTGATGGGACCCAATGCGCGGTCGGTTTTATCTGCCCTCAAACGCATGAAAAAATTAGGGGATTTCGCCATAGTCGCTAACGGCCACGGTCCCTTACTCAAGCATAATGTCAATGAGTTAATCGATCGCTATCGAGATTGGAGTGAAGCACAAACCAAAGGAGATAAAACCGTCGCAGTCTTCTACGTTTCCGGCTACGGGGATAGCGATCGCCTTTCCCAGTCCATCGCCCGAGGTATTACCAAAACGGGAATCACCGTGGAAATGATGGATGCGATCGGGGCAGATCCCCAAGAGGTGCGAGAATTAGTGGAACATTCGGCAGGGTTAGCGATCGCAATGCCACCTGCTTCTGGTGAGAAAGCCAAAGAAGCAGCAACAACCCTCAGTACGATTCTCGCTTCTGCTAGTAATAAGCAAGTGATGGGATTTTTTGAATCCTATGGAGAAGATGACGAACCCATCGACCCAGTTTTAACCAAGTTTCGCGAGTTGGGACTCACGAAAGTATTTCCCAGTATTCGCATTAAAGATACTCCCACCGAAACCACTTACCAACTCTGCGAAGAAGCAGGGACAGATATGGGACAATTTTTAACTAAAGAAAAGTCGATTAAAAAACGAAAATCTCTCGATAGCGATCTCGATAAAGCGATCGGTCGCATTAGTAGCGGACTCTATATTATTACCGCAACAAAAGGTGACATTAAAGGGGCAATGTTAGCTTCTTGGGTTAATCAAGCCAGTTTTGAACCCTTGGGAATTACCATCGCTGTTGCTAAAGATCGAGCGATCGAATCTTTAATGCAAGTCGGCGATCGCTTTGTTTTAAATATTCTCGAAGAAGGCAACTATCAGCATTTAATGAAACATTTTCTCAAGCGATTTAAACCCGGTCAAGATCGGTTTGAAGGGGTAAAAGTACAAAATGCTAAAAACGGTTCTCCTGTTTTAATCGAGGCGTTGGCTTACCTCGAATGCGAAGTTTTAAGCCGTATGGAAACAAGCGATCATTGGATTGTTTACAGCCAAGTTGATGAAGGTCGCGTCTCTAAACCTGACTCTTTAACTGCTGTTCATCATCGCAAAGTCGGAAATTATTATTAACAGTCACCGGTTATCAGTCACCAGTCACCAGTCACCAGTCACCAGTTAATAACTAACAATCAACAACAAAATAACAATGTCAGAAAAACCTCGCGACGTTCAAGTGTCTCCGATTGCCGCAGAGACAAGAGTGCTGCGATCGCGCACTTGGGATAGACTCAAATTTGAAATTGAATATGCCTTGCAAAAAGGAACGACAGCTAATTCTTATCTCATTGAAGGAGATAAAACAGTTCTTTTCGATCCCCCCGGAGAATCTTTTACGGAAGTATTTCTCGCCGCTTTAAAAGAGCGCATCGATCTTCATGCGATCGATTACGTGATTCTGGGTCACGTTAACCCCAATCGTGCCACAACTCTAAAAGTTTTACTCGATCTTGCTCCACAAATTACCCTCGTTTGTTCCAATCCGGGGGCAATTTCTCTGCGGAAAATTCTTGAAGAACGAGAACTGAATATTACTGTTATTAAAGGGGAAGAAACTCTCGATCTCGGTCTTGGCCATCACTTACAATTGATTCCTGCCCCCAGTCCGAGATGGCCCGATCGCCTCTGTACCTACGACCCGAAAACCCAAATTCTCTACACTGATAAACTGTTTGGGGCGCATGTTTGCGGCGACCAAATCTTTGATGAAGGTTGGCAGGTTTACGCCGAAGATCGTCGTTATTATTTCGATTGTTTGATGGCACCCCATGCTACCCAAGTCGCCACCGCCCTGAATCGATTTGCTGAATATCCCGCCAAATTATACGCCCCCGGTCACGGTCCTCTCGTTAAATACGGCTTGACAGAACTCACTAATCTGTATCGAGAGTGGGCAGAAAAACAGAAAAAAAAAGCCAACACCGTCGCCCTCATTTATGCGTCAGCTTACGGAAACACCGCAACGATCGCACAAGCGATCGCGCGAGGAATCACCAAAGCCGGAGTCGCCGTCAACTCTATCAATTGCGAAGCCGCCGAACCCGAGGACATCAAAGCCGCCGTGGAACAATCCGCCGGCTTTATCATGGGTTCCCCTACCCTCGGCGGTCACGCCCCCACCCAAGTGCAAACCGCCCTCGGTATCGTTCTCTCAACCGCCGATAAGAATCAACTCGCGGGGGTTTTTGGCTCTTTTGGCTGGAGTGGGGAAGCGATCGATATTTTAGAAGGAAAATTCCGAGATGCGGGCTATCGCTTCGGATTTGAGCCGATCCGGGTTAAATTTAAACCCACCGATAGCATTCTCCAATATTGCGAGGAAGCGGGGACGGATTTTGCTCAATTATTGAAACGACAGGAGAAACAACGCAAAACAAAAGCGATCGGTTCCGAGTCTGAAGCCGCCCGTATCGAACAAGCGGTCGGGCGAGTGGTGGGGTCTTTGTCTGTTGTCACGGCGAAAAAAGGCGAACTCACTAGCGCTATGTTAGCCTCGTGGGTGACACAAGCCTCTTTTAATCCACCGGGTTTAACCATTGCTGTCGCCAAAGACCGAGCTATTGAGAATCTCGTGCAATCCGGCGATCGCTTTGTCCTCAATATTTTACCCGAGGGTAATCCCATTCAGAAACGGTTTATGAAGAATTATGCCCCCGGAGAAGACCGTTTTGCAGGCATTGAAACTGAAGAAGCAAGCAACGGCGGCTTGATTCTTAAAGACGCTTTAGCTTATCTAGAATGTCACGTGACCAGTCGGATGGAATGTGGCGATCATTGGATTGTTTACGCGATTACCGATACGGGACAAGTGTTGGATGAGAAAGGCAAAACCGCCGTTCATTATCGCAAAACTGGGAGTTTTTATTAAACAACGATGCGATCGCTTGCTATGCTCTCAATCCTGATTCAGGCGATCGCTTCTCTAGATGCCTCTTGCGCCTCCGCTTCAATTTGTTGAAGGATATCCAGTTCAGAGATCGCACTTCCCCGCAAAAAATCACTGTCCTTTGCGTGTTGAATTCCTCCTCGAGTTTGTTCGAGAACTTCGCCATAATTTTCTTCAACCAATGCTAATGCTGCTTTAACTCGGTGTAGCGTATAGGACTCCACGAGAGTAAAATCTTTTGCGGCTGCAAACCAATCGCGAGCAACCGACCGATCGCGGCGAATATGAGCGGAAAAATACGCACCTTCTAGCAAGAGAGCAGTACGATAGAACTCGGGTAGAGCTTGCTTGAGAGCTAAAGCGCGATCGAGATAATCTCCCGCTTTTTCGCACTCTCCGGCATCCAAAGCATGGTGGTAAGCCATGAGCAATCCAAATACTTGAAACATGGAGCGATCGTCGATCGCCAAACCCCAAGCGATCGTTTCTGGATCTACATCTCGCGGTCGAATTCCTTGCATTTGTGCGGCAGCATAAGTGTATATTCCGCGAAGGCAAAAACCGCCCGGTGTATTGCGAAGCAACATCAAAAGCAGGCGACCGTCGGTCTGAAATACGCCAAACTTGAGAGGAAGAAGATTAAGAATGGCGATGCTCAAATTCAGACAAGATAACCATGCTAGAGACCATAATAAAGGATTTTGTGCCGTGGTTTGCGGGAATTGAATTAAGATAACCCCCGACAAAAACAGCAAAAAGGAAGCAAATGGTCCGCCTGCAATTTTGATCGCGAGATTGCGTTGCAGATGCTTAATTTTCAGGGGAAATGTATTGGTCATTCCTCCAGCAGCGTATTTTGGCAAGAACCGAAAGCGAAGACCCTGACTATTGCGAACTAATGCAAAACGCTTAACCGCAATAAATCTGAGTTTAAAGCCACAGAATAAGGCTGCAATGAGATGACCTAATTCGTGAACCAAAATTGAGAGGTAAAAGTAAGGGAAAAAAATAACTAATAAAACAATCAACCATAAGACACTGAGAGATTCTGAATTCGGTTGAGGAATTTGAAATGACCACAGAAAAATAAGCAAAAAAGACAAGATTAAGGAGACAAACTGAAAAAGTTTGGATTGAGAGGTTGAGGTTTCTGGCTGTGATAGAGAGGATGGCTTAGAAATGGTTTTTTGCTGCCGCAGGAGCCGCTTTAGCCCCCAACCCGATAAACTGCCATACAATAATCCCCAGCAACCTCCGGCGATCGCACCGACAATTGTAGGAGACAGAACTAACAAATGATCAAGAGCAACACCTAAAAAGGCCGCGAGGAAACTACTCAACATCAAGGAAACAAAATTGAGAACGATCCACCAGTAAGCGTGTTTAACAATACGGCGTAAAATCCACCACTGTGATGTACTTAAAACAGAAGGATACATTAAGAAAGAAAAGATCGGTGGCAGCACCGTCACTGTCAAGAATAACGGAGGAAACGAGATAATCAATGCAATTAGACCTGTGAACTGCCAACCGCCAATATCACGTCGAATGCGCCGGAGTATCCACCATTGGAATCCAAACAGTCCCACGGTGAGATAGAGCAAGGAGAATAACCAGCCGTTATTGCCATGGCCTTCTTCTATATGGAGATTGGCAAAGAAAGCAAATGCACTTACCGCAAATACCCCACTGATTCCGTGGAGGAAAATCCATTGCTCTAGAAATCTTTTGTTTGTTGAGAGAGCCATTGATGAAGATAAATTGGACTGGTTTTAATGTAAACGGTTTTGCAGAATTGGGATAATGCGATCGTCAATTAAAAATATTTATCTTCAAAAGAAAACAGTATGAATTTATCCAAAAAAAGAGCGGGCAAAATGCCCACTGGAAGAGAGAAAAAAGAACAAGGAAATTAGCGATCGCTTAATTGAGCCGGTTTCACAGAAATATCGAGAGAATCGCTACCCCGTCGCACCTTAAAACGCAAAGATTGACCGATGCGACTCTCCTCAACCATATTTTGAATCTCCAGCCCAGTTTTCACGCGCCGGCCGTCAATTTCCACAATCACATCCCCGCGCCGCAACCCCGATCGCGCGGCAGGAGTCTCCGGCAACACCCGCCAAATAAACACCCCCTCCACTTCCGGCACGATAAAAGTGGAATTCGGGTCGTCATTGCTGCGTTTCGCCAATTCTGGCGTAATATCTCGCATTTCAATGCCCACATAAGGGTGAGGGACTTCTTTCCCCGCCGCCAGCGTATCTTTTAACTCCTTCGCCTTATTAATAGGAATGGCAAACCCAATCCCCGTCGCATTGGCGCGGATCGCCGTATTAATCCCGATCGCTTCCCCATTCGCATTTAAGAGAGGTCCGCCAGAATTGCCGGGATTGATCGCCGCATCGGTTTGCAGAAAATTGAGACGTTTATCGGGAATACCCACTTGCGAGGAAGGACGGTCTAAAGTGCTGATAATGCCCAGAGTCACCGTATTATTCAATCCCCCCGGACTGCCCACTGCGATCGCCCAGTCTCCGACCTCCATGCGATCGGAATTCCCCAAAGGAGTCACGGGCAAATTACTCGCCCCCTTAATTTTCACCACCGCCAAATCCGTCACCGGATCCGATCCCAACACCGTCGCCTCAAATTCGCGACCATCTTGTAAAGTAACGCTCACTTCATCCGCCCCTCGGACGACATGGGCATTAGTGAGAACAATTCCCTCAGTATCGATAATAAACCCCGATCCCTGACCCGATACCCGCCGTTCTTGGGGCATCTGTCCGAAGGGACTATCACCGAAAAACTCCCGGAAAAACGGATCGTTAAACATCGGCGGTACGCGGTTTTCTACCGTCCGCGCCGTATCAATGCGAACCACCGCCGGGCCGGTTTTCGCGATCGCTTCCGTGACAAAATTGCGACGACTAGAAGCAGGACGTTGAGCAACAAAAGTTCCCGAATTTTCGACGGGAGATGGGGCGATCGAGATCGGATCTGCTTGAGAGGAAGAAACCCGCAACGTCCCAAACGTTAAGACCACGCCCAAAATTAGGGCGAGTAAATGAGTACCGAGTCTTTGCATGGGTATTGAAAAACGCATCGTTGATTCTTGATCGATTCAAAAGTGAATTAAGGAAAATCCTTAATCGATGGTAGCGCGAGTCGATCGCCTAATGCAGTTGGCAGATTTGAGCCAGCAGAACGAGAGCGATGTTGATACACTAATAATTAGTCGCTTCGGAGGCAAAATCGTGACCCCAGCACAAACATCCTCGAGTATTCTCGGTAACTATGCTCCGGATTTTGAGTTACCAGGCGTTGACGGCGAAGTGTACCATCTCGCCTCTGCCCTCAAACCCTTACAAGGTTTGGGTGTGGTTTTTATTGGTAATGAATGTCCCTACGTCCAACGGTATCTCGATCGCCTCAAAGAAATTCAAGCCGAATTCAGCGATCGCGGTTTTTCCCTCATAGCGATCGGCTCCAACGACACCGCCCGAGTTCCCGCCGACAACTTCGAGCAGATGAAAGCCTTTGCCCGATCGCAAACCTTAAATTTTCCTTATCTCCGAGATCCCTCTCAAGATGTCGCCTCGGGCTTCGGCGTTGAAGTGACCCCCGAAGTATTTTTAGTCAATAAAAACGGCATTGTTTGTTATCGCGGGGCGATCGACGATTGTGCCGAAACCCCTGAAGCCGTTAGCAATCCCTATTTGAAAAATGCGATCGCGGCTCTCTTAGCCAATCAGCCCATTGCGCTCGAGAGAACCCCTGCCATCGGCTCCCCTCTACAATGGCGCGAAAAGTAAAAAATAGCAGCAAACTGGTGAGAGGGTGACTGATAACTGTATAGTAATTGAGGCAAACGCCAAATCCAGTCAAAATCGAGTCGCAAAAAATCGATGACATACCGAAGGGTTTTACTCAAACTAAGCGGCGAAGCCTTAATGGGAGATTTAGGCTACGGAATCGATCCGCAAGTGGTTGCAGATATCGCTCGGGAGATTTCCGAAGTGGTTAAAATTGGCGTACAAATCGCCATTGTGGTCGGAGGCGGTAATATTTTCCGAGGGGTTAAAGCCTCAGCCGCCGGCATGGATCGCGCCAGCGCCGACTATGTGGGCATGATTGCTACGGTCATGAATGCCATGACCTTACAAGATGCCCTCGAGCGCATGGAAATTCCCACCCGGGTGCAAACCGCGATCGCCATGCAGGAAATTGCCGAACCCTATATCCGACGTAGAGCCATTCGCCACCTCGAAAAAGGGCGCGTGGTCATCTTTGGAGCCGGATCCGGCAATCCCTTCTTTACCACCGATACCACCGCCGCCCTCAGAGCTGCCGAAATTGATGCTGAGGTGATTTTTAAAGCCACCAAAGTCGATGGCGTGTACGATGCGGATCCCAAACTCAACCCCGAGGCGCGACGCTATCAAAGTTTGACTTACGGCCACGTTTTAAGCCATGACTTAAGAGTAATGGACGGTACCGCGATCGCCCTATGTAAAGAAAATAATATCCCCATCATCGTTTTCGATCTTTCGGTTAGCGGCAATATCATTCGCTCGGCGTGTGGGGAACAGATTGGAACACTTGTAGGAGGATCTTGTGAAATTAACTGAAATTGAAGACCACATGACTAAAACTGTGGAAGCCACTCAACGGAACTTTAATACTATCCGCACGGGAAGAGCTAACACCCAATTACTCGATCGCATTACGGTGGAATATTACGGTGCGGACACGCCCCTAAAAGGTGTGGCCAACATCAGCACCCCCGATGCCACCACCATTCTCATTCAACCCTACGATAAAAGCAGCATGGCTGGCATTGAAAAAGCCATCACCCTGTCGGATCTGGGGTTGACTCCCAATAATGATGGCAGCAATATTCGCTTGAATATTCCCCCCCTCACCGCCGATCGCCGTAAAGAATTGGTCAAACAAGTGGGGAAACTGGCCGAAGAAGGCCGCGTCGGGATTCGCAATATTCGCCGGGACGCGATCGAGTCCGTGCGGAAACAAGAGAAAAAACACGAGATTTCTGAAGATGAATCTCGAGATATACAAGAGAAAATCCAAAAAATGACCGATAAATACAATAAAGAAATCGATAAAATTTTGGCAGCCAAAGAAAAAGATATCACCACGATTTGAGGACTCGAAATGCTGGATTGTATTATTATCGGAGCCGGACCCGGGGGCGGATCTGCTGCTTATCATCTCGCCAAACGCGGGCGCAAGGTTCTTGTTTTAGAGAAAGCCAAACTCCCTCGCTATAAACCCTGTGGGGGCGGTCTTTCCCCCGTCGTCGCCAAATGGTTCGATTTTGATTTTGCGCCGGTTATCGCCGCGAAGGTCGATCGCGTTCGTTTTACGTGGCAACAGGGCGATCGCGTGGAGGCAAACCTCGAGACGGAACCCATGTGGATGGTCAAGCGAGATGCTCTCGATCGCCTATTGCTGGAGCAAGCGCAAAGCCTCGGGGCAGAGGTTCAAGATGAAACGGAAGTCACCGCCCTCGAGTTTAACGGTACGGTTTGGCAAGTTTCCACAACTGGGGGGAATTTTCAGGCCACCTATGCGATCGGGGCAGATGGTGCAACCGGCATTTGTGCGAAATTGTTTGGCTTGGGAGGCGGCGAACTTCGCCAAGGCGGAGTCTTAGCGGTTCAGACCCCCCCCGAAACGGCCAATGCCGTCCATTTTGATTTTGGTTCTCTCAAAAAAGGGTTTATCTGGGATTTCCCTCAAGGGGATTCTCACACCGTCAGTGCCGCGATTATGAGAGGCTCGGGCAAAGCTCAAGAAGTCAAAAAACAATTGCTGAACTATGCCAAAAATCTCAATCTCGATAAAAGTCAATTCACCTACTATGATGCCCCCACGAAATTGTGGAGCGAAAATCGCGACCTCCATGCTCAAAATGCCTTGTTAGTTGGCGATGCGGCGGGCTTGGCCGATCCGCTTCTCGCCGAGGGCATTCGTCCGGCTCTATTGAGTGGCAAGATTGCGGCGGAAACCCTCGATAACGCCCTCGCCAGCAAAAATAATGCCTTAGAACACTATACGCAAACCCTGCAAGAAGAGTGGGGAAAAGATATGGGGTACGCCCAAACTTTGGGTAATTTTTTCTATAATAAATTGAATCTCCCCGGCATGTCTTCGCAAATTTACAAAATCGGGGTTAAACGTCCCATCTCCGCTAAAATTATGAGTCAAATTCTCTGTGGCGAGAAGCGTTATTCCGATGTTGGGGAGCAGGTCATTAATTTCTTCAAGCGATTTTTCGGACTGGGATAATTCGCGATCGCTTCTGCATTTCCTTTCTCCCAACAGAAAACAGAAAAGGGCAAGTTTTCAACAATTGCTCTCTCCCGACTATAATGAAAAAACACGAAGCAACGTTTTGACGTTAGGGTGCCCCAGCCAAAAGAGGAAAACAGAACCGCATTGTGGGAATGATCCCTCTCAGGCCCGGATGTTGTAGCGAGTAGAGTAAAGTCACGTTCTTCCCCAATAATGTCAGTATCTCCAGAACTAACAACCGATGTCGATCTGATCAAGACTCTCAGCCCCAGTGCAATGGATCAGATCATGTTTTATTTGGCCTTTAGCGCCATGCGAACGAGCGGTCATCGCCACGGTGCTTTCCTCGATGCGGCGGCGACCGCAGCCAAATGCGCGATTTATACAACCTTTGTCGAACAAAGCGAAAATATTCGCATGACGGGTCACTTGCACCATATCGAACCCAAACGGGTGAAAGCAATTGTCGCCGAAGTTCGTCAAGCGATCGCCGAGGGCAAGTTATTAAAAACATTAGGCTCTCAAGAACCCCGCTACCTGATTCAGTTTCCCTATGTTTGGTTGGAAAAATATCCTTGGCAGGAGGAGCGATCGCGAATAGATTCCACCAGCTTAACCTCGGAGCAAAAGCAGTACATCGAGGCAAAAGTTCCCAATAATTTACCCAATGCACTTTTTATTAGCTCATTTCAGTTCTCTGAGTTAATCGAGTTTTTACATATGCGTTCCCAAGAAATGCTACCTAAAGAGCGCAGAATGCCGATGAGCGAGGCACTAGCCGAGCATATAAGACGTCGCTTAATGTACTCGGGAACAGTGATGCGAGCGGATAATCCTTGGGGTTTACCTTTCTATATTCTCACTCGTTCTACCTACTCTCCCGCAGGACGAGAGGAACGCACCTATACGATGGTGGAAGATACGGCTCGCTATTTTCGCATGATGCGAGATTGGGCAGAAGAAAAACTGAATGTCATGCGTTTATTAGAGGAGTTAGATATTCCCCCGGAAAATTTAGCTGAAGCGAAGGCAGAATTAGATGAAGTAATTCGCAATTGGGCGGATAAATACCATCAGAAAGGGGGCAAACCAACAGTTCTACAGATGGTTTTTGGTGATAAAGAGGAGTAAATCTTGAACTATCAAACAAGAGCAATTCTTGCAGACGAACGACGAACTCTTTGCGATCGCACCACCCGAAAAAATATCAGAAATGCGATCGCTTCTCTTTCTCTTAGTCCTAAAAAAGTGCGATCGCTTCTCTTGGGGAAATAGAAGAAATGCGCTCGTTTTTCTTTTATCAATTAAATCGACGCAGCAAAATTTATACCTCGATAATTAGCATACATATCATCTTTGCTCCATCCTTCAGGATCGGGAACATGACGAAGATTATTTAACTCGTTGACAATGTAAACAGCCGGTCCACTCCTCTTTAATAAAGAGTTAGGTGGTGCTGAAAAGCGTTTTTCAAGACCCGTGACTAAAGTGGTTAAATCTCCTTTAAAAGCATCAGAACCATCGGTCAAGTTATTAACTTGATCAAAAGTTCCATCTCCGTTAGACAGATAAACTTCAGCCGTGTTATAGCGGTCATTATCCCATGCACCCTTCTCTCGTGCGATGGCGATCGTTATCCCATGCACCCTTCTCTTGACGAATGAAATCGGTTTTTCTATCTCCATCAAAATCAGCACCATGATGCAATGGACGAATTGAAGCGGGAGGAGGCGAAGGATTGAGATAAGCGATCGCTTTTTGCCCATCCCAAATAATATAACCCCGGGAGTTAAAATGGGTTCAAGAATAAAGGCTTGAAAATAAGACTCTGAAGACTCCTGAGAAGAGTTAGAATTTTTGGAAGAAAAGAACTTAAGCAGTAAATTGAAGAAAAGTAACATATATCGAAAATCCTCAGTCAGGGCAAAAGTCAGGGCGATCGCAGAAGCCATAAATAATCACTTCTATAGACTTCTCTGGAGTGACTGAGGATTTTTATGCAGAGAAACAAAAAACCGTTATATAACTACATAATTAACGTTGAATTCACTATTCTTTCTCTCGATAGGCGCGAATCATGGCTTGAGTTCCTTGTTCATTTCCTTCTCTATTGCCCAAACTTTGTACGATCTTAAAGAGGCGATCGCTCAATTCCGTCCCCGGTAATTCCAAAGATGCAACCTCGGCAATTTCTCGGACCAAACGCAGATCTTTAACGATGTGTTTGACCATAAAACCCGGGGCAAAATCTGCATTTGCCACCTTTATCCCTAAATTAGACAGCGCCCACGATCCTGCGGCTCCCGTACTGCATACTTCTACAATTAAACTGGGATCGATGCCTTGCTTTTCGGCCAATAGCATCGCCTCGCAGATACCGACCAAATTGAGAGCGCAGAGAATTTGATTGCACATTTTCACAGCTTGACCGCTGCCGATATTGCCACACGAGCGGATATTTTTTCCCATCATTTGCAAAAAAGGTTTACACTCAGTAAAATCTTGTTCGCTTCCTCCCACCATAAAGGTTAAAGTGCCATTTTTTGCCCCCACATCTCCCCCAGAAATCGGCGCATCGAGAAAGCGAAGCTCGTGCTTGACTAACTCATCACCTATTTTTTTTGCTGCTGTTGAACCGATAGTACTGGTATCAACAATTAACGCATTTTTAGGTGCATAATTGACGATACCTTCGGTTCCCAACAGTACTTCTTCGACATCGGGAACATCTCCCAAGCAAGAAAAGATAATACTGGCTGATTCTACCACTTCTTGAAGAGAAGAGACAATTTTTGCCCCGGCTTCAGTCGCAATTTTAATGCCCGGGCGATCGCTTGTTCGATTCCATGCTTTCACAGAACAGCCACTTTTTGCCAAATTCGCGGTCATATATCCTCCCATCACCCCTAATCCCAGAAAGCTTATTTGTTGATTGTGCATTTTTCTCCCTACTTGTTCATTGCTCATTGTTCATTGTCCAAGTGTTCGCGAATTAAGTTTAAAACCTTATTGGCATCAATCGGTTTAGTTAAGAAATTAGTTGCGCCAACCATTTTAGCTCGCACGCGATCGCCGATGCCATCTTTTCCTGTTAAGATGACGATCGGAATTTCTTTAAACCGTTCGATCCGACGAATTTGAGCGCAAATTTCATAGCCGTTGGCAATAGGCATGACTAAATCGAGAAAAATCAAATCCGGTCCGTGCTGTAATAACATGGGTAAGGTTTCGACTTCTCTTGCGATCGCTAAAAAGCGATATCCTGCGTCTGTGAGAATTTTTTTTAATATTTGCAGAGTTTGGCGATCGTCTTCAATACAAGCAATTAAAGGTTGGCGAGGTTTGACAACCGTTTCAAACTCTTTGAAAATCGGATGAGGCAAATCGGGAACTTTAACTAATTTAATGTTTTGTTGGCGAATATAGGGGGCTAAAGAGGTGGAAAGTTTTAAAACATCTTGTTGGCAAAGGGCGGCAATATCTCGTAGAGTTCTTTGTCCATTGCAGAGCGTCACGAGATTATTATAAGTTGTTTCGGGAATAACTTGTTTGAGTTGTTCGGGCTGGCTAATAACAGGAGCGAAATTGGGGGAATAGCCTTGTAATCCCGAATTAACCCACTGTTGCCAAACCAGATCGATTTGCACGATCGCCGCTTCTAATAACCAGTCAGTTTGGGGGAGTAAACCGCGATCGGAGGGACGGGTTCCGGGATAAGCCAGCAAAGAATAATGAGGTTTTTGTTTGTTGCGATCGTGAATTGTGTTGAGTTTGAGGGCGGCTAATTCGACAAACTGCATGAGATCGAATAATACTTCCGTCATTGTACCCAACATGGTGGCCACAATGGGTTCGGTATCGGCTAATTTACGCTGAAGTAAAACCACCAAAACTTGATAATCCCAACATTCGAGGGCATCGCTATTGCGTAGGTTAATTTGACTGGGATTGATTTCCCGACAGCACCGCCACAATTGCCTGCGCCATCGTCGAACCGTGTGAATTCCTCCTGTTGCCCAGATCAATCGCCCTAAATTCAGATAGAGTACCCATTTCTCTCGGGCGGTTAATTGTAGTTCTAGTTTCCCTGTAAATTTCTGCTCGCCATAGGAAATTAATAGAGCTTTAATGCCTCGAGCATCGAAAGGGTGACTGGATGAAGAAGGTGGGGAAAGAGGAGCAGCGATCGCGTTGTCGTCTGGCGATCGCCGATCGATCTCATTGGCGGGTCGAACAGCTGTCATAATAAATATTGCGGCAGAATGCGCCCAACTTATGCGATTATTCCCAATTGTATCAACTTAAAGATAATGGGAGAATAAAAATTGCGATCGCGAGAGAAATATAATTTCCTAGTTATTTGACATAAAGTCAACCGAAAAAATACTGAAATGGAAGCGATCTTTCTTGTGATTGCCCTCGATAATGTGGTTTCTTTCTAGAGCAACTGACAATGATTTCCGGAAATGCGATCGCATTTTCTCTTAACTTCCAGTTTTGGGAGCGAGGGATACTCGCAGTCAGTTTTTGCTACCCTAAAAGATAAACCCAATCTCCACCCCTCATGGATAGCTTTAAACTGCGTCGCCTCCCCGGTATCGCCCAATTATGGGAGCGTCTCGAAACTCTTCCTCAACCCCAAACCGAAGAATCTATCGGGTTAAGAATCTTAGTGCAGATTTTAGTGCTTATCGGTATTGTCGCCACGGATATTGCTGCCGATACCTCCATGAGTACTTGGGCGATTCCCCTCAGTTTTGCGGGCAGTACCTACAGTTGGTATCGGCGCAAAAAGCACAATATCGCGATGAAATTTATCATTGCGATGGGCATGTTGGGGACTTTAGTATATTTCTTTGGCAATTTAATTGATAACTTAAACGATACTCGCCTTGTCCTCGCCGAACTTTTGATTCAACTTCAAGTCCTCCACAGCTTTGACCTACCGCGCCGCAAGGATTTAGGGTATTCTATGGTCATCGGCTTAATTTTGTTAGGGGTGGCGGGAACTTTAAGTGAAACTCTTGTGTTTGCCCCGTTTCCCGTCTTGTTTTTAGCGATCGCCCTCCCCGTCCTCGTCCTTGATTATCGCTCTCGCCTTGGTTTCGACCAAATCCGAAGTCGGAGGAGAGGAGCAGAAAGGCAGGAGAAAAAAGGAGGAAAATTGCCTTTTTCTCTCACCCGTCTTGTTTCCTTTTGCGCGATCGTCATGGCGATCGGTTTAATAATTTTTGCCCTGATGCCTCGCTTTCCGGGATATCAATTACAAACCTTTCCCGTTACCTCTTCCATTGAATTTGATAACGAACGATTTAGCGACATCAATCGCCGAATTTTTAATCCGGGGGTGAGAACCGGACAAAATGGCGAAGAAGATACTGTGGGAGAAGGAGAGGGAGAAACCGGAGAGAGCATCGGAGACGATTCTCAATATTACGGGTTTCAATCGCAAATCGATCAGAGTCAAAATAGTAGCGGATTCTCGACCTCAAAAGTGGTGATGCGGGTGCGATCGCAAGCTCCCGGATTTTGGCGCGTGTTAGCCTTCGATCGCTACACGGGAAAGGGATGGGAGATTTCCCGAGACGAGACCCTCTTTACCGTCCGTCGTCCCCCGTGGACTTATCGCTTTCATATTGCAAACCCTTACAATCGAAGTCAAACCCGGCCGATTATCCAAACCTATACTATTGTTGACGATCTTCCCAATCTCATCCCGGCTTTAAGTCAGGCTCGCGCTTTATATTTCCCTACTCCTGAAGTGGCTCTCGATCCTGAGGGCGGCATTCGCGCCCCGGTTATTTTGAGCGAAGATTTAACTTATACTGTTGTTTCTGACGTTCCCAGCCGCGATCGCACCCAACTCGGGCAAGCCTCTACTGACTATCCCGACAATATTACGAAGTATTATCTCCAACTTCCCTCAGAGACAAGGGAGAAAATTCGCCAACAGGCTGAAGAATTGCTCTCTAAAGCCGCCAAACCTGTTACAAACCCCTATGAAAAGGCGCTTTTTCTTGCCCAAGCCCTCAAGCAAAATTATGAGATTCGTCCAAACTTTCAACTTGCGGAAGGGGCAGATCTCGCCGAAACATTCCTCGGGGAATATCAAGGGGGATATCCCGATCATTTTGCCACGGTTTTAACCGTTATGTTGCGTTCTCTCGGTATTCCCGCTCGTTTGAGCGTGGGATTTGCCACAGGTCAATTTAACCCCTTTACCGGATTTTACTTGGTTCGCAATACCGATGCCCACGCCCTGACAGAAGTTTATTTTCCCGATCGCGGCTGGTTTGCTTTCGATCCCCTTCCCGGTCACGAGATCGTCCCTCTTTCTTTTGAAGAAAATGAAACCTTTGGGGTCTTAAGACAATTTTGGAATTGGATTGCCGGTTGGTTGCCTTCTCCTGTAACAGGTTTGCTGACCTATATTGTCACGAAAAGTATGCAAGCGATCGCGTGGATTACCGTGCGAATTTGGCTCTTTATCTCCAGTAGCGCCATTGGTTTCTTTAGCGGCTTAATTGGCGCGATCGCTCTAGCCTTCTTGAGTTGGCTGGCTGCATTGCGCTTGCGATCGTGGTACCGATGGCGCAATTTAGCCAAACTCCCCCCTATGGAGCGCCTCTATCAACAAATGCTGCAAGTTTTAGCCGCCAAAGGCTATCGCAAACATCCCGCCCAAACCCCGTTAGAATATGCTGTCAGTACGCGCGAACAACTCCAGCAAAGAACCGCAGATATCATTACAGAAATCTCCCATGCCTATAGTCAATGGCGCTATGGAGACAAGACTCCCAATATCTCCCATTTACGCCAGCAATTTCAACAACTTTGGCGAGGAAAAGGCATCAGCGATCGCTCATAAAATTGTTCACTGTTCGCTGTGCGCCATTCTCACCGCCTCCGGTAAAATTAACATGGCATCGCCGAAAGAGTAAAAGCGATACTTTTGAGCGATCGCATCCTCATAAATCGCCAAAAGCCTTTCTCGTCCGATGAGTGCCGAAATTAACATCAATAAGCTCGATCGCGGCAGGTGAAAATTGGTAATTGCCCCGTCAACAATTTTCCACTCATAACCCGGATAAATAAATAAATCCACGTGACCCGCAAATGGCTCTCGCAGCACTCTTTCGGTTGCCGAGACATTTTGTCGATTCGCAGCCCCTTCCAAGGCGCGGATCGCCGTCGTTCCCACCGCGATCGTCCGTCCCCCTGCCGCTCGAGTTTGCTGGATTTTCTCCACAGTTTCCGCACTCACCTCCACCCATTCCGAGTGCATTTGGTGCTGAGTAATATCCTCGACTTCCACCGGACGAAAAGTGCCTACACCGACATGCAGGGTAATATGAGAGCGAGCAATGCCTCGCTCCGTTAGCCGTTGGAGTAAATCTTCGGTAAAATGCAGCCCTGCGGTTGGGGCTGCGGCAGCTCCCGGGGTTTTAGCGTAAATGGTTTGGTATTGGTCGGGTAGCGCCTCGCGGGAGGTGACGTAGGGAGGAAGGGGAACTTTGCCTACTTTCTCCAACATTTCTAAGAAAGAATGCCCCTCGGGAACGTGAAACTCTAAGACGCGCCCCCCCATTGTGGTATCGCGAGCGATCGTCGTTGCCCAAAGTTGAGTTTCTCCTTCGGTTTCCCCTTCCGGCCGGAAACAAATTTCACTCCCGATTTTAAACCGCTTACCGGGTTTGACTAATGCCAACCAGCAATTTTTCCGTTCTTCTCGCAAGAGCAAAATTTCGACAGGTGCCCCCGTTGATTTGCGACCGAAAAGGCGGGCGGGCAGTACACGAGTATCATTTAAGATTAATAAATCCCCCGGTTTTAACCAATTGGGCAAATCTTTGAAAATCCCGTGCTGATGGGTATGGGGAGAGTCAACAATCGCCAAGCGAGAGCAATCTCTCGGAGTGGCGGGAGTTTGGGCGATTAACTCCCGAGGGAGTTCGTACTGATAGCTGGATAAAAGTCGATCCGTTGCGATCGTCATTACAGTGAACAATGAACAGTGAACAGTGAACAGTACCGACAGCTTAAGAGAAACTTCAAGCAAAATTGGCGCTTCATAGCAATTTTATTCTAGAGCGGGCAAACTTCCCCAGAGAATCCGTCCCATCTCGTGATTTGTTTTAACTCTACTCGTTTCTAAATTGGGTAACTTCCCCTATATCAAGTCGGGGGGGTTTACCCTTATGTTTTGTCGCGATCGCGAGGGAGACTAAACATATACCCCCCTTCTATAACCTTTGCTTGAAAGCAGCAATCGGACGCTCATGTATTACCTGTATTTCCTCGCTAATGCCAGCTTAACCCTTCGCGTCACGGAACACCTCTTGGATTCTCCTCATTTGTCGGCTGAGTTTATCACAGTCATTCATCAAATTGATGGCTGGATCGTGCGCGTTAAACTCGGCGATCCCGTTACCCCTCAACAACACGGCGATTTTGTTGCCTATATGAATGAACTCGGCATTCCCTACGAACCCGATATTCGCATTCAAATGGCGTTGTGGAGTTTGGAAACTGGGCAATCTCCGATTGATGTGATGCGTCGCTATCAAGTCGCGGTTGTCTCTCACGGCGATCCCGACAAAGCCGATATCGAGGCTTTTCGCCGCCAATTTACTCGCGGTTTGGGCTATTGTCCCGAGACTCTTGCATAAATTCATAATTCGCAGTTCGCCATTGAGAATGGTTAACTCATTTATTGCGATCAAAATTTTCTTGTTTGCTTGCAGTTTGTTCTATATTTCGAGGAATCTTTGTTGATTCTTTGCACTCGTTGAAATGTGCCGATGCAAACATAACAAGCAAGACTGGGGAGTAACCTCAAGACTTATGGGATATATCTCATGAGTCTTTAATATCTTATCAAAGACGTTTGTATGAGAGCGATCGCATCCAACTCGAAGACTAGCATAAGTTGATTTTGGAAAAATATTGACGACAGGTTTTAAAGTTATAATATTGAGAAGATAGAGCTTATATTGGCCTGAAGAATAGAACTATGATACCCATAAAAGAGCAACTCCTTCAAGAAATCGAACGTACCCCAGATAATCTCATCAAAGAGGTACTAGATTTCTTGCAATTTGTGAAAGCAAAACAGGAAAAAACAACATCTGAGATTGCCAGTGATGATATTTCTATTGGGAAACAGGAGCAGCAAGAAACTCAATCGACGAGTCAATTTCTTCTAGAATTGTTTGACGAGCTTACAGAAGATATGACACCAGAAGAAATTGATCGATTACCTCAAGATGGAGCAGAACAACATGACCATTATATTTATGGAACGCCAAAAAGAACGCAATGAGAAAAGTATTTGCAGATACATTTTATTGGGCAGCTTCTATTAATGTTGGTGACGATTGGCACGATCGTGTTATTGAAGTGACAGCAACTCTCGATCGTACTCCAGTTGTAACGACAGAGGAAGTTTTAGCAGAAGTTTTAACATTTTTTTCAACCAGTGGGAGTCGAATGAGAATGAGAGCGATCCAACTTGTTCGACGCATTATTGTAAATCCTAATATAGAAGTTGTCCAACAAACTCATGAATCTTTTCTCGCAGGTTTAGAGTTATACGAAAGTCGTCCGGATAAAGGTTATAGTTTGATAGATTGTATCTCTATGGAAACCATGAGAAAACTTGGAATTACAGAAATTTTGACTCACGATCGCCATTTTACTCAAGAAGGATTTACGATTTTGTTTACAGATTGATTTGAGGGAATGCGATCGCACAATCTTTTTAGCTGGAGTTAGATAGAGATAGAATATTGGAGAGTTAGAGAATTGTTATGAATGAGCCAATACAATATATTACGAACGAAAAAGGCGATCGCTTTCAGGAAAAAATGAGATCGTGTTATAATTCAATTGATTTATAGTGAGATTGAAAAAAATTATGAGTTCCCTTAAAGAAAGAATTGAGGAAAAATTGGATTTTCTTCCTGAAACTGAACTTGATGAAGTTTTAAATTTTGTTGAGTTTTTAATTAAGCGAAAAGGTAGCGATCGCCCATCCTCTCAAAAAGATCCTATATTAGCTGTTGCGGGAAATTTATCGATCGATCGGCTTACATCTGAGAAAATTGAAACAGAGTTATACGAACAAAATATTCAGCAAGATAATCCTCAAAATTATACCAGTCAATTATCACCAAAATGGAAAAAGTGGCTGGCAGAAGTCGAACAACTTGAAGTTGTAAGCGATCGCTCACAATCTGACGATTACCATGACGCAATTCTGGAAAAATATCGCAAACAAGGATTACAATTATGACGTTGTGCGATACGGGGCCGTTATTTGCTCTTGTCGATTCTACTCAACCACAACACATTCCTGTCATCAAGACGCTTGCTAAAATATCTACACCTCTCGTCACAACTTGGGCTTGTTTTGCAGAAGCAATGTATCTTGCTCTCGATCGAGGTGGTTGGCGAATGCAGAAACAACTTTGCAAGCTAGGTAGTGATAAATATGTAGTGAAAACAAAATCATGTTGTTACTAAAGAAGCATTATAGTGATTGATTAAATATAAAATTGCTCCTTCATGATTGGCATCAGATTTGGAAAAAGAGAGAGTTTTTCTGACCAAACGAGATGCTCTTTGGCGAAGTGTATTATTAAATCTTTCGATATGGCTAGTTTCCCCACTAGATTTATCAGATGGATGATGCTGTTCTGAAGGGATAACTTTGTCATAAGCTGACCAAAAATCAGTATAACATTGTGCAGATTGACGACATTGTTCCGGGAGAGAATCCCAAAGTTCTTGTGCTATTTGTTGAGAGCGATTGCCAAACGCAACGCCCAAAATTTCTCGATTTTTACGATTTAAAACAAGCCATATCCAAACTTGATTAGCTTTGCTACATACATATGACCATAGTTCATCAATTTCTAAAACTAAATTGTCTTTGACTTCACCGGAAATCTTGACTTGGCAAGGAATTTGGCGATAAAAATTATTAACAAATTTTTGCAACCACGTCAGCGAAATATCTAAAACTCTAGCAATTTCTGACAAAGAAATTCTTTCCAAAAGGAGTTTTTTGACCATCTCCTTTGTTGACAAACTAATATATTTTTTGACTCTTTTTTCTACAAATTGTTTCAGGCATTTTTTGCAACGATATTTTTGTTTTTTATGATGAGTGCTTCCATTTTTTACAACATGAGTATGTCCACAATAGGGACAAGGAGGACGAGAATCATTCATCGTCTTTGGTTGTTTGCTATCTACAGTTTTATATTTTACTCCTTTTTCTTGTTCTGAATTCCTGATTTTTTCTTAACTTTAATTATGGATGTTTCTTTTTCTAATACTTAATCAACCGAAAAAAACTCTTATCACTACATATTTAATACTACCCAAACTTGGGGATACATATTTTTCAACTACAAGCATTGATTATATAGTAAATGAATACAAAAAAAAAGATAAAACGAAAACGAAAACAAAAAATAAAAGTAAGAAAGATTTATTTAAGATGCTTTCTAAATATGCCAACGATCAAAATATAGATTTTGAAAAGGAAGTATGTGCTTTTATTTACAATTATACGAAATCTGATTTTGAAAAATTAGCAAACGATTTGAAAAACTTTTTAAGCTAATTTTTTTGCATCTATTTGTTCTTAAATTATATTACTTCCCTGCCCTTCACCTCTGCCTCAACCTGCCTAAAACTGCCCTCTTCTATCTGGTCAAACTCCCATACTGCAACCATCATAGGAATTGTGAGTTTGCGTTACAGCAGCAAAACTCGCACTCTCTGTTTGTTTCAGGAGGAAACTATGACCATTACCTATGAAAAAGGGCTGCAAACCCCACGTTTGCAAGGCCTGACAACCGCAG
The DNA here is from genome assembly GCF_059821285.1 of Spirulina sp. LEGE 11439. Lineage (NCBI taxonomy): Bacteria > Bacillati > Cyanobacteriota > Cyanophyceae > Spirulinales > Spirulinaceae > Spirulina > Spirulina sp. LEGE 11439. The sequence continues at coordinate 41,241 of NZ_JCAMRX010000026.1, forward strand.
AAGCCAACGAAAATCGCCATCAATACGGCAGCAATATTCTCACACCTCCAGAACGAGAATCTTGGTGGAAATTGTACCTCGAAAAATACGAAGATCCGATTATTCGCATTCTCGTTGTCGCGGCTGTTATTTCCATTGCCATTGGCATCGTCAACGGGCAATATATTGAAGGAATTGGCATTATCGTCGCCATTCTTTTAGCTACTACCGTCGCCTTTATCAACGAATATAAAGCGAACCAAGAATTCGATATTCTCAACCAAGTTAACAACGAAACTCCCGTTAAAGTGGTGCGAAATGGCAAGTTTACCACTGTACCTAAAAAAGATATCGTTGTCGGCGATATTGTCTGGTTGGAAACGGGGGATGAAATTCCCGCCGATGGACGCATTTTAAATAGTGTTTCTTTGCAAGTTAACGAAGCGAGTTTAACTGGAGAAAGCAAACCCGTTGCTAAATTTGCCAGTGCAGAAAACGAAGAACTCGAGACAACTTATACTCCCGCTACTGTCCTGCGCGGTACGACGATTGTAGACGGACACGCTACCATTAAAATTTTATCCGTTGGCGACAATACCGAAATCGGAAAAACTGCCCGCGCCGCGATCGCAACCACAGAAGAAGAAACCCCTCTCAACCAGCAACTCGATCGCCTCAGTCGCCTCATTGGGGTATTGGGTTTACTCATCGCCGTTGCGATCGATCTCGCTCTAGTTATTCGAGGCGTACTGGTTGGAGAATTTAATCTCACAGCACAACAGTGGTACTTTACCAGTATCCTCACTACCGGGACTCTAACCGCCCTTAGCCGTGTTTGGTTGCCCATTATTTACGATGGTTTCGAGTTAGCCGGGATCAACTTAGAAGCCCCGGAATGGCTGGAAAATGACACTCTCGCTGCTTGGTTGAGGACTTTAGGGTTAGGGGTTAGTGTCTTCGGTTACGCCTTGCTATTTGGCTGGGGAATGGGTTGGATTCCTGCATCGCCGATGGACTGGATCCCTCTTGATGAAGCCACCGCACTCCTAACCTACTTTGCGATCGCTGTCGCTATTATTGTTGTCGCTGTTCCTGAAGGATTAGCATTAAGCGTGATTCTCAGTCTCGCTTATAGTATGCGAAAAATGACAAAACAAAATAATCTCGTGCGTCGGATGCACGCTTGTGAAACCATTGGTGCAGCAACCGTTATCTGTTCTGATAAAACAGGCACTCTCACTCTCAATGAAATGCGCGTGAATGATGCTCATTTCCCCGATCGCTTACCGTTGGTTGCAGAAGCGATCGCCGCAAACAGTACCGCAAATTTGCAACGCAACGGCGAAACTCGTCCTATCGGCGATCCGACAGAAGGTGCATTGTTATTGTGGTTAGATGAGAATGCGATCGCTTACGAAGAAGTCCGAGAAAAGTTCAATATTCTCGATGAGTGGACGTTTTCTACGGAACGAAAATATATGGCAACACTTGGCACATCTTCTCTCACCAGTGCTAATACCTTCACTTTTGCTAATATTCTGCATGTCAAAGGTGCGCCGGAAATCCTCCTCGATCGCTGCGATAAAATGCTGACTAATTCTGGAGTTAAACCCATTCCCAGCAAGCAATTTATCGAGGAGAAATTAGCAAGTTATGAAGAAGCAGGAATGCGAGTTTTAGGATTTGCCTATCGCGAAAATATCGAACCGGTTGAAGACATTGAAATATTAACTCAAAACATGACATGGTTGGGATTTGTTGCCATTACCGATCCCATTCGTCCCGATGTTCCTGCTGCCATTGAAGCCTGCAAAAATGCGCGAATTCAAGTTAAAATCGTCACAGGAGATAATCCTCTCACTGCCAAAGAAATTGCTCGTCAAATTGGCTTGATTTCAGAAACAGATGGAGCAGAATACTATCTTACTGGACAAGAATTAGCGCAATTGAATGACGAAGCTGCAAAACAAGCAGTTCAACAGGTAAAAGTTCTCTCTCGCGCCCGTCCTAGTGATAAACAACGTTTGGTTAAACTGTTACAAGAGAATGGTGAAGTCGTAGCCGTGACTGGAGATGGAACAAATGATGCACCCGCACTCAATCAGGCACAAGTTGGGTTGGCGATGGGACAAAATAGCACTTCTGTTGCTAAAGAAGCAAGTGATATCATTATCCTTGACCATTCTTTCAAAAGCATCGAAAATGCAGTCATGTGGGGGCGTTCTCTTTACCAAAATATCCAGAAATTTATCCTATTTCAATTAACCATTAATGTTGCAGCTTGTGGCATTGCTTTACTGGGACCTTTTATTGGAATTAATCTTCCTTTAACTGTGGTTCAACTATTGTGGGTTAATTTAATTATGGATACTTTTGCTGCCTTAGCATTGGCAACAGAGCCGCCAAATGAGAAAGTTATGGACAACCCTCCACGTAATTCAGAAGCGTTCATTATCTCGAAGTCAATGGCAGTGAATATCTTCTCAGTTGCGCCAATTTTCCTTGCTTTTCTCGTTGGTTTCTTGATTTATATTCAAAGGGATGGCATTGTGACTGCTTACGAATTATCTCTGTTTTTTACTACCTTTGTTATGCTGCAATTCTGGAACTTATTTAATGCAAAATGTTTCGGGTTAAAAGAGTCAGCCTTGGTAAATCTAGGTGAAAATAAAGGATTCTTGGCAATTGCCGCGATCGTTTTCTTTGGGCAAGTTTTGATGGTACAATTTGGCGGCGATTTCTTTCGCACTGTTCCTCTTTCAGGGATAGATTGGCTCACAATTATTGGCGGAACTTCGAATGTTCTCTGGATTGGTGAAATTATGCGATCGCTCGCACGAAGGAAAGCAAAACAAGTATAATTATTAGGGTGGGCAATGCCTGCCCTTTTTTGATATAATCTGTATTACAAACAAAAAAAATATATATATATAAAGATCGCTGCATGGAGTTTTCTTTTAAGTGAAAAAAGATCGCAGAAAAGACAATTGGAAAAATTTTGTAGAGATAGTGATTTTGATATCGTGTTTTCTGGGAATTGGTCTGGCGGTTACATCTCAATCATTGGCTCGCGAAATAATACGAGCAGAAAATGCTACAAATAGTCTCTTAGAACGAGGAAAACAGCAATACGAAACCGGACAATTAATAGAAGCGATCGCAACTTTGCAAACTGCTTCTCACGCCTTTGCACAACAAGGAAAAATTAACGAACAAGCGAGAAGTTTACTTTATCTCAGTTGGAGTTATCAAGCATTGGGTCAATATGAAGAAGCCGAAGGAATAATACGACAAAGTATCGCTCTCTTACAAAGTCAGTCTCCATCCATACTTTTAGCAAGTATACAGAATACTCTCGCTCGCTTGCAATTCACCCGAGGACAACTCGATGAAGCTCTTGTGAATTGGGAAATTGCCGAAACATTATATCGACAAACGCATGATAGAATCGGACAATTAGGCAGTCAAATTAATCAGGCTCAAGTTTTAGAAGAAATAGGCAATTATCGCCTCGCTTGCGATCGCATTTTGAGAGCCTTTGGGGTTAAACATGTGCGTTGTAAAGCGATCGATGCAGAAACCTTTGCGTTAGTTTTGCAAGCGATCGCAGAAGAACCCGATCTGCTTTTAAAAGGCTTGGGATTGAGGAGTTTGGGGGTATCTTTGCAAGCCTTGGGAAGTTTAGAACAATCGAGAGAAGCGATCGCGGCAAGTTTAGCCATTTTTCAAACTCTCGATCGCCCTTCAGAAATTGCCCAAAGCCTTTTAGTTTTAGGCAATACAGAGCGATTTTTAGGAGAGGAAAGCCAAGCCTTGGAATTGTATAAAAAAGCCGCTAAAATAGCTTATACGCAAGATAATCCCGAAGATATTATCATTGCAATGGAAAGTTTTGCCAATCAATTCAGCTTGCTGGTTGAAAGCGAAAAATTTGCAGAAGCCGAGATTCTTTTCGCAAACATTCGCTCATTAATGGCATCACTTCCAGCCTCAGAAACCGCAATTTATGCCCAACTTAATATTTATCGCAGTTGGCTGCAACTCCACCAAAAACGAGAAAATTTTGCAGAATATAGTGAAATAGCCGCTCGCCTTGCAACCCTGCATCGCCAAGCTAAAATAATCGGCAATTCTAGAGCAGAATCGCAGATTTTAGGCATGCTGGGATCTCTTTATGGAGAAAGCGATCGCATTCAAGAAGCGATCGTCTTAACCCAACAGGCGATCGATCTCACTAGAGACTTAGAATTTCTCTATGAATGGCAAGGACAATTGGCGCATTTTTTAGAAATTCAAGGAGAAACTGCAGCCGCGATCGCTGCTTATCAAGACGCAATTTCTACCTTTGAAAAATTGCGTCGAGATTTAATCGGTTTAAACCCCAAAATTCGCTACAACTTTCGAGATCGCATCGAACCGATTTATCGCAGCTATATCGCTTTACAATTGCAATCTCAGCCTTCAAACCAACAACTTCAAGACGTTAAGAAAGCCATAGAAGGATTGCGCGTCGCGGAATTAGAAGACTTTCTCCAAGAAGTTTGCTTGATCCACCAATCTCTGGAAGAATCGGAAACAAAACTGGCCGTCATCTACACGATAATTGTGCGCGATCGCATCGAAATTCTTGTTTCTCTTCCCAATGGAAAATTGCATCATTATCCCATCCACATTTCTCCCACAGAACTCAAAGAATTGACCGTACAATTGCGTCAATCTTTCAGTCCCATTTTTTCCTCTCAATATCATCTTCCCTACGCTCAAAAGTTATACGAACAAATTATTCAACCCATTGAAAGTGAGTTGAAAACCAACGAAATTTCCACCCTTGCTTTTATTCTTGATGGCGCTTTGCAAAACATTCCTATGGCTGTCCTCCACGATAGGGAGCGTTATTTATTAGAACAATACGAATTAGTCTTAATTCCAGGATTGCAATTATTAGTCGAACGATCGCCAAAACAATTAGCATTGCAAGCGATCGCCGCCGGGTTGAGCGAAGCCCGAGAACCTTTTACGCCCTTACCCGCAGTAGCAGAAGAAATCACGCAGATCGGCAGGCAATTATCCTCAGAAGTTCTCCTCAACGAGCAGTTTACCGCCGCAAATCTCCAACAAGTTCTCAACGATCGCCCTTTTCCGATTTTGCATCTCGCCACCCACGGTCAATTTAGTTCTCGGCTCGAGGAGACTTTTTTACTTCTGTGGGATGGACCCTTAGATCTCAAAACCTTTGCTAATCTGCTGTGGGAGCGAGAGAGCGGTAGCTTTACCCCCATCGAACTTCTCGTTTTAAGTGCTTGTCAAACCGCCAAAGGAGACGATCGCGCCGCGTTAGGACTGGCGGGAATTTCCGTGCGCTCGGGCGCGCGATCGACCCTTGCGAGTTTATGGTCGGTCAATGATGAGTCTACGGCCAAACTAATGGTGACATTTTATCGATTTCTCGCCCAATTCAAAGGCGATCGCGCTCGAGCCTTGCGTCAGGCTCAACTTTCCCTTTTACAAGAACCAACCTACCAGCACCCCTATTATTGGGCTCCGTTTATCTTGGTTGGCTATTGGCGCTGAAATCAGGATGACAGGATTTGAACCTTGGCTATAATTCTAAGCCCTTGATATTACCTTTCTCAGCGATCGCACGCTTCAAGGAAAATTCTTCACAGTCCATCAGCATTGAGAGATTTAGGAAGCTCAAAAGGCTAATTTGTATAATTCTTTTGTACTTTTTCTATAAATGCTTGCCAAACCTCATTGGGAGTCCAGATTTTCTCAATAACCTGTTTTGCTTCCTTCTCTTCCACGCGATCGCAGACTCGACGATACAAATAAACAAACGCGGAAACTCTCATATTCATCGCGCAATGTACCAATACTTTACGCTCTGAATTGCGTTGCATGACCTCAACAAATTTTTGAAAATCTTCTAACGTGGGGTTTTCCCAAATTACCGGAATATGAACGTATTCCATCTCATTGCGCTCGACGATCTCTGCTTCATTAGGGATCGCATTGGTTGAGGTGGGAAGAGCGAGATTAACAATTACATCATAGCCGGCATTTTTAACCTCTGCAAATTGTTCTTCTGTGGGTTGTCCCGCAGTCGCAAGACGATCGCTAATCTGTACGAAATTATAAATACTATCGAGTTGAATTTTACTCATTGCAGACTCCAATAAAAAATTCTTTCCTTCTCTTTGAAAGGGAAGGTTAGGAGGAATTAAATCATTTCAAAAGACTTTTGTTGAAACTCTGGAGGAATCACCGTGCGATCGCAAATGGCTTTATGACTTTCCCTTTGCGTTTCCACATCGATCGCGATCGCTTCAAAACGAATGGAAAGACTGGCAACTGGAACAATTAATTGCGTTAAGGTTTCCAACTCTCCTGCATGATTCCATGTAAAGTCAACAAAAGCACGCGGCCCGTCTAATAACTGTCGCGTTTCTCGATCTTGTACCCACAGTTTAACATAAATTGACCCCGGATAAGCAGGCAATCTGACGCGAATTAAAACTAATTCTCCTCCCGATAATTCTCCACTGGGAACATCTAAAATCGGAGTTGGGACGGCAATTTCCTGACGTAATTGATGAGGAATTAAAGACTGGGCTTGAGTGACGAGAGTACTACTTTGTTGAGGAGAAAATTCTGGGCGCATCTCGGAAATTGCGACTTCTTCGCGATTCTTTTCAATAGGTGGAGAAAATGGCATCGATCGCGAAGTGACTAAACTTTGTATTCCTACGGGATAAGGTAAACCGGAGCTATCGTGTTTCGGTAATGCACTCCCAATTGCAACCGCTTCATCTATTTCATCTTCCTCATCATCAACCACAAATTCATGATTCGTGCGATCGATCGTGACTTCTGCAACTTGTACCTCTTCTTCTTCTTCTTTGTTTGGAGAAGGAATTTCCGGCGCTCTTAATATATCGCGATCGGGTTGCTTCTCGGAAGAACTATTTTCCTTTTCATCAATCTCTGCGGCTAATTTCTTTAAAAATTCAGCTTCTTTGGCTAACTTTTCTAATATTTCTACTTCTGGCGTTTCTTCACTCAGTTCTAATTCCTCGGCAATATCCGCTAAAACCGCACTGCGTTCTTCTTCTGCAAGCTCTTGTAATACTTCAGCTTTCTCGGCTAAGCGTTGAGCCGTTTCCTCTAAATCATTCTTTTTCTGTTTATTTTCTGAAGTCTCTTCACTATTTTGCGATCGTACTGGATGAGCTTGCAACCATTCTACCAATTCCTCATTCACTTCTTCGTCAACTTTCATCAGGTTAATTTGTTTCCAAAATCTACCCTGCATTTTCACTTTTTGAAATGAGCGATCGTCTTGCTCTTCTTCTGAATTTTCATCGATTTCTGCAATATATTCTGCGTCTGAAGGTTGATCGCTGTTGCTCTCAGAGGTATCATTTTGATTTTCTAAACCCTCTGTCAATATTTCCTCTTTTTCGAGATTGGGAGCTTCAATTTTATCGGTTTCTTCTTCTGGCGTATTATCGGCCAGATCGCTTTTTGAAATCGTGGCAGGAGAAACACTATTTTCTGTATCCGATCGCTTTTCCTCGGACGAAGACTCATTTTTGAGAGAATTCAAGAAATCTGGTGACAAGGAAGAGACATTATAAGTGTGATATGCAGAATCTCGAGGAGGAGGCGAACTAAAATTCGGTAGATCGATATTTTTTATTTTCGCTGATTTTTTTGGTCTAGATAGAGACAATTTTGGCGGTAAAATTTGTCGTTCTATCGGCTCAAAAGGTCGCGATTCGATCTCGCGTTTGGTTAGATCGAGAAACTCAGCATTGACAGGAGTTGTTTCACTTTCTTGCTCCTCGGAAAAATTATTGAGATGTTTGACTCGAGCGGGATTTTCGGTTTCAATGGGATTGGCAATCGCCTCGAGTAAATCATCTAAACCTGCCGTAATCGAAAAGGTTTGACTGGCCAAGCGAGCCGTTTTTTTCGCACGTCCGTCCCCGCGATCGATGAACACTTCGAGAACAACTTCCCCTAAAATTAAGCGCGTATCGTACTCTGTGGGAATGTCTAATAAATAGTTAAATACGAGAGGAATTGTTGCGTCGCTGAGGGGTTGGCAAACATCAAGTAATAGTTCCGTACCGTGAGGATCGCGCAATTCATAATGCAAAACTCCCTCAAATCCAGAATCGAGGATACTGGTTTGACTCAGATCTAAAGAGTTGACATGACCGGAAATTAGAAGCGGTTCATCTTTGCGTCGGATGAAATGATCTTGTAGTAAGCTAATTGCTAAATCATTAGGGAATTTAATTCCTTCTAAATCGTCTTTTGTTGCGACAGAAAGAGAGGGGAGAGATGATTCGATTTGAGAATCTTTTTGCTCGAGTTTTAAAGGTTCCTGCGATTGTGTTTCGGGTTGTATTGTAGGTTCAGGTTCGCTAACTTGTTGTAGAATCTGTTCTAAATTTTGGATCGACTGTTCTAGAAGAGAATGAGCATCATTATCATTGGTTATTTGTTGTTGGCTTATCGGCTCGATCGCTTCTTCAGATTCTTCTAAATATTTTGACGATCGCTGATTAACAACTGGGGATTTTGATTTAGAGGTAATTGTCTCTTCAATTTTTTCTAAATTGGCCGCGATCGCATGAGTTGCAATCTCTGTCTGGTGATGAACTTCAACCCGATCCTTAGAGGGAGAAGTCGTCTTGGTTTCTTGTTGTCCTATATTTTCGACTTTCGGTTGAGATTTTGCTGCGATCGTTGCATCCGATTGTTCTAAATTAGTTTGTACAAATTCTTTCTGAACTGATGACGCTTCGACTTCGCTCAGTCCACGTTGGTGACTGGTGACTGGTGACTGGTGACTGGTGACTGGTGACTGGTGACTGTTAATTGATTCAACTTGCCGAACAACTTTTTCTGAAGGTTTTTTCGTTTGGGTAGAAGGAGAATTCTTTTTCTCTTTTTTCTCAATGACTTTAGCGGGGATGACTTCTAGTTGAACGATTTCTTGCCAAGGTTTCCCTTGAATTTCGTTCATTTTCTCGCAAGTGGAGCGAAATTCCCAAAAACCAGGGCGAATGTAAGTAAAAGGAATGGCGATCATCAATCCTTCTTTGGACGTGCGACAAGTCCGTTTTTGCGATCGCCGCTTGGGGGGGATTTCATCAATGGTACGATGAATCACCCGAATTTCTACATCAACATTGGCACGACAAGATTGGGCAACAATTCGGTAGATGCCTGCTTCAATTTTAAGTCTCCTGCGCTTAAGAGGAAGCCAAGAGCGAGTCCCCTTCTTCTGAATGAGAAATTCCCAAGAGTCCATCGATCGAGAATGAAGAATGAAGGATAAAAGATGAAAGATAAAAATTCAATTTTTTATCGTTTCATTTGGTCTTTGAGGGTGTCTGTCATGGTTAACAATTGACTTTGCGCGATCGCTTCTTGTTTTTGGGTCGCCATCCACTTCAAATTTACGGTTTGATTTTCCGCTTCGGCATCCCCAATGACCAAGCAGGCCGTGGCTTTACTGCGATCGGCGCGTTTGAATTGTTTTCCAAAAGCTGCACCGCTTAGGTCTAATTCTACGCTGAAGCCAAAATAACGCAACTTTTGCGCTAAAACTAATGCTTGGGACTCGGCGCGATCGCCTCGAGAAACCAGATAAAAGTCTAAGGGGGGGGTTTGCTCGGTTTCTAATTGTTTCAGCAGCAAGACCAAACGCTCCATTCCTAGCGCCCAACCGACAGCCGGGGTGTCCTTACCTCCTAATTCCGCGACTAGCCCATCATAGCGACCGCCGCCGCATACGGTTGCTTCGTTGCCCAAACTTGCGGCTTTAATTTCAAAAGCAGTGTGAGTATAATAGTCCAAACCTCTGACTAAAAAGGGATTGAGGCGATAGGAAATCTCTAAATCGCTTAACATTTGCCGGACGCGATCGAAGTGCTGGCGAGATTCGTCTCCTAAGTAATCTAAAAGGCTGGGTGCATCGGCGACAATTTCTTGAGTGCGCTTGTCTTTGCTGTCTAGGATTCTTAAAGGGTTGCGATCGAGACGGTCTTGGGAGTCCTTGTCTAATTCTTCTTTATAGGGGGTGAGAAAGCTCACCAAGGCTTCTCGATAGCGTTGGCGATCTGGCCCTCGTCCCACTGAATTTAAGTCTAGTGTCAGGCTTTTTAAGCCCAAATCCTGAAATAATTGCAGGGCGATCGCTATAACTTCCACATCGGATCGAGGGTCTTGGCTGCCGATATTTTCCATGCCAATTTGATAAAATTGGCGCTGTCGTCCGGCTCCTGGGCGTTCGTAGCGAAAAACAGGGCCGGCGTACCACAAGCGATGAACTCCCGCGCCAAAATTATGCTCGATGAAGGCGCGGACGACTCCTGCTGTGAGTTCCGGACGCAGGGAAATGGAGCGATCGCCGCGATCGCGAAAGGTGTACATTTCTTTGCCGACTACATCTGTTGCTTCCCCGATCCCCCGCTCGAAAAGTTCGGTTTGTTCGATAATGGGGGGGCGAATTTCTTGATAAATAGCTTTGGCAAAAATATCTCTTGCGGTTGCTTCAATCTGCTGCCAATACCTGATTTCTTGAGGGAGAATGTCTTGAGTTCCCCGTAATGCTTGAATTTCACCCATTTTGTTATTGATTTTGGTTGTTTGTTAGTCTGTTGGGATATCTTTTTATCCTGTCGGTCGGGACGTTCAATTGAACGCCCTGACAATATTCGATCGCATAAAAAATTCTCTAAAAAGTAGGTGCGTTACGCTTCATTTTATTGCGCTAACACACCCTACATTTACTACATTTACGGTTTGGCTTTGGCAAAAAGCGAGATCTAGAATTTATTCAGATTGATTCCTGCTTCTTTGGCAACTGCTTGCAAACCATGTTTCTGAACGGTTTTCAAAGCTCTAGTGGAGAGTTTAATACGAATCCAACGATTGCCTTCTGCCCACCAGATCCGCTTCCACTGTAAATTGGCTTGCTGTAATTTTTTGTTTCTGCGGTGAGAGTGGGACACTGCATAGCCGTTATTGGCTTTTTTCCCGGTCATTTGGCATCTACGGGACATAATAATTCCTCCAGATTTTATGAACTTATTAGCGATCGCGATCTCCCATCTTACCCCAAGCTCTGTCACGATGCTTCAATTTTCCCGATCTTTTTGCTGCAAATAGGCTTTTCTCTCCTCAGGTGTCAATTTTTCGATCGCATAACGCAACATAGTTCTCGGCATTTTACCTGCATATTTGTCCAAAAATGCTTTTTCAGTCGTTTTATCTCGTTTTCCTACCTCTCGCAGCATCCAGCCTACCGCTTTGTGAATGAGATCGTGGGGATGGTTAAGAAGAATTTCTGAGATTTCTAGGGTTTCGCTCAAGCGATCGCGTTTGATGAAATAGTAAGTCGCCACGATCGCAATTCTCTGCTGCCAAAGATTTTGCGATCGCGCCAATTCATATAAAACAGTACAATCTTTTTCGTACAAATATGCCCCTAAAATTTTATAAGCTGATGTATCCACGAGATCCCAATTGTTGACGCGATCGCTGTGGGCTAAATAAAATTCTACGATTTCTTTTTGGGTATTGAGAGGAGATTGGGAAAAGCGATCGCACAAAATAACCAAAGCGGTAAATCGATACTCGTGAATTTCGCTGCTTAAAAGTGTTTCAATGTCTGAGAAAGAAAGATTTTTATATTTTTTGGCAACTTTGCGCTGTTGAGGAACGGTAATCCCTAAAAAAACATCTCCCTCACCATATTCTCCTTTTCCAGTTTTAAAAAATCGGCTCAGTTCTTTGGCTTTTTGAGGTTTGGCAAGTTGTTGTAATTCGGTTTCGAGGTTGGCCAGCATTGTGGATAGCGAGAATTTAGTTTTTTGTGTTTTTCATTAGTGTATTTGTGGCTTTCCAATCATCAATTGCCTGTTTTCTACGAACTAAATAATCATGTAGATTAGATCGATTCTGAATTTTCTCATCCTGTAACAAAAATTTGAGCGTGCGTTCCATTCTCCAACCATGACCTTGTTGAGTGTATTCTATAAATACGGTTTCAAAAATGTCCATAAGATAATCTGCATCCAAAATACAGTATAAAATATTTGTAGACGCATCCCATCGACTAATAGGATGAGAATCTTGCTTAATTTCTGATATGCACCTTACAATTAAATCTTGTGCTATCCGTCGGAAATTATACTTTATCGCAATGCTTAACGGCCACATAGCAGCTGACACTCGTCGATTTTCATCATGACATTTGAAAGCAGCTTTAATTGCCTCCAGTAAGATTTTTTGTCTTGTTAGCCTTGCTTGCTTTTTTGTCGCACCGCTAGCATTTTCGGCAATAGCAGATAATGCCTGACATCTATACCAAGGATGTTCTATATTTTGTGATGTTTTGTATGCCTTCAACCAATCATATTTGACCTCTTTATAAATAACTTGGTTTCTTTGTCTAGAGGAGGCAAACTCGATATTCCAATCTTTCATCTGCGCGAGATTAAACTCAATTTATTTTCCACCGATAATATTTATAATAGCAATTTCCTGCTATTGTGGAATTTACCATGATGCAATCTCCCCCTATTTACAATATTGTAAATTTACAATTGATTCGCACAAATCCCCGCACCCAACAAACCTACCTGCGGATTTAAAATAACGTGAATGGGAACATTATTGAGAATCGGACTGACCCGACCTTTCGTTTTAAAAGCCGTCATAAACTTGCCTTCTTGGAGTACGGGGAGAATTTTTGCTGCAATACCTCCCGCGATATATAATCCCCCGTAAGGTAATAATTTTAAGGCTAAATTCCCTGCTTCTGCTCCATAAGCCTCAATAAATAAATTTAAGGTTTCCTTGCATAAAATATCGCCTTTTTCCGTCGCTCCTCGAGAAACAATTGCCCCAATATCCGCATCTTCTTGGGCGATCGCTGCCCCAATGTCCGGCGATTCGGGAGTCTCTCCCAAAGACTTTAAAAACTCGTAAATTGCTGCAATTCCCATCCCCGAAACCACTCGTTCCACCGACACTCGTTTTAATTTTCGCACCGCGTGAAAATATTGTAATAACTGAAACTCTCGTTCGTTACGAGGGGCAAAATCCGCGTGTCCGCCTTCTGACGCAAATACCCGATAACGATCGCCTTGAGGAATGACAAACCCTTCCCCCAAACCCGTCCCCGCCCCGAGAATGGCGATCGGGGCCGTCTTATCAACCGGAACATCTTGTAAACTGTGAATGTCCTCCGGTTTTAATCCCAAAACCCCATAACCGATCGCAGCAAAATCATTAATCAAACTAACTTTGGCAATCCCGAGATCCTTCTCCAAGCGCCGACCGTCTAAAACCCAACTGAGATTAGTTAAAATACACTTATCATCGGCCACCGGACCCGCGATCGCAAAACAGGCTTTTTCCGGCCGTAATTCCTTGCCCGCTTCCCGAGCGGCACTCGCGAGAAATTGCTGAGCGATCGGCACGAGATCGGTAAAATCTTGGCTGGGGTACTTTTCCTCAAACAGTGGTATTAATCCCGCGTCAGTTGCTTCAACAGCCTGTAAAATCGTCTTCGTGCCGCCGATATCACCGGCTAGGAGTAAAGTCATCTTACCCGCCTTCCTCTTTAATTTTGCTGCTTACCAACGAATAATGATACCGTATAACCGTTCATGACTTATGCAAAAAATATCTGAATAACCGTTCATTAATAATTGCTCATTGTTCATTGAAAAGATGCGTTTTGATATTGTTACTCTCTTTCCAGAATTTTTTACATCTCCTCTCCAAGCAAGTTTATTAGGACGAGCCATAGAAAAACAAATTGCTACCGTTAATTTAATCAATCCCAGAGATTTCGCGACGGACAAACACAAGCGCGTTGATGATGAGCCTTATGGGGGAGGAGTGGGGATGTTACTCAAACCCGACCCCTTGTTTGCGGCGGTAGAATCTTTGCCGGTTTTACCCCGACGAGAAATTATTCTCATGTCTCCTCAAGGCAAACCTCTCAACCAAGAAACATTGCTCGAATTATCACAAAATTACGAGCAATTGATTCTCATCTGCGGACATTATGAAGGAGTAGACGATCGCATCCGTCAGCATCTCATTAACCGAGAAGTTTCCTTGGGAGATTTTGTCTTAACTTGTGGGGAAATCCCTGCTCTCGCCTTACTTAATGGCGTGATTCGCCTGCGTCCGGGTACCGTAGGGAAAGAAGAATCCTTAAAAGCCGAAAGTTTTGAGGCTGGATTGCTTGACTATCCTCAATATACTCGCCCTGCTGTTTTTCGCGATTGGGAAGTCCCCGAAGTTTTGCGATCGGGAAATCACGCCGCGATCGCTCAATGGAGAAAAGAACGACAAATCGAGAAAACCCGCACTTGTCGTCCCGATCTGTGGGCAGCTTGGCAGAAAAACAATGAGAGGGATTCCCCCTCGGGGGCTTCAAATTTGGAGAACAAATCATTAAGATAAACGTCAGGGAAAACACTCAATCCCAGTCAAGATTTGACTGTTTTGCTCCAATTGAAAAAGTGAGACTTTTTCTGCGAACCGAGAAATTTACAGCTTACGTTTACCAATTATTGTTTATGAAATTTCTGCACAAACTAACGGCAACCTTAACAACAGCTATCCTGTTATCTTGCGGAATGCTGACTCCTGCACGAGGGGCCTATAACTTTAGCAAAGTTGAGGTGGATCAGCGCCGCTTCGTAGCGATCGCAACCCCCTTTGGAGTCGGTCGGCGCTACTATAATCTCATTGTCATGGAACAACAATCTAATAGTCGTGCTTGCTGGCGAGAATACGGCGACAACCCGACTTTTATCGAACCCACTTGGGAAAGTTTTGATTTTACGGGTATTTGCGGGCGCAGTACCGATAGTAACGGTTACTCCATGCGAGTTAATGATAATGATATGGGTTCGCGCTTTATTCTTAGTGTCGTTCGACGGGGAGACGAACTGGTTTTAATGGCGAATTCCCTGCGAGAGCGGACTGCTGTTGAAATTGGTCGGACGCGAGGGATGGATGGGAGCGATCGCTATCTCAAAATTCATCTCGATCCCGGTTGGCGCTTTACCAAGCGGACTTATAACGGACGAATGCTCGGTCACGTCTATCTCACCTCCGATAGCAATACCGCGAATATTCCCCCCGCTCGAGAAAGTAATCCGCCCGCGAATACCCCTTTACCCCCCGCCGATCGCGAGTTGATTTTCACCCCCGAGTCCAATTCTCGACCCACATCTCCCCCCCCTCGCCCGCGCACGACGACTCCTCCCCCTCCTCGACGGCCAATTAATATTAACTCTCGTCCCAGTCGTCCTCGTACAAGCTCAGAACGCACAATTCCGACATTTGAATAAAAATAGAGGGAGCAGGAAGAAAGCCTCTCTTTCCTCTTTTATCTCCCTCTCGATCTCTATTTTCTAATTGCGAATTGAGATTACCAATCCATTTCACTGATAATTTTGGGAATGAGTTGTAGAGTTCCGATGCCCAACTCTTCTGGGTTAACCGCGCGGGTTTCAAATAAAGCTAACATATCTTTCAGTTTAGGTTTGCCCCGAGAAGCCCCCGTGACTCCCATTGCTAAAACCAATCCGCAATGACCCTTTGTTTTTTTCAAGCGCTGGGTCCAGTTCTTTTTTGCCCGTAGGTGAGTGGGGTCGTCTCCTTCATATTCTGAAAAAACATAGAGAACTTCTTCTCCCGTTTTGACGACCCCCAAATCGTACTCGGTTTCACTTAACGGATCTTCTCCCGGGGTGAAGGCGATCGCTGCAATTCCGCCTTCATTTTGAATCCGAACAATGGTATCTTTCGCTTTCGGACGAGAGGTTTGAACCAGAATAATCGGCAGTCCTTCTCCTTCTTCGGGGAACTCTTGCATTTGATTGAAGGTTCTGGGGTTAACGCGAATTTGTTGCACCGTTGACCAAGGCAGTACGCCAATGCTGACAAAAGATTTATCGGGAAACAAATCATCGCGAATTTCTGGAAAATCTTCATCATCGTCCTCTTCTACCCCCATACCCAAAAGTTCGTCGGTTAAATCCGGTAACGTTTTTACGCCAATTTCTAACGTTTGAGGAGCAGAATCGATTTCCGGTAAAGCGATCGCATAAGATTTCTGTAAAATGGGGACGATATCTTCCTCTTCGAGGCGATCGCTATATTCCTCAAAAAACTCTCCCAACGCTTTCAGGGCAGAATAAACGACAATCGCTTCTTCTTCATCTAAAAAGGGGCGCAATCCTTCATAGGGGTGTAAACTGCCAAAAACAGGAACGATATCTTCTAGGGGTAAATCGGCTAAATTTTCCTCTTCATCTTCGGGATCGAAATTGACATCTTCATCGGCTTCGTAATTGAGAAACAAACAATCTTGAGATAAAAAGGCGCTTTCTAAGGCTTCCATTGAGTGCTTGGCAATGGCAGAAGCGCGAAATCGCTTGAGAGAATCCAAAGACCGATAGAGCAATACGCCATATTCTTGTCCCAGCATTCCCAATAGCGTGATATATAGCGTCTCGATATCCCCATAATTCACCTCAACGGCAAGAATATCGCAATCTTCCAAATACTCCCACGGCGCAATTTCCCAAATTTCTTCAGCCGCCTCTTGCAGCCCTCGGGCATATTGCGCGGGCAAACGAGGAGGGCGAGCATTTTGAAACTCGGCGAAACTGCGAAATAATTCGTCAACGATGGGTAATTCCGGCACGTAGTCGATGGCAATATCGAGATTTTGTAGGGCACCACGCAAGAAAAATTGGATTTCGCGATCGCGCACGACAATTTTTTTCGGTCTGGCAGGTCGTCCGGGGCTTTGGGGGCTTTCAATGGCACGCAATAGCGTTCTCGCGATCGCCTCAACGCCAATTTCTGGAGAGACAATTTCCATTGCCCTGACCATACCTTCGGAACCATCGACCCAAATAATACAATCTCCTCCCTCATCCTCTGTTCCCGACTCTGGAGTCAGTGCCGTCAGCGATCGCCGATCCCCCTCCCAAACACTAGGATTTTGGGGAATTTTTTTCAATCGACGCAGGGTATTTAGAGGGAGATTGCTCATACTTAACTCGTCACTTTATCGCCAACGCAAATATTAATCTAACCGTTCTAGTGTAACGCGGAACAGTCATCGGTCACCAGTTATCAGTTATCAGTCACCAGCCATCAGTTAATAGTCTCCCGCGAGATAGAGAGAACTCGTTATGATGGATATTGTACAATGCTCTTAAGTACAACATCATCATCGAAATTCCCATCATAAATTTTTAGGAGTTTGTCTATCCATGACTCAAGCCACTCAAACCACTCAACAGGGAATCCAACTCACCTCAACCGCTTTAGACCATTTGTTAGCCCTGAGAAATCAACAAGGAAAGGATCTGTGTTTGCGGGTTGGCGTTCGCAACGGCGGTTGTTCTGGAATGTCTTACATGATGGATTTTGAAGATCCCACCAATATTCGCGAAGATGATGAAGTATACGATTATGATGGCTTTCAAATTATTTGCGATCCGAAAAGTCTGCTCTATCTCTATGGTTTAGTTCTTGACTACAGTACAGCTTTAATTGGTGGCGGTTTTGACTTTACAAACCCTAATGCTAACCAAACTTGCGGCTGTGGCAAATCCTTCGGAGTCTAATCGACTGATTCTTCGTTACTCATTTACTTGTTACTTATTTACTCATTACTTCCTCAATTATGGTTGAACCCGTTACTTCTCTCTATGAAAATGGCTTAGAACGCTATAAAAATGGAGAAAGTCCAGAGTCTCTTATTCCCGTTTTTAAAGAAATTTGCGATCGCGCCAAGAAAAACGCTACGGCATGGTCGAGTTTAGCATGGCTGTATCTCTTGGTGGATAAGCCCCAACAAGCTCTCAAGGCGGCACAAAAAGGCGTGAAATTAGACAAAAATTCTCCCCAAGGTCGCATTAATCTTGCTATTGCTCTCTTAGAGACAGAAACCAAAGGCGTGCGCGAACAGATTGAAGCCGTCCAACGCGTTATGGCCTTTAGTGCAGAAATTCGTCAAGAAATCCAAGAAAATCTTGAGGATGGCTTGAGCCGAAAACCCGACTGGGCTAGCCTAATTCGCGTTCAAAACTGGTTGTTTGAGTGAAATATCCCCAAATGACAACTAACAAAATCACAGCGAACAAAGTCTCTTTAATTGGACTTAAAGCCGATCTGTTCCGACATCCTCTCGACTTGGCGGCAACTAATGCTTTGAAACAACTCCCCGGCATGGATGTAGCTGTCCGCACCCTGTTAGGATCTGTAGCCGAGGAATTATTTTATTTCAATAATATTGCCTCGAGCGTGCGGGTCGGCGATCGCCAATTGCCTCACCTGCACGATCTGCTCTTAGAGGCTTGCAAGATTCTCGATCTCGAACCACCCCAACTTTACCTCCAGCAAAATCCCGTCCCCAATGCTTACACGTTTGCCATGCGAGGGAAAAAGCCGTTTATGGTGCTGCATACTTCACTGGTGGAAATGCTGACTCCAGAGGAAATTCAAGCGGTCATGGCGCACGAATTAGGTCATCTCAAATGCGAACACGGGGTCTATTTAACTCTCGCTAATTTAATCGTTCTCGCCTCGAATATTTTGCCGATTTGGGGATCTTTAATTGCTCAATCTTTACAAGAGCAAATGCTAGAATGGCTGCGCTGTGCCGAATTTAGTTGCGATCGCGCGGCCCTTCTGGCCACTCAAAACCCACGCACGGTCATGTCAGTATTGATGAAATTAGCGGGGGGATCCCCCAGTCTTGCGCCCATGTTGAATTTAGATGCTTTTATCGCTCAAGCTAAAGATTACGACGAAATGAGCGGGACGGAATTGGGAGAAATGCTGAAAACCAGCCAAAATAGTCAATTAACCCACCCTGTCCCTGTCCTCCGCGCCCGAGAGATCGATCGCTGGGCGAGTTCTCCTGCTTATCAAGACTTGCTAAATCGAGGAAAAGTAGGTTATAATAGCAAAACTGACAAAAATCCGGGCAAGTGGCGGAATTGGTAGACGCACTACACTCAAAATGTAGCGGCCTTTGGTCATGAGAGTTCGAGTCTCTCCTTGCCCATAAGTATGTGTATATCTCTATACAGAGGCTCTAGAGCCTCTGTATAGAGATATGCAAAAAATCCGAGAGACAGGCTCATAGGGGCATCAGTCAGGGTTTGACCTGAAGGGGCAACCGTAGGCTTGACCTTGACGGATGAACCGAGCCCGATCTGCTCTCGCTATGGAACGAAAGAGAAGGAATCATTTTCACGAAAGCAGTATCAGTACGAGTTATCCCATTGGGAAGCAATTGAAAGGGATGTTATACAAGGTTTAAATCGAAGCGGGACAGGAGGGATTCGAACCCCCGACACCGTGGTCCGTAGCCACGTGCTCTAGTCCACTGAGCTACAGTCCCCTAAAGCAAAACGCTGCATTTGTGCAACGATTTATGAGTATAACACGATTTTTCTCAATAAAACAAGATGACGGAAAAATTATCTCATCTCGACGAAAAAGGGCAGGTGCAAATGGTGGATGTTACTGCCAAAACCGCCACGCAACGGGAAGCGATCGCAGTGGGACGGGTGCGAATGTTGCGATCGACCCTCGAAACCATTGAAGCGGGAAATGCTCCCAAGGGCGACGTTATTGCCACGGCAAAAATTGCGGGAATCATGGCGGCCAAACAAACAGCCCAACTCATCCCCCTCTGTCATCCCCTCCCTTTGAGTAAAATTGCCGTGGAGATTGCCCCCGATCGCGAATTGCCGGGGTATCAAATTCAAGCAACGGTGAAAACCAAAGCCGAAACCGGAGTCGAAATGGAAGCACTCACCGCCGTTTCCGTGGCCGCCTTGACCCTGTACGATATGGCCAAAGCCCTAGAGAAAGCGATCGCGATCGAAGCGATTTATCTCGTGCGAAAAACTGGAGGCAAGTCCGGAGATTACCAGCGAGAAACGGGAAAGAGTGCGGAGAATATGGCAATATGAAAGAATTACCTGAGAAAATATTCGTTTCCTCTGGGTATCCCCAACCATCTTAAAAGGAGAAAAGCATGCCCCCTCGTTGGCCGCGCAAACCCGATCGCAATGACCCCGAATATCGTCGCTTGGACGATCGCATGAATTTTGCGATTCACGTGGGAATCTATCTGGCGATCAATTCCGGGTTGTGGTTTGTTTCGGGTATTAAAAATGCCGATTGGCCTTGGGAAACCGGGTTCACATTGAGTTGGCTGGGCGTACTTTTGCTACATTTAATTTATATTCTAGCGATCGCAGATTACTCTATAAAATCCGATAGCTAAGAGCGATCGGAACTCATTTCAATCATGGCAAACTCTCAAACAACCGAAGCAATTGAAATGCTCGCGGCGGAAATTGGCAAAAACGTCTATATTGATATTGCCAAATGGCATTTATATCTCGCCGATGCCAAGCTGCATCTCGTAGTGGCACAAGGGGTGTATCCACTGCTCGAAGAGAACCGACTCGATGAAGATAGCGTCATCCAAATTTTGCAAGGCATTCCTGTTAAAATTGGCGGTGGCAAGCGCGAAATTCCACTTCTCGATTTACTTCCCCTCGCCTGCCAAGTCGATTTAATGGACTTGCTCGAAGAATATCAGCGCAATTTCTAAGGCATTCACAAGCGCCGACAATATATCAGACAAGGGGGAAGCATGAGCCGCACTCTATCCAGATTATCGCCAGAAGAATTGCTACAGCAACCACAAGAGGCTGTATTGCGCGAAATTGAGCGTCTCCGAAAAGTAGAGATTGCTTTTGATGCTCAAGATGATATGTTGCGCTCTCTGGTGGTCATCGGGCAAACGGCAACCGGGCGCTTGATGCTGCGATCGATGTTACAAACGACGATTAAGGTTTCAGTGCAACTCACTGATGCTCACGAAAGCAGTCTCTTTTTGCTCAACACAAAAGGTGCAGTAACAGAAAGTATTCTCGCTCGTGGGGCAACAATAAAAGAACAGAAAGAACATCTCATTGGTAAGGTTCTCGATAGCGGTTTGGCGGGCTGGGTTGTCGAGCGCCGTCAAGTCGGTTTAATTCAGGATACTCGTAAGGATGAACGCTGGCTAACGCTACCGGGACAACCCTACACTGTCGGTTCTGCTCTCTGCGTTCCCATTCTCAGAGGAAAAGTTCTCCTCGGTATTCTCACCCTTACTCATCCCGATCCTTATCACTTTAACGAAGAATTGTCGGATTTGATGCAGATGTGCGCTCGGCAAATGGCGCTAGCCCTAGATAATGCTCGTCTTTATGTGAAAGAACACGGTAAGAAGGAAGAGAAGGTCACAGAAACTAAAGCAGACAAGAATGAAAGCGATCGCGATCTGGCTCATTTAGGGTTATATATTGTGGCGGAAAATGGCAGATTTCTCTACGCCAATCAGAGAGTTGCCGAAATTTTTGGCTTTGAGTTTGGGGAATTGGTCACATTAAAGTCAATTCTCAAGTTAGTGGCGACGACCCACTATCATCAAGTCGCCGAGTTACTTTCCCAGTGTTTTCAAGGCTACAACCCTATTCTTTCTTGTCAGTTTAAAGGGCAGCGTAAAGATCGCCGCCAAGTCGATATTGAGATTTACGGGACGCGCACGAAATTTTATGGAAAATACGTTCTCATCGGCACATTGCGATTAGTTTAAAAGTAAGAATGCAAACCTTAAATTACCAAAATTTGTCCTCGTATTTGACTTGATAAATATTCTCTTAGGACAATAAAAGATATTGCGACAAAGTACGGAAGTTTTTTGGCGATCGCGTAATGATTTCCCTTGCTCTTTCTGATACATTAGGAATAAGAAAAGAAGCGATCGCGGTAATTTAATGATGATGTTGATAGGCACCAATTTCAGGAGAAAAAGGGGCGATTTCTGCCTCAATCTCCAAACCGGGATCTAACTGCTCCAACATCGATCGCAAAACTGGATCGGGAGCAAGACGCAAATACGTTTCGCGAACTTCTAAAGCAACATGACGATTGCCCAAATGATAAGCTGCTTTAAGCAAGACTAAAACAGTTTTCGCCTTCACTGTCAAAACAGGTTCGGGTTTGGCAGCAATACAAACAATTTCCCCGGTTTCTGCTTGTAGAAAGTCGCCATCACGCATAACCGTCCCCCTCTGCAAACGCAAGATAAAAACCTGACCATCGGAAGTTTCAAAACGATGGCGACTGCGAGTTCTTTCTTCAGCATTGAGAAGCAGACGCAAACAATCTGAGGATGCGATCGCATTCCGAGGAAGACGCTGAGTTAAAGTTAACATTGAAATTGGTTGAGAGCGTTACTTATTGTAACTCTCTCATGGCACTTTGAATGCGTCTTTCGAGATCGGCATCGCCGCCTTGAATTTGAGCGGTGATTTCATTAAAACGCTCGATGGAGAGTCCGCTCTCTTGTACGATTTGACGAGATTCATTGCAGTAATTTACAGCAACTTGTCTGGCATTACCGGGAAGGCCGCTAAAAGAAGCCCCAGCATTACAAACGATATTTGGAGGAGCATTAGGCGTGACAATTTTTTTAATGTCGTTGTATGCCGACTGGCGAATGGGTTCCATATCTAAAACGGCTCTCGCATAATTCTCAATTTCATCATTGGTCACATTTTGAGCGCGAACAACAGTATTAAACCAATGAGGAGCGGGACGAGTCAAGTCTGGCACGACTCCCCAACCGATCCCCGCGATCGCCAAACCCGCGATCGCGAGAGAGCGCACCATCGGTCTGCCGACAATTCGAGACAATTTTGCAATCGTTAACATAAGCGCAGAAAACCAAACAGGTAATGAATAGAATGGAAACCTTCTTTCCTTTAAGAATTATTTTACGCAGGATAAGTTCCTTGGGGTCAAAAAGCAGCGATCGATTGGCCAATATTTCTCTCAAAGTCCCTTTAACTGCTCGTAGCGGCTGAAGAATTGGCGAGAAACACCGCGAGTTACGAGCAAAACTGCAACTAATTCCGCAAAAGCAACCATAAACATGATGAGAATTTGGTAGAGTGCGGCATCAATGGGGTCAATTCCGCTTAAAATTTGTCCGGTCATGGCACCGGGTAATGTAACCAGTCCCACCACCATCATGCGGTTGATCAAGGGAATGAGACCTGCTCGAATGGCCGCTTTTCGGTAAGATACCACTGCTTGTTGAGAAGTTGCTCCCAAGCTGAGATGGGTTTCAATTTCGAGGGTGCTGCGCTCGATCGCACTTGCCAAACGCTCTCCCGAAATGGCAGCAGCATTCATGGCATTGCCGAGAATCATTCCCCCCAAAGGAATGAGATATTGAGGACTATACCAAACTGGCGGTTGCACGATCGCGACAATAATATAACTCAAGGTGAGAAACAGGCTGGCTAACAAAGATCCCCAAATGATGGGTAAAAGAGGTTTCTGTTTGGGCGCAATGCGGTTGTGAGTAACGATCGCTGCCACCGAGAGCATGAAAATGAGAGCGATCGCGACGGACCAAGGGGTATTAAGGGCAAAAATAAAGGCGAGAAGATAACCCGCTACAAGAAGCTGCATGACGGTGCGGACGGTCGCGATCGCCATTTGTCCGGCCAGTCCCAACTGTTGCCATGCGGCCAAAGCGATCGCGATCGCCATCAAGGCCAAACCTAAAGCTAAATCAAAGGGATCGAGAGAAACTAAACTACTCATGCTATGAATATGGGCATTGTTAATCTTGGGTTTATTGTCATGGATTTTGCAACATTTATTGGTTTAACAGCCGGATCGTTAACAACAGTCGCTTTTGTTCCTCAAGTGGTGAAAACTTGGAGGTCAAAATCAACCAAAGATATTTCTCAAGGAATGTTTATTTCCTTTTGCACGGGAGTCTTTTTATGGGTAACCTATGGATTCTTAGTTCAAGACATACCGGTTATTTTGACCAATATTGTAACAGGATTGCTGGCTTCGACAATTTTATGGTTTAAACTCAGGTATCGATAAATTATTATGTCTTAAAAAAAGATAGAAATTGAGTCAAGAGCCTCTCGTTAAATGAATGACAGGGTTGAAAATTTGAGATGGACTCCTCGGAAATTAAAATTTATCAGAATTATCGTAACTCATTATTTTTGTTTGAATAAATGTTCCTGCAACAATTTTACGACTTTAGGTCAGCGATCGCATTGCTAAATTTTACAAAAAGTGTCATATTTGCTGGAACTTTCAATTGCATTTTATACTAAAAATATAGGGCTACTTTTTGAGCGATGAGCATTATCGAAGACCAATCTCGCGTTATTGCTTTTCTCTCCGAGGCGAAGAACTACCCCGAAGCAACAACACAAGTTCAACAAATTGAAACCCACGGCGCGATCGTGTTTTTGACCGATACCCAAGCCTATAAATTGAAAAAATCGGTCTATTTTCCCTACATGGATTATTCTACCCTGACCCAGCGTAAATTCATGTGCGATCGCGAAATCTTTTTGAATCGACGAACTGCGCCTGAAATTTATTTACGCACTCTTCCGATTACCCGAGAAACCGATAATCGTCTTGCTTTTGATGGAGAAGGAGAAGCGATCGAATGGTTAATTGAAATGAATCGTTTCGAACCGTCTGATGTTCTCGATCGCGTCGCAGATCGAGGAGAATTAACCTTAGAAATGATTGAGAGTATTGCTGCTAATTTAGTTGAGTTTCATCAAAAAGCAGAAGTTTGCGATCGCGTTCCGGGAGCAGAGCGTATTCTGCAAATTATTGTGGGCAATGACGAGCAGTTTGCTAACTTTGCTCATATTTTACCGCGCGATCGTACCCGAGAATTAACTTCGCTTTCTCTCGGTTTTGCCAAAAAATATCGCAGCTTACTCCATCGCCGTCAAAAAGAAGGGTATATCAAACATTGTCATGGGGATTTACACTTACACAATATTTGTTTATATAAAGGAAAACCTCTCTTTTTTGATGCGATTGAATTTAACGAATCTTTCTCAATGATTGACGTACTTTACGATTTAGCATTTTTGTTAATGGATTTGGATTTTCGCAATTTCTCGACTTATGCCAATCGGATTTTTAATTACTATAGTTGGCACGAAAATGACTTTGCAGGAGTCGCTTTATTGCCTTTGTTTTTAGCAACTCGCGCCGCCGTTCGCGCTCATGTGAGTGTTGCGATCGCAGAAAGTTTACACGATCGCGCAAAACGGCCGAAATTCTTACAGGATGCTGAAGATTATCTCGCCAAAGCACTTGCCTATCTTGCTCCGAGAAAACCTAAATGTATTGTTATTGGTGGCTTATCAGGGACGGGTAAATCAACCCTCGCCCAAGCGATCGCGCCACAACTCGATCGCTGTCCCGGTGCTCTAATTCTCAGAAGTGATGTTATGCGAAAACTTCACTTTGGTATTCCCTTGAGCGATAGCTTACCCAGTCATTGTTATGGAAAGGAAGTCAGTAAGATTATCTATCAGAAGTTGTTTGCGATCGCGCAAACAGCATTACAAGCAGGAATTAGCGTCATTGTTGATTGTGTTTTTGCCGATCGCCACCTTCGTCAAGACATTGAAACTGTTGCTAAAATCGGCGATATTCCCTTCTATGGAATTTGGTTGCATGTTCCTTCAGAGGTTGCTTATCAGCGTATTAAAGATCGAAAAAATGATGTTTCTGATGCCACAGTTGCCATTCGTCAAAAACAAGAATCTTTGGATATTGGCGAGATTCAATGGAAAGTCTTTGAGACAACATTAGATAAAATGGTACTATTAAGACAGATTCAATCTTATCTATCTTACTGAAATATTGAGTTTGTATCCTAATCGTTAATAGCTCTTGTCTATGTCAATCAGACGAACTACATTATTGTTATCTTGCTCAATAATTGTTTTTAGATTTGCAAGTTTATTTAATTTTTCTGAGGTTTCTTGAATTAGATTATTTAATTCTTCAATTGTTTCTTTGTTGAAATCTTGAGAATTTTCAGCTTCCATCACGAAAAACAACAAGTTATTTAAAAAGTTACCAACAATATCTTGTACCGTTCGCATTGTAATCTGAAAAATATTTATTCTTTCTCTCTGTTTTGCTAAAGCTATTTTCTTTTCATTTGATATTCTCAAAAGATCCCAAATAAAACCACCACAAATCATCGAAAATGGCAATATCAATTTATCAAATTTTAATATTTTCAGTTGATATAAAAGTTCTAAGATTCTTGATAGAATTTCGCGATCGGAGTTGAAAGTGAGAACACAAAAAAATACAGCAAAAACCAGCATAGTTAATGTACAAGAATAAGATTTCATTTTCTTTTTGTGAGATCAACTGTTAAAAACAACAGAGATAATTGACTTTGTTGCTCTACTGATTAATGAACTTTAAAGAAAAAATGTGACAGGTTTCAGCTAAAATATTATATTAATATAATCATTAATGACTTTTCTTCATATCGATTCTCTGCAATTTATTATTGCCATCGTTTGCAATAATTGTTTTAAAATCCGCAAGTTTATTTAATTGTTCTGAAGTCTCATAAATTAAACTTGTTAATTCCTCAATTGTTTCTTCATCGAGAGCTTGAGAATTTTCAACCTCCATCACAAATAGTAATAAATTATTTAAAAAGTTTCCAACAATATCTTGAACTGTTCGCATCGTAGCTTGAAAAACATCTATTCTTTCTTTCTGTTTTTCCAGATACACTTGCTTTTTATTCGCTCTGATTATCGCATCACAAAAAATTCCGGCAAGAACCACTAAAATTGGTAAAATAAACTCATCAATTTCAAATACTTCAAGTTCGTGCAACAGTTCTAAAATTTTTTCAAACAGATCGAGTTCTAGAGAAACAGTAATAATATAAAGACAAGTTGCAAACATCAGAGTTACTAATGTATATCGATATGATTTCATTTTCTTTGAGGAAATTAGATAAGGTACTATGCTGACATAAAAATAAATATTTTATTTAGATTTTCAATAACTCTTAACTTTACTTAGAGAAACTACATGAATATAATGTGCTTAAATTTATCCACTCAATTTTAGCTAATTTTGAGTAAATAGATGGTTTGTTGACTCACTCCATATAATCCATCTCGACCCGGAAATAGACGAGTATTTGTATCAACAAAAGGTTCTGTATCGGGAAATTCTTTGGCGACAAATAAGCGATCGCTATGTGCTTCCACTCTCACGATCCCTGCATCTGTCCCGCAGAGAAGAAAATGATTCACTGCACATTTTCCTCGAAAAGTATTACACCAAGATTCATTTCCTTGATGTAATGCTTTTATTTCTCCATTAGCGGAAATTAAAGCACAGCGATGAATAGTTGTTCCTCTTTCCTGCATCGACCAAAAGAACCAACAAAAGCGATCGCTAAATGTACAATCAGCGTCTACCAATTGTCCCGATCCGAGAGGAATTTGCAAGCGATCGTTTAGACCTTTTCTTCGTGCATCAAAAACAAAACTAACAGTTAGATTTCCTGCACGATAAAACCCAAACCCAAACTGCGAACCCATCCAAAAGCGAGTTTGATGGTTTAAAACATCACCAATATACTCCGATCCTAACTGTCCGTCTCGTAATAATTGGCCGTTATGCAACCAATATCGCGCGATCGCATTAGTATCAAATTGTACCTGCATTCCGCAATTATCCGCAGCTAAACGGTCTGGAGGAGCATTCGGACTGAGAGTAATGACTTGTCCTTCTTTTCCAACTAATGTTGCTTTTCCTTGCAAGCGAAAGCGAGTATAAGGATCTAGCTTTCCCGTAAAAACGATCGCATCATCTTCCCGTTTAAATTCGTTGCCATTCCAGTACAACCATTGTAAACCTGATTCAGAATAATTTGCACTCAGAATTATTCCTTCGGTTTTAAAAATGAGTTCTGCGGTGACAGTTCCTCGCACGGTTTTTGTTCCGATGGGAGAAACTGAGGGTATAATTTGTATATTCGTGCAAAGCGGACAGCTAGATCTCGCATGTTCTACTCCACAACTGGAGCATTTTTGCCAACCTTGACGATCGAGAAGCGATCGCGGAAATTCTCCTCGTTTATCTTCCTCAAAAACTTGATAAAAATGATGTAAGAGATCGTCAGAAAGGACTTGATAAGGAATTGCAGGTTTGGGATATTTAACTTCTGAATTAAAAATAGTAACTCTGTTGAGAGATCTCGCTGCTTGAGGAATTCGTTTGCGGGAATTTTTGGGTTTATAAATTCCCCCATAAGGAGAGACAAATAATAAGCATTGCATGAGCATCACCGCAAAACTATACCAGTCTGAATCTTGGTTGTGATAAGATTGCATAATCGGACTGGATGCAGTGCGATCGCAAAGTAAAGGATCGACAAACTTTGCCGTAAAGACACGACAATAAAACCCATTAAACTGAAAAGAATCAGCATCAATAAAATATGCCTCTGTTCCTTTTACTAAAACATTCAGATCGTTAAAATCACCAATAACAACTCCTGCAAGATGAATTTTAGCAATAGTTTCATATAAATTCTGAAAGATTTTTAATACAGTTTGATTATCAATTATTCCACTACGAAACGATCGTTCTCCATAACGCAATAATACTTCAGCGTTACTAATTAAAGGCATTGTATACCCTTTAATAATACTACCTTGTTTATCCATTGCAAGCTCTTCTGGAGTCACAACATGATGCGGTAAATTAGTTGGAAATTGACGCAACTTTTGTTGATGTTCGACTAATCTTTCTTTTGCCGATTTCTGTTCTTGAGATAGTCCTTGGTAATCGGGATGATCGGGAGATTTAAAAATTTTAACAGCACGATCTTGTCCGAGTTTGTAAACATCGGCTTCTCCTCCTTTCCCGATCGCTTGACTGGGTTTGAGGCGAATGCGTTTGCCTTTGAGATAAATATCCATTTTTCTGAGTGAGTTGTCAGTGATAAATAATTAGTATTTTGTCTTCTCTCCGTCTCCCTACTCCTTCTTTTTTACTTTACGAATCGCAATTAAGGTGGTATCATCAGGTAATAATCCTACTTCTTTTCGTTGTCCGGTTTTGTGAACTTCGCGATTCATTAAAAAGAGTTTTCGGCGAACTTTATCGGGATTTTCAAAGTAACTGTCATTTTGCCAAAACTGTGAAATATGACCGACTTTTTCTGATTTTCCCGGAATCATGCGACCGCAGACATCAATGAGATCGCCAACTCCATCCGTACCAATTAATAAATGATTTAATTCCGCCGTTGCCGAAAATTCATGAATGTGAAATTGAAATTCTTGAGGGCATTCTCGCGCTTCCCAGAGATATTTTAAACCATAAGCAATATAGGGCGGTGCGTTACCGGCAAACTCCAATTTTGTCAAGCAATTGTTAGATAAAATTACACCATCGCCAATGGTAAAAATCCAAGTATTTTCCGGCGTTATCAATGCCCCAATCGTGGTAAATAGAAAATAATCATTAAGAGTTTGCTGCCAATTCCCTCCCATTGCTTTAATAAAAACCTGCAATTGAGTGAGGATATCTTGATGAATAGACTGCCAAAATTTAGGATCGCTAATCTCTGCGATCTCCTTCAAGTCTAAGCACTTAGAGATAGTTTCGATCGCTAATCTCGCCCCGATTTTAGCACCCACCTCGCTGTGACGACCGCTACCGCAACCATCACACACCACTGCTAGAGTAAAACGATCGCAACTCAGTACGGATAACGCATCTTGATTATTGCGACCGAGACGAATATGTTCTCGTCCCGCGATCGAACCCATTGCAAGTTCGTATTGACCTTTCATAGCTTTGTGTAATCGACACATTAAGCATAGTGTCAAACAAACACAATGTCAAGAAAATGATAATGCAGACAATTAAAATTCTGTCCTATTCAAACCCTCTTCAGGCCTTGATTGACTATTATCAGAAGGCATATCGACCCCCAAATTATGGAGAAAAGGCAACGACTAAAGACTCTGTTTGCGTCAGAAAACCAACAGGCGTATTGTGTTGGACAGAGTGCAGAACGTGTTCAAAACCCCGCGATCGACTAACTGTGTGAGGAATAGATTTATGACTTCTCAAACTACGGATTTTTTGCCGTTGCCAGCTTCGGAGCGCGATCGCATACAATGTCTCCTATCTTCCGTTTTTGCGCCTCATAAGGCACCAGCTTGTCTGCTGAGCGATCGCAAAAGTAATGCTCCGATTTACTGGAATGCTCAACAATTTAATCTCGATCGCGTTAAACTATTTCAAATTGCAAGTCACCCTCAAAAACGGACAATTCTACAAATTGCAACGCGAGATATTCTCGAACGCGCTTACGAAATGGAAACATGGGGGATACGCTATACCGAAAAAGCGATCGCCTTCGCAACAACAGTACAAGAAAGAACCCTGTACTCTATTTTCAAAGCTGAAAATACCTACCATCTCGCACAAATTGCAGGTTTTCTCGATCGCAAAGAACTCGGTGAATTCAAGCCATTATTTTTTCCTTGTCTGACGGATTTTATGGAAACCAACAATCCTCAGATTCTCCGATTTGTCATGCAGGGTATTTTAGAAGGATGGGAACTGAATAGTTATCGTCAATTCCTTAAAGATTGTCGGGAAGAAATGATTATTCAGGCTCTCAAAGAAATGCTGAAAAATAAATCTCGACATCATGTCATGGGGGTTACGCTGTTTAAACAATCGCCTTTGTCAGATAGCGATCGCCAAATCTTAATTAAAATTCTCGCAGAATTCATCCCAGCAATCCAAAAACTCCCCTATCATCTCATCGATGCGATCGAGGTAGTTTTAGGGCATTTATCGATAGCACAGAAACGACAAGCGATCGCAGAATTAGAAATTGATAAATATAATGCAATGCAGTTAAAACGGTTGCATTTTTTAATCGGTAAAGAGCGATCGGGACAAATTTTATCAGAACTCGAACGGCGAGGAGCTTTCCTACTTCATCCTTAATTTTAAAGACTATCTAAAAATTCATCAATGCTGATATTTGCTTGCTGCAAAGCACTTTTTAGCGTTCCGGGAGCTAATTCTGCTTTGATGGGAATAACGCAATTGACATGCTTTTTTAAAGTGACATGACTGCCTCTTTGCCGATCGCAGCTAAAACCCAAACGTTTAAAAGCACGAATAACCTCTTTGCTGGAAAATCCTGTGAGTTGAGATAACGGTATCGATCGCTTTATTTGGTTTTTATCATTCTCTAAGACAAGCTCGCGATCGTTACGGCGATCGAGAGCTTGTTGTAACTGCTGAATGCGTCCTTGAAAAACTTCTACATTTTGTAAAAGCCTAGTATTTTCTGCTTCTAAAGTTTGATTATTTTGTAGTATGTCATCCACAATTGATAGTTCTTTGATTTCTGGTAATACTTTGCGAGTTTGTTCTAATTCCCAAGCCATTTCCTGTCGTCGTTGGATTTGTTCGGATAACTGAGCTTGATAGCTGACAATCGCATTTTCCCACTGTTGGCGATCGCTATCCCACTGTGCTTGCAAGGCTAAATTCTCCTGTTCTCGTTCGCGTAAATGATGGGTAAAATGTCGTCGGCGATCGCGTGCTTCTCGTTCTCTTTGATAATAAAAATATTCCCCCCAACCCCAGAAAGCAAAGCTCATCCCCACCCAACTGACTAAAGTAATGCCTGATAAGTTCGCTTGCGTCTCTTTATCTGCAAAGCGATCGCTATATTGTACGGCAAATACTCCCATACCGCAGATCGTTCCTGCGATCGCCAACCGTCCTACACTGACGGCGATCGCTCTCAAGCGAGGAAAATTCGGACGTTCGCGGCTCAATTTTTGCATCGATCGAAACGATTACAGACTGCATGCACTCCATACTATTCTACCAGTTTATTCTCATTTATCTCAAACCGATCTGCAATATGCGAGGTTAAAAAAGTTCCTCGAAAATCCTCTTCACTGATAACTGATAACTGATAACTGAAATAATCGCTATCCTAGGGCGAAACAGAGAGCAGGAAGGAGAAAAAAGGCAGAGATAATATAAATAAAAGCCCAAATTTTTTGCTCGCAGGCTATCTTTGCCAGCATCCTTGCACCTATAATTGGCAGATTTCTTAAAAACGGAATACCATAGATAACAATGACCCCGATCGCGTTATACAGTAAATGCACCAAAGCAATTTCTAACGCTGGTAATTGATGGGTTGTCACTGCCGTTGCTGCGATCGTTGCCGTAATACAAGTGCCAATATTTGCGCCCAAAGTAAACGGATAAACCTGTTCTAAACTCAAAAAACCCGTTCCGGCTAACGGCACAATTAAGCTCGTCGTTGTGGAAGAGGATTGCACCAAAACTGTCACTAGGGTGCCAGAAAAAATCCCTTTTAGCGCCCCGGATCCGATCGCATTTTCTAACATTTCCTTTGCTTTTCCCACCAGCAACTCTTTTAATAACTTGCCTAAAAAGAAAATTGCAGCCAAAATAGCAAGAATACCGAAAATAATAAGAATTGTACCATTAAATGGAGTTGGAAAATAATTAGCGATCGCCCCTAAAAGTCCCTCAACAGGAGACGTAACTGCCCCAACTAAATTAAATTTCTCTGCATCGACAGCAACTTCCCCAACCACGAAACCTGCCAAAATCTGCGCCAATTTCTCGAAAAAGTGAGTGAAAATTTCCAATGGCAGAAAGATGACCACAGAAATAAAATTAAAGAAATCGTGAATCGTCGCCGCCGCAAATGCTCGTTGAAACTCCTCTTTTTCGCGAACATAACCGAGACTGACAATAGTGTTCGTAATAGTCGTGCCAATATTTGCCCCCATCACGATCGGTACGGCGACAGAAACGGGTAAACCTCCCGCCACTAGCCCGACAACGATCGAAGTAATCGTACTCGAGGATTGAATTAATGCCGTGGCTAAAGTGCCGACAAATAAGCCAGCAAAGGGATTGGTGGCAAAAGCAAATAAATCGATCGCCCTCTCCCCAACCACCAGACGAAATCCCGAACCGATCGCCCCCACCGCCACAAGGAGTAAATAGATTAAAGCGATCGCCCCCAACCAAAGATAAGTACGAGACGCGATCGCCATCTCGTTTTCTGTCTTATCAATTGTTTCCCTCATATTCAATCGGTAATGAGTTTCTCTCTATAGCTTAACGGGTGACTGATGATAACTGTTACCCGATCTATTTTAAGCAATTTTTAATATTTATTGTGCATTTAATTACGCTTTTATTTTGAAAAATGTTTTGACAATTAATATTTAACTTCTTCTTTAGATGATAACGCCAAAGATCGGGCTAGGATGAAAGCGATTCTCAACTCAAAATTGAGTAAAATTTCCACTTGCCAGCAATTCGTAATTTTTACAGAGAGGACTTATGGCGAAACGAACCTTTGGCGTGATCGGTTTGGCGGTAATGGGAGAAAACTTGGCTCTGAATGTCGAAAGCCGAGGCTTTCCGATTGCTGTTTACAATCGAACCGAAAGCAAAACAAAAATGTTTATGGAAAAACGGGCGCAAGGAAAAGACGTAAAGGCCGCCTATTCTCTTGAAGAATTTGTGAAATTGCTCGATCGCCCGCGCAAGATTTTAGTGATGGTAAAAGCGGGGAAACCCGTCGATGCAGTTATCCAACAACTAAAACCTTTCCTCGAAGAAGGAGACATGATCATCGATGGGGGAAATTCTCTCTATGATGACACCGAACGGCGCACCCAAGAATTAGAAGCGACCGGATTGGGATTTGTAGGGATGGGGGTTAGCGGTGGTGAAGAAGGAGCATTAAACGGTCCCAGTTTAATGCCTGGAGGAACTGAAAGTGCGTATAAAGAACTCGAACCCATCCTTGTTAAAATTGCCGCTCAAGTTGATGACGGTCCTTGCGTAACTTTTATCGGACCCGGAGGCGCAGGTCACTATGTCAAAATGGTTCACAATGGCATTGAATACGGCGATATGCAGTTAATTGCCGAAGCCTACGACCTGATGAAATCCTGTTTGGGAGTGAGCAATCCAGAACTTCATGAAATCTTTACGGAATGGAATAAAACGGATGAGTTAAACTCTTTCTTGATTGAAATCACAGCAGATATTTTCAAATATGTTGATAAAGAATCCAAGACTCATTTAATTGACTTGATTCTCGATGCGGCAGGGCAAAAAGGCACGGGACGCTGGACGGTTGTCAGTGCCTTAGAATTAGGAGTCCCCATTCCGACCATGTTTGCGGCGGTGAATGCTCGCGTTATGTCTTCTTATAAAGAGGAACGGATGGCAGCATCTAAGGAAATTACTGCCGCGATAACACCTTTTTCTGGGGATAAGAAAGCATTTATCGACAAAGTTCGAGATGCTTTATATTGTTCCAAAATGTGTTCTTACGCTCAAGGAATGGCTTTGTTGAGAAAGGCATCTGACGAAAAAGGATACAATCTCAATTTGGCAGAGGATGCGCGCATCTGGAAAGGTGGCTGTATCATTCGAGCAGGTTTTCTCGATAAGATCAAAAAGGCATTTACCGACAATCCCAATCTACCCAATTTGCTGTTAGCTCCCGAATTCAAACAAAGCATTCTCGATCGCCAAAAAGCATGGCGAGAGGTTTTGATGGTTGCGAATAGTACGGGAATTGCGGTGCCGGCATTTAGCGCCTCTTTAGATTATTTTGACAGCTATCGCCGCGATCGCCTGCCGCAAAATCTGACCCAAGCGCAACGGGATTATTTTGGGGCGCATACCTACGAACGCATCGATAAGCCTCGTGGGGAGTTTACCCATACGGAATGGATGCAAGGTTAAATCTCTAAATTTGTAGGGACGTAAAATTTTACATCCCTACAAATTATCGATCGCGATCGCCGACTCTATTCTTCAACTTGAGGAGTCAGAACTTTACCCACCGTCCAAAGGCGATCGGCATCACGAAGATAGAAGAGCGCAAAACACGCGGCTAACATCGGCCAAGCCGCAAAAAAGAGCAGATTCGGACTCTTAAAAGGGGTGAAGTATATACCAAAAGCAGACAACGTAGAAACTGCGTGCATGAGCAAGACCGCCCCATAGGTTAAATGCTTTTTAAAGCCCACAACAAAGCCAAGAATAATTAAGAGTTGTACGGCTCCAATGACGTAAATAATTGTATTTCCCAAACCGCCAATTTTATAAAAAGCTTCAAAAACTTTCGACGCATGCGTTGGATTGACAAACTTATCAGCCGTCCAAATAGCCATCACTAAAAATACACTCAATCTCAGCAAAAGGAGAACGAGCGGTAAGCGGCGATCGATTTTTTCTGAATTTATCATTGCGACCAATACCTCTATTGCTTATCTTCATAGAAGAATGTTAGCGCTTATCTATTAATTTTTTTCTGGTGAAGCAACAAAAATATTTATCCTATTTCTTATCATAAAATCCTGTGATTTCGTCAGAATCTTCAAAAATCTTTATATCGTTCTGTTATGAAAGGAAAGGATATTTCAAAAAATACCCTTTCCGATCTCAATATCTTATGCTCCTACTGCTTCTTTGGCAGCATACATCACTTCTAAAGTAATTTCGCCAATATTGCGATCGCGAGCAAATTTCTCAGTATTTCGCTTCACTTTTCCGCGCACGAAACCGGGAATTTTGTTCAATTCTCCTTTCGCTTCTTTACTCCAATTCAGATCGGAATCTGCAGAAATTCCTTTCGTAATTACTTCTTTGGTATCGTGACCGCCAAAGATTTCTAAGAGGTGATCTTCCATCCCTAATGTAAAGGAATTATACACCAAATCTGCAATTTGATTGGTGCCTTCATAGCCCACAAAAGGACTGTAACCAATGGGGAAATTTTGGATGTGAATAGGTGCGGCAATAACCCCACAAGGAATATTTAAACGCTTGCCGACATGACGTTCCATCTGAGTTCCAAAGATAGCAGAAGGTTCGAGCCGCGCGATCGCATCGCCAATTTCTCCATTATCATTACTAATCAAAACCTCGTCGCAATATTCGCTGACTTGTTCCTTAAACCAGTCCGCATCATACTTGCAATACGTTCCCGCAAGAACGACATGAATTCCCATTTCTCGTGCGAGAATTTTGGTCATGGCTGCAGCATGAGTATTATCGCCAAAAACGACTGCTTTCTTACCGGTTAAATTCTGACAGTCAATGGAACGAGAAAACCATGCCGCTTGAGAAACATAGCGAGTTTGATTGTCGATAAAACTTTCATAATCAACGTTCGCACCTTGTTCATTGAGAATTTTTTGAATCTGTCGAATACAACGAGCCGTTTCTACCACTCCCATTGGGGTAATATCAACATAAGGCGTACCAAACTCTTCTTGTAAATACTGTGCTGCCATCATTCCTAATTCCCGATAAGGAACGAGATTAAACCATGCTTTCGGAAGGTTTTTAAGTTCGTGGACGCTGGCGCCTTCAGGAATCATGGCATTAATTTCAATCCCTAAATCTGACATTAAACGCTTCAATTCTGTGCCGTCATGTTGGTTGTGAAAACCAAGGGTAGAAATACCGATAATATTAACCGAGGGTTTTGCCGTTTTCTCTTCAGAAAGTTCGCCTTTTTTACGGGCTTT
Source organism: Spirulina sp. LEGE 11439 (assembly GCF_059821285.1). Classification (NCBI taxonomy): domain Bacteria; kingdom Bacillati; phylum Cyanobacteriota; class Cyanophyceae; order Spirulinales; family Spirulinaceae; genus Spirulina; species Spirulina sp. LEGE 11439. The sequence goes on from NZ_JCAMRX010000026.1 coordinate 77,864, forward strand.
ATTAATGTAAAACTGAACGATTTGTTGTAAAGTGCGATCGCCTGCTTGCAGTTCGTTGACCCGATAGTGATTTACATCTGCCAGCATCACATCGCCTTTGGAGTCTAATTGGGCGCGATCGACAAAGTTTTGTAAATCTTCTTGCAAAATACTCGAAGTACAAGTAGGAGTCAAAACGATTAAATCGGGAGTTTCTTCCTTATCTTTACGGGTAATATTGTCGACAACTTTTTCTTGAGAACCTCGTGCTAAAACATTGCGATCGACAATACTCGCGGTCACGGGGGTAAAATCTCGTTCTCGTTCTAACATCGATCGCATAACGTTAAAATAATCATCCCCCAAAGGTGCGTGCATGATCGCGTGAACATTTTTAAAAGAACTGGCAATGCGAAGAGTGCCAATGTGTGCGGGTCCTGCATACATCCAATAAGCCAATTTCATAAAAGATTGCCTCCAGCAAGTAATTGTAAAATTTCTTAATGCTCGACGATTCGTTGCTAGAGCATTGTCTCAGAAATTTGGGCGATCGCGATTTTTCACCCAATCTCTTTATAACTATTCTCCAAATCCTTAAAATCCTTGCAATGCTTGATACCTGTTGCCTTTATCGCTCAATTAAACAATGAAAATATTGTTTAATTGAAATGATTCTTCATCCTTCTTCATTTTTGTTTGCAATATATCCGAACAGCAAACAATGATTTTTCCTTATTCGTTCAGAGATCGCTTGTAGATGTCGATTTGTAACTGATTCGGAATCTTGAATTTTTGTTAGGTTTTTGATCTGATTTTAAAGGCGATCGCTTTAGATATCTAAGAAGATTGTTTTGCTTGGCGACAGTCCCTAATAATCGTAATGGGAACACCTTGCCTCGCAACATTATGAACGATGGGACATTCGGGAAATAAATCTTGTAATTCAATAAAAGGCATCGCAACATAGTAATCAGGACGACCTTTTACACCATAATCCAAATCGGATTCTATATCTAGCACTTGTAGATCGGATTTGGCAAACATTTGCCCGATATAAAGTGGACCGCCGATCGCAAGGGTTGAATTAGGTTCGGCATTTTCATTAACCCATTCCGTTCCTTCTCGTAATGTTAATCCCCAGTAATCCGTATCAAAACGCCCATGAGCATGACTCAATCCTCCTGAAATTCGACTAAAATAAAGATATTGATGGGGATGTAGCGTCATCATATCAAAAATAATCGGACTAATTAAAACCATCAAGAATGCGATCGCGGCTAATTTCCAAGTCTGCTGCCATATTTTCTGATAAATCCAACTCAAACTGGCTGCAGCAATGGCCGCAACTCCAGGAATAATGAAGAGAAATTGACGCATTCCCGCATAAACATTCGCGTGTAAAACAATGGCAAGGAGAGGAGAAAAGGAAACTTGTAGTAGCACTAAAACCACGCATGCACGTTGTAGATTGGTGAAAATTCGATAATTGGCTGCAATAAAAATTAAACCGATAATGAAAGAAATCAACCAAAGAAATGGATTCGCAAGAAAGAACCACAACGGTAAATAATACCAAGGATTTTCGCTAGGTTTAATCTCCATACCCTGAAATAAATTAACTCCAGGCCAAGCATGATTGGAAGTATAGTGTAGAGTATCTAAAAACCAGCCGACAGGATTCGACCAAGAAGCCGGATAAACAAGAGTAGTCGTTGCCATCCAAGCAATACCAATCAAGAGATAAAAAAGCCAATAGCGAGGAATATCACGCCAAATATCTCGCAGATTAAACCGCGTCAAACCATGAGCGAGAACAATAAAAAATAAGAGGAAAAAGCCACCAATTCGCGTTCCCGTTACCAACCCAATTAAAGCGCCATAGAGGAGAAAACAAAGCGTGATTTTATTGAATCCTAATTTGAGTTCCCATTCCTTTTTTTGAAGATAAAAATTGATTAATAACGATCCCATTAATGTTCCCAGCGTAAACATTGCTGCGAAAGGAATATCTTTCGGATTAAAAAATCCGTGTGCCCAAAAACGGGGAAATAAAGCTAATACGATAGGGCCGAACCAAGCATAATCTATTCCTACGAGTATGCCAACGATCGCAGCAACGCAAATATAAGCGATAAATGCGACCAAAAAAGTGAGGGGATGTTTGACTTTGATCCGTTCGTAAATTGCTTGGGCTACCCCTGTATCTCCTTCCTCGATCGCTTGTGCTTCTAAGGGATTGTGGGATAATCCTTTGGTTGCATATTCCTTGAGTTGAAAAGCAATCTCACTGGTCAAATTAAAAGCAATCCCATAATATTGCAAATCTTTAGGGATTTCTCGACCTCGAGCGATCAGTTCATAATTGTATTTCACCGTAGAAATTTCTGTCCCTTCATCCCAACTCACGCCATAATCTCTAACAGTAAACAAACCAATCGCCAATAATACCAACAAAACAGTTATGACTTTGAGTATTGCTTGCTTAAAATTCGCGGGTGAGGGATAGATTTTCATCGCACAGTTCAGAGTTAAATCCAGGCTAATTATCTCATTCTTTCGCCGATCGCGATCTCGACCCGGGGGATTCTGCAACCTTTGTCCAAAAAAAGCTATTGTTGGGGGATGAAAGATACGGGCAAGAATGAAACCCATCTGCATTCAAGATCTATCCCGATCTCACCCTCATCTTTCCCTTATTGGTTGTCGCGATCGCTTTTGGTAATTGGCACGAATGAAACGATTAGCTCTTTGGCAAAAACTCTTTTGTTACTTCTGTATCGCGGTTCTGGTGTGGGGTTTGCTCCCCAGTTCCGCCTCCGCCCAACGCACTCCTAACTCTCCTCACGCTAACATTCAACCCTATCTCGATCGCGCGATCGAAAAAGTGACGGAGTTTACCCTTGAGAATGGTTTGCAATTCATTGTTTTGGAACGTCACGAAGCCCCAGTGGTCTCTTTTGCCACCTATGCCAACGTCGGGGGGGTTGACGAACCCGATGGCAAAACTGGAGTCGCGCATTTCCTCGAACACCTTGCTTTTAAAGGGACTAGCCGTATCGGGACGCGCAATTACGCCGCCGAAAAACCCCTCCTCGATCGCCTTGACACCTTAGTGGCTCGACAAAAAGCCGCGATCGCTGCCGAGAAAAGCGAAGAAGCCGAAAAACTCGCCGCCGAAATTCTCGCCGTGCAACAACAAGCCGACGATCTCAGCATTAAAAATCAATTCGGACAAATTGTCGAACAAGCGGGAGGGAAGGGGTTAAACGCGGCAACGTCCATTGATTTCACGTTTTATTCCTATAGTTTGCCCGCCAATAAACTCGAACTCTGGATGTCCCTCGAGTCAGAACGCTTTCTCGATCCCGTCTTTCGCGAATTTTTTAAAGAACAGGATGTCATCTTAGAAGAACGGCGGTGGCGTACCGACAATTCCCCAATCGGACAACTGGTAGAAGCCTTTCAAGACAAGGCTTTTATAGCTCATCCTTACAAAAGACCCATTATCGGTTACGATGAAGATATTCGGAACTTAACGCGGGAAGACGTACAAGAATTTTTCGATCTCTACTATGTTCCGAACAATATCACGATTGCGATCGTCGGTGATGTCGATCCCGATCGCGTTCGAGAACTGGCGCAAATTTATTTCGGACGCTATGCCGCCAAACCCGCTCCCCCAGAAGTCACGATTGTGGAACCCCCGCAGCGAGAGACCCGGGAAGTGACCTTAAAACTCAAATCCGAACCCATTTATCTCGAAGGCTTTCACCGTCCTTCTCTCAACCATCCCGATAGCGCCGTTTACGATGCGATCGTGGCGATCCTCAGTAACGGTCGCACCTCTCGTCTCTATAAATCCCTCGTAGAAGAGCAGCAGATTGCCCTCAGTGCCGCAGGATTTACTGGATTTCCGGGAGATAAGTATCCTAACTTAATGATGCTTTATGCGACCACAGCACCCGGTCATACCTTAGAAGAAGTAGCACGAGCATTAGATCAAGAAATCGAACGCTTACAAACCGAACCCGTCACCACGGAAGAGTTAGAGCGGTTCAAAACTCAAGCGCTAGCAGGCGTTCTTTATAACTTGGATTCCAATGCTGGAATGGCATATTCCCTCGTCGAATATCAAGCAAAAACAGGAAACTGGCGCAATTTATTCGAGCAGTTGAAAAAAATTGAAGCCGTTACTCCCCAAGATATTCTCCGGGTTGCCAAGACAACATTTACTTCCGAAAACAAAACTATCGGCAGACTGCTCAAAGATGAAGGTTGAAATACGTTTTCCCCTCTTCCTCTGTGGCTCGTTTCTATCTCTTGTTGTTTGAAAGAAAAAGAATGAAAAAAACGCAAAACTATTTAAAGTGGTTGGGATTGTTTTTAGTGACGTTGTTATTGGTTGCCTTTTCTGCGCGATCGGTGACAGCCGCTACCCCGAGACATTATGACGAATTGGAATTTCCTCCCCTGCCAGAAGTTCAACTTCCCGACTACGATCGCTATCAACTCGATAATGGAATTGTGGTGTACCTCGTCCAAGATCGAGAATTGCCCCTCGTGGGAGGAACGGCTTTATTTAAAACCGGTTCTCGTTTAGAACCCGCCGATAAAATTAGTTTAGCCGGACTGACCGGCTCGGTGATGCGAAGTGGCGGCACCTTGAAACATGCGCCCGACGAACTCAATGAAATCCTCGAAAATCGAGCGGCTTCAGTCGAAACAGGTATCGGTGAAACCAGTGGCAGTGCAGGTTTCAATGCCCTCAGCGAAGACTTAGAACAGGTCTTTTCTCTCTTTGCTGAAGTGATTCAAGAACCTGCTTTCGATCCCGCACAATTCGAGTTAGCAAAAAAACAGATTCGCGGGGGAATTGCTCGCCGCAATGACGATCCCGATAGTATTAGCGGCCGAGAATTTTCTAAGCTCATTTATGGCGATACAAGTCCTTATGCTCGCACAGTCGAATACGAACATCTCGAGAATATTTCTCGGCAAGATCTCATTGATTTTTATCAACGTTCTTTCCGTCCAGAGCAAATGTTATTGGGAATTATTGGGGATTTCGATCGCGATCGCATGAAAGCCTTAATTGCTGAAAAATTTGGCTCTTGGCAACCTCCCGCCGCCGCTCCTCTCCCCGCCATGCCTGAAGTGTCAACGCAACAACAAGGCGGACTCTTTTTCATCGAACAGCCCCAACTTACCCAAAGTTACATTCAAATCGGTCATTTGGGGGGAATTTTGAAAAACCCAGATTATCCAGCTTTGAGTGTTGTCAATGGCGTTTTAAATGGCTTTGGCGGGCGCTTTTTTAATGAAGTGCGATCGCGCCAAGGATTGGCCTATTCCGTCTATGGATTTTGGAGTCCCCAATACGATTATCCGGGGATGTTTATTGCGGGCGGACAGACGCGATCGGATACAACGGTGCCGTTTATTCAAGCCATTTTCAAAGAAATTGCAACCTTGCGAGAGTCTCCTATTTCCCCAGAAGAGTTAGACTATGCCAAAGAATCTATTCTGAACTCCTTTGTTTTCAACTTTCAAGACCCGGCCCAAACCATTCAGCGATTAATGCGCTATGAATTTTATGGCTATCCTCCCGATTATATTTTTCAGTATCAGCGAGGAATCAAAGCCACAACAATTGAGGACGTACAACAGGCTGCTCGCAAATATCTCTATCCCGATCGCCTCACCACTTTGGTTGTTGGCAACTCCGCCGATATTAACCCGCCTTTGAGTAATTTGAATGACGATATTAACATCGTTGATATTACCATTCCTGCTTCTCAAAAAAGTTAACTGATTGCCTCTTCGATCGTGTCGGGACTTGCCCACACGATCGCTCAATGATTCACCCTTTATACTGAATTAAAATGAAAATTAAAGCAACAGTCTCAAATCTCATTATTAGTGTTGGTGTTTTCGCATTTAGCCCTGTTTATCTGGCTTCTCCAGCCTTCGCACAAAACACCAAAGAAGCTCAATGCGATCGCCTGATTGACATTGCCAATGAAGCGGTAACCGCAGCACAGTCAGCCAATACCGATGAAGGTGAAGATCAATTACAAGCGCTTTTAATGGCTGCGGAATCTATTAACGAAGCCGCAAACAAAATGGCGAATTTATCTTTGAGCGATGGCGCTCTCAATGGCTACCGTCAAGGATTTATTACGATGTATCGGCAAACCAGTCTCATGACGAGACGTTTTGTAGATGCGTTTGCCACTGAAGACCAAGAAGAAATTTTTGCGGCGTTGAATGATTTGCAAACGGCAACTCAAGATGAAGACCGCTTGGTCACAGATCTGAATAATTATTGCGATCGCCAGTAAAATTAAAAAATAGAGATATATCGATGCGGCTTGGGAACAATTAGACGCGAGAGATTAATGTCGGGATGCTAAATTTAGCATCCCGACATAATTTTACCAAAAAATTGGGTCTAAAGCCCCGTCCTTTAGCGGAGCGGAGGACGGCTTT
>NZ_JCAMRX010000082.1:0-19272 GCF_059821285.1 Spirulina sp. LEGE 11439
TCTCAACCGCGCATTTACTAAGGTAGCCACTTTTTCTCCACTTGTCAACCCTTTTGACGAAAATATTTTCCTGATTCTCTGTATTCCTTACTAGGCAACTCTTTTCGGGATCAAGGATTTTGGATTTTGAAAAAAGAGCGCGCGCTCACCCCCCAAAAGCACCAAGCCAACCAATCTCCCCAACATATATATATAGTTTTTGTCGTTCGGCGATAGATCGTTGCTTCGTGGAGTTCGTAAGTATTAATTCCTGATATCCATAGCGTATTCCCGTGGGGATCGACAATTCCGGAGTAGCCTGTATTAGTTGCTCGCACAGCCCAACGATCGCTTTCAATGGCTCGCATGACATCAAGGGCATGGTGTTGGGCAGGCATAACTTTACTGTAATGAGCATTATTGGATGCGGTAAGAATAAATTCCCCTCCTTGTGCTGCTTGTCGTTGGAAGTGATATGCAAAGGCAGATTCATAACAGATGCCCACTATTGCCCGTCCAAAGGGAGTCTCAAAAACTTGCGTCGGTTTCCCTGGTACTAAAATGGCTTCTAATGGAGATAGGCGATCGATAAATCTTCCTAAAATATTTTGAAATGGAATATATTCTCCTAAAGGAACGAGCTTAACTTTGTCATAATGACTAACTGTTTTGCCTTCTCCTGTTACAGTAAATAAACTGTTAGTAATTGTATTTTTTTCTTGCTTAAACCCACCTACCCAAGCCAATACTCCTTTTTCTAGAATAGCCCGGTAAAATGAGCTTTGAAATTCTCCTCGATCTTGCCAAATAAAAGGTAACGCTGTTTCTGGGGTGAGGACGGCATCAACACCACGATCGCTCAATTCTTTATATCCCAAGGTATAACCTTCAATTGCTTGATACCATCCTTCAGGATTGAGTTTAATCTCGTTGGGAATATTGCCTTGAATAATGCCTACTCTCAAAGGATTTTCGTTGGCAAGAGGACGAAGGTATAAACTCAAACCGATCCCATGCAAGCTGATCGTTAAAGCGAATGCAATACTTACTAATTGCCAATTCTGCTCTTGTTTCCTTTTCAAGATTAATGCTTCTGCCAATAATCCATTCACAGCAACAATTGCTGCTGTTACTGCCGTCGTTCCTGAGATTTGCCCTAAATGGAGTATAATTAAATTGTGAGGGCTTTGGGTATAGGCAATTGGCGACCACCATAAAGGTGTATAGCTCCAAATTGTTTCGAGAATACACCAGGTTGATGTTCCAATTAAAACTCGCAATATGCTCGTATTTAATCCTGTTTTACAATCCTTATTTTTGGGTAAGAGTATTGACCAAACGACAACTAAACCGATTCCCCAAAAAGTAATAAAAAGCCAAGAAAATAATGCGATCGCAATACTTCCCAACCAAGGAATACCCAACCATGTCATTGGATGAATGCCTGTAATCCAAAATAGTGCTAAACCATAGTAACCAAATCCCCATACGATTGCATAAAGTATTGCCATTCTGCAAGATGCACGGATTGTGACAATCCAAAGCGGAATTAAGGCAATCCATGCTAAAGGAAAGGCTTCTACAGGAGCTATTGTTAATCCCATTAATCCACCTCCTAATAATGCAAAAATTAGTTGAGGACAGGGAAGAATTGATAAAAACTTTGAAGCAGAGAACAGAGAAAGCGATCGCATTAAAACACTCTCAAAAGAGAATAATTTTGAACCTTAGAATTTAATTCATGAGATTTTGGTGGAAATCAATTATAATTCCCTATCCCCAATAACGCCTTTGCCAAAGAATTTGGGTGGTTTTTTGAGTGTGTAAACTTCTGTATATTCTGCGATTGCATTACGAACATATTTCGGCGTTTGCACTAATCCCAAATAGGTGATTCCATCAATTAGTTTAAAGCCACCATGTGTTTTTTCTGCTAACAGACGATCGATTGATTCAGGGTTGGGACGAGTATCAATTTGGCAATCGGAAGCAAGAGCAAATCCCCAAGGAACTGCATAAGTAGGAACGGGAGAGTTATAAGAAAGAATGTTGGGAAAAACTGTCTTTAAAGTATTCACCAAACGGGCATGTAACTTGATTTCTCCAATAGCTACAGGTCCTGCCTGAACAACAAAAAAGCCATCTGATGCCATAATATCTTTGATTTGCTGGAAATATTCTTGTGTGAATAGTTGAAAAGATGGACCTTCTTCAATGGGATCGGAAAGATCGGAAATAACAATATCCCATTTTTCTTGAGTTTCGTCGATATATTGCAACGCATCTCCAATGACTAATTCTAGGCGCGGATCGTCAAATGCACCTTGGTGTATTTCAGGAAGATATTTTTTACACGCTTCTACCACTTCTCCATCTATATCTACCATAACTGCACGTTCGATAGTATTCCAACGAAAAATTTCGCGAATGGTTGCCCCTTCTCCTCCTCCAAGAACAAGAACTTTTTTAGGTGATTTGTGAGAAAGCAATGCTGGATGAACGAGAGGTTCGTGATAAAGAAATTCATCTTCACTACAAGACTGCCATTTTCCATCAAGGATGAGTCCTTTGCCGTATACTCCCGTTTCAATAATGTACATCTCCTGAAAAGCAGTCTTTTGATAAGCAATTAGTTGTTTAATGCCATGCTCGTATACATCCCAAGGAGTAATATATTCTTTAATCCAAGCATCAGCTTGAACTTCGCTTCCTGCCATTTTTTTATTCCCTAATATCAATGATTTTTTGGATTCCAAAAGACTTACCACCAACGCAGTTCTAAATAACTCCTTTTTGGTTGGTTTAATTCTTCATCTGTTAACCATTCTGTTTCTTTATAAGTTCCGAAAATGTAATCCCACCAATCTACAGCTAAACCAAAATTATGATGCCATTGATTGTGTTTGTGATGAACATAATGAACAGGCATTTTCATCCAAAAACATTTTGTAGGATTTTCGTGTTGCAGTTGATGTGCATAGGCAGAAAAAGCAGCATAAACGACAGCACCTAAAAGCCAACCTAGTCCAACAGAAAAAGAAATCAAAAAAGGCAAACACATTACCAGAAAGCCTCCTTTAAGATAGTCTCTAAACTCCCCTAATACTCCTTGTCCTTCATTTCGCTTGTGATGATCCCAATGACGCTTGCCAATAGATTTAGAATAGTGCATCAATCGATGCAGCCAGTATTCTATCAAACTGCTGGAAATAAATGCGATCGCAAAACACCCTGCACTGAGAGCTATGTTTTGTAATCCAGTCATTTTCGCTCCTCTCCTTGTCTTTTTCGTCTTTGAATCTGCGATAATGCAGTTTTGAAAATTTTAAACCTTTTTTGTCTTTTTGCGATCGCTCCGAGGAAATATTAATTCAAACTCGCTGACATTTTCAAGCGCTGTAACATTTGTTGCAATAAAACAGCTTTGGTTAATCCTGAATCAGAAACGGTGTCGAGAAAGACTTTACGGTTAATGACTAGAATTTTGGTCGCGATGTTAGAAACAACTTGTACGGTAGCTTGCGATCGCTGTCCCATGAGCATCGCAATTTCGCCAAAATAATCCCCTCGTTCGAGTCGATTGAGAATGACTTTGTGAGAATTCTGTAATTCTTGAAACACTTCTACAGTGCCTTGAATGAGAATATAAAATTCGGGGGCGCGATCGCCTTCATGCAGAATAATTTCTCCCGGTTGATAGGTACGAACTTTAAAGTTAAAATTGTCAGCCAGCCGATTTAATTCTCGTTCGGTTAATTCTGACAGTCCGAGGGCTGCTTCTTCGCTATACCCTCGTTTTAAATGACCATCTTCTAGTTGAATAATGCGATCGGCAACATGAAAAATACGCTGGTCGTGGGTGACAATTAAAACTGCACTGCCTTGTTCTCGAGCGAGGCTCTGAATAAGTTCGATCGCTTCTAGCCCTGTTCTGCTATCTAAGGCTGCAGTCGGTTCGTCAGCTAATATCAAGGTTGGGGAATGTACTAAAGCACGGGCAATCGCAACGCGCTGTTTTTGTCCTCCTGATAATTGTTTCGGATAAGCAGTGAATTTATCCCCCAAACCAACTTTATTCAGGATTTCACGGCTCATCTTCTTGGCTTTTTTGGGAGCAAAGTCATCTTGTAATTCTAGAGAAATCTGCACGTTTTGCTCGACAGTCATAAAGTCTAGCAAATTAAAATGCTGAAAGACATAGCCAACATAACGGCGAAGTTTAAAAAGTTGAGTTTCTTGAATACCAAATAATTCGCGATTAAAAATTTTTAGACTACCTTCTTGAACCGAACGCAAACAGCCAATTAAAGAAAGTAACGTCGTTTTACCAGAACCTGATTCTCCAGTTAGCAGTAAAGTCTCTCCAGACTGAATAGCCAAATTCACATCAAATAAAACTTGTTTTCTTCGCCCACCTTCTCGATAATAGTGGTTGAGACGATCGATCTCGACAATATTGGTCTTAAATACATTTGTTGTTAGCATGGACTCTAACTGAAAATTTCAACGGGATCGACCTCTTTGAGTTTTTGTACAGCAAAGCTCGCGGCAACTAAACAGATAATACAGGTTAATAACAAGACGCTCAGTGCTGTACCAAATTGCATAATAATAGCCATACTGGTTGCTGAAGCAATAAAATCATAGACAAATACAGACAAGATCAAACCCGGAATGTACCCTAGAAATGCCAGTAAGAATGCCTCCTCTAAGACAATTGTAACTAAAGATTGATGGCTGTAACCGATTGCTTTTAGCGTAGCATATTCAGGTAAATGTTTGGAGACCTTTTGATAGAGGATTTGGTATAAAATCACTACACCTACAGCAATCGAGCCAATTAAAGCAAAGCGAAAGATAATTCCCATGGCTGTTCCATGTTCATAATAGTTTTTGACATAAACCAAAAAATCGGATTTAGAATAAATTTTGATATCTGGAGGTAAATAATTTTTGAGTTTTTCAATGGTACGATTAATATCTACATTTTCTTTTAGCTTAACAATCCCTAAATCGATATTATTGGGATTGCGATGAAAAATTTGTGAAAATGTCGATTGACTCATAATCAAACTGGCATCAATTGTTGTATTTGCACCAAGTTCAAATAATTCATTAACTTGTATTTTTTGAAATGACCCAGAACCCGGCACAGTAATCTCGGAAATTGCTACGCCATTTTCTTGAAATTCTCGGGTGACGTAAGCTAAATTAGGTCGCGCTTTTCGATCGAAGAGAACTCTCTTTTCTGCCTTAAGTTTGTTGAGATTTTCTTTGATTCCGGGTAATGCGATCGCGTCGGAGTCAAGAGGAATACCCAACACCATGATACCGCGATGAAACACGGTTTTATCTTGAGGATTGCGCCAAAATACCATGCCTCTATAAATAGGAGTTACGGATTCAACTTCAGGAAATTTTTGGGTTTGGTACAAGTGACGAGAAGAAAATGTAAAAGTAGTTAGAAATTCTCGCGACCATGTATTTAATAAAAATATTTCACCTTGAAAACTTTGCGGCAGTTGAATAAAACTATCTAGAAAAGCAGAATAAAAGCCAATTTGCATGAAGAGTAAAACAACGCTAAAAGCAATACCGAGAATTGCGGCTAAGGTTTGACTCTTTTGATGCTGAAGCTGTAACCAAGCGATCGGTATTTTCTGGAAACTAATTCTCAGTTGCCTAAACATTTATTGTTTCTCCTTCATTGTATCTTGTAAGTTCAATATAGAGCTAATCGGCTAGATAAATTTTAACTTCAATTTGTGAATTAATAAAACGAGTGACTTGTTGGCTATCTTCTGGGACAAGACGAATTTTAACCTCGATAACTCTCACATCAATATCTAAAGTTGGATCGTTATTTAAAACGTCTCTTTTACCAATTTGCGAGCCGATCGCTTCCACAGTGCCTCGGAGTTCGCGAGAGAAAATATTACTCGCGATCGTGGCTTTTTGACCTGTGCGAACTCTGGTGATATCGGTTTCGTAAACTTCTGCGATCGCATACATTTGCTCGGTTTGAGCCAGTTCGACAATCCCACCATTTCTAATACTTTCTCCAGCAAAAGTATTGATTTTTAAGACTTGTGCGTCAAGAGGAGAACGAATATAGGCTAAGGCTAAATCAGCTTCTGCACGAGAAATTGCTACGATCGCGCGTTCGAGCTCCGTGCGTGCAATGCGAATATCAACGGGACGGACTTCTCGTAATTGATCGAGGGTCGCTTTTGCTTCTAGAATTTGTTCGGGAAAGGCAGCATTGATTTTATAAAGAACTGCTTTGGCTGCGTCGAGTTGCTCTTCAAAGGTTTCTAAGTGCAAGCGACTTTGGTTTAAATATTCTCGAGAAATTGCACCATCGTCCGCAAGAGGAACTAAAATATTAAATTCATTTTGCACTCGCTTGACTTCTGCTTCCAAGCGATCGATCTGTGCCTGTTGAATGGCAACTTCGCCGCGAAATTGTGCTTCTAAATTGGCGATTCTTGCCTCTTGTGCGGCAATTTGACCTTGTTTTGCATCCCCTCTTTGCACGCGGTCTAATTTCGCTCGTACCAATTTTGCATCAATTTTAGCTTGTTCGAGAGCAGCTTGTAATTGAGTAATATTTTCAAGAATGGCGATGGTTTGTCCGCGTTTAATTCGATCGCCTTCCTTGACAAAAAGCTTGGCAACTCTGGCATTAGGAAATGCAGACGATCCCGATATAGTAATTATTTTATCTTTGGGTTGGATTCGTCCTAATGCCGAAATAACTTCTTCTTGTTCGAGAGTTGACACTGAATTAGCCGAACTTTGTTCGACCGGTTTGCGAAATCCCGATCGCAACAATAAAAAAATTGGCACACCCGCGATCGCTAATAGGCAAATCGCAATTAAGGGAGTCGTCCATCGGGATTTTAACGTCATAAGGAGATGCAATAGGTAGTTTTTTATCCGATCGATGACTCAATTGAATCGTGTAAAGTTTCTTCAAGGGAACGAGGTTGCCAGCCTAATTCTCGACTTGCTTTACTGCTATCAATACGAACGCAGCGATCGTAAAGATAATGCACGCGCTCTTTACTAATGGGAGGATTCCAAGAAAACAATCGTCCAATCGGATCGAGAATATTACCAATAATTCTGACTAAAAACTCTGGCAGATCTTTGGGAGTAGAAATGCCCATTTTTTGACCGAGTAAAGTAAACATTTCTCTGGTTTTAAGCTCCCCTGTAGAAATAATATAATGTTCTCCCGCTCGGCTCTTTTCTGCTGCTAAAACCATTGCTTCTACTAAATCGTCTACGTGAACGATTCCTGTAATGCGATCGCCTCCCACCCAAAATTTTAACTTGCCTTGACAAAACAGTTGCATCACCGGGCCAAAATGCGGATCGTCAGCCCCAAAAATTCCTGAGGGCATCACGCTAACAACCGGTAAACCCTGCTGATAAAATTCATCGACTAATTGTTGGGCTTGATATTTAGTACGATCGTAAGCCGAGGAAAAATAGTCTTGTCGTCGTTGAAAGGTTTCATCGATAATTTGACCTTCCGTATCGCCATATACTCCAATCGTACTACAGTAGACCATCTTGGAAATTTTTGCTGCTTGAGATACCTCCAAAATAGCACGAGTGCCTTCCACATTAACTCGTTCCATTTTGACTTCATCGACTAACCCCAATTCAACATAAGCAGCAAGGTGAAAAACAACATCGACATTTTCAATGGCTTTCTTTAAGACCTCGCGATCGCAAATGTCTCCATAAATGAGTTCGAGATGGCAATTTTCCAAACGCGATAAATTACTAGATTGACGAACCAAGCCTTTCACTTGATAACCGCGATCGCACAGCAATTTCACTAAATGCGAGCCCGTAAATCCATTTGCACCCGTAACTAATGCTTTCATAATTCTTTCTCATAAACTCGATAAGTTTTATATATCTTTGCTCCCGTTGCTTCGATAATTTTTCGCGAAGGCAAATTATCTTCCCAAACCCATGAGAGTTCTGACCAAATGTAGGGTTTTTTCTTTTCTGTTCCTCCTTTCATTCCTAAATAAATTAATCCTAAAGATACCATTTTGCGACGATATTCAGGTAAGGAGCCAATGGCAAGCGTGCGGGTTGTATTAATTTTACGACGATACCAGAGAAATTTGAGGATTCCCCAGAAGTTCAGTTTGCCATTGATGTGCTTGAGGGCAATATTATAATTAGGCAAACACATAAACAAACCCACCATCTTTCCCTTATCTTCAGCAATGATAAAAATATCGGGATCGGCTAACTGTTGCAAATCCTTTGCTTCTGCCATAAACTCTTCTTCAGTGCGAGCAGAAGAACTCCAATTGTTGGTGAAAGCCGTGGTAAAAAGATGATAGAGACCGCGAACATCAGCTTCAAATCCTTCTCCTTTTGTTCGCAGATTGCGGAAAGTAATGCCAGATTTTCGAGCAATATTATAACCTTTCTCATATTTATAATCTAACGGTTGGTCGAGAGGTAACTCATAAGCATAAGCATCTTTTGCCTTTTGCCAACCCAGTTTTTCTATAAATTCAGGATAATAGCGAGGGTTGTAAGGCATCATCATCACGGGAGGCGAATCAAAACCATCCACCAAAAATAAGCAATTATTATGAGTAGACAGATCGATCGGTCCCCTCGCAACGGTCATCTCGCGATCGCGCAACCACTGACAAGCCGTATCGAGAAGCGATCGTGCCACCTCAACATCATCAACGCATTCAAAGTAGCCAAATAAACCGACTTTTTGTTTCTCGCGATCGAGCAGTCGCCGATTAATTGCTGCTACAATGCGCCCTAAAGGTTTCTCTGATGCTTCTGAGAGAGCAATAAACGCCTGAAATTCTCCGTATTGAGAAAAAGGATTCTCCTTCGCTAATTGTTTGGCAATACTTTCCCGCAGTGGTGGCACCCAATGAGAATCATGGCAATAAACGATATCGGGAACATCTAGAAAAATCTTTCGTTCTGTAGATGTATTAACTGACTTAATCTGAAATTTATTGGGAGTCATTCGTTTCTTTTATTATCAATTTTCGCTCGATGGAAAATTTCACTCATATTAATCTACTATGTAGATACTCTCGCTAAGCTGTCAAACTTGCAAACCAGAATAATCTTTTTATGAAAAAGTTACGAGTTTTACTTATATATCCGCTCTTTCCCAAATCCTTTTGGTCTTTTGACAAAGCGGTAGAACTCATTGGTCGAAAAGTCTCCGTTCCTCCTCTCGGCTTGATTACCGTCGCGGCTATTTTACCGCAAACTTGGGAATTTCGTCTGGTCGATCGCAATGTTTCCTCGGAAACAGAAGCCGACTGGGAATGGGCAGATTTAGTAATTCTCTCGGGCATGATCGTACAGAAAGCAGATATGCTGCACCTTATCCACGAAGCCAAACAGCGAGGGAAACCTATCGCGGCAGGAGGTCCATCTGTCACTTCTACCCCCGAATACGCGCAGAAAGCTGATATAGACTTCCTGATTTTGGATGAAGGAGAAATTACCCTCCCACTTTTTGTAGAAGCCTTAGAAAGAGGAGAAACATCGGGGATTTTCCGCGCTAACGGAGAGAAACCCGACGTGACGAAAACACCGATTCCTCGTTACGATCTGTTAGATTTAACGGCTTATACGGATATGTCGGTACAGTTTTCCCGGGGCTGTCCGTTCCAGTGTGAATTCTGTGACATTATTGTTCTCTATGGACGTAAACCTCGAACCAAGACTCCCGCACAATTGTTAGCAGAATTACAAGCACTCTATGATATCGGTTGGCGGGCTTCGGTATTTGTGGTAGATGATAATTTCATCGGCAATAAACGCAATGTCAAATTACTTTTGCGGGAGTTAGCACCTTGGATGAAAGAACGAGGATATCCCTTTAGTTTGATTACCGAAGCGTCAGTGGATTTGGCGCAAGATGACGAGCTTTTAGAGTTGATGATGGCAGCTAATTTTAACTCTGTATTTTTAGGTATTGAAACTCCCGATACGGATAGCTTGGAACTAACGAAGAAGTTTCAAAATACCCGCAACTCTCTGGTTGAAGCCGTCCTGAAAATCAATCATGTAGGATTGCGAGTGATGGCTGGATTTATTATTGGTTTTGATGGCGAAAAACCGGGATCTGGCGATCGCATTATTAATTTTGTGGAAGAAACTGCGATTCCTTTTGCCATGTTTAGTATGTTGCAGGCGTTACCGAATACAGCACTCTGGACGCGATTGCAAAAAGAAGGGCGTTTACTCGAGGAAACTAATGAGGTTGCCGGCAATCAAACCAATTTAATGAATTTTATTCCCACTCGTCCCATTGAAGAGTTAGCACGAGAATACGTTCGCTGTTTCTGGGAATTATATGAACCTCATCGTTATTTGGGAAGGGTCTATCGGCATCATCTGAATATGCAACCCAAACCTCATAAAAAGAAATTTAAAATGCCAGAATTAATTGCATTGCGTGCTTTAGCAATTATTGTTTGGCGACAAGGAATTAAGCGAGATACTCGCATTCAGTTTTGGCAGCAACTCTTTTCCCTTTTGCAAAAAAATCCCAGAGTTTTTCTGTCTTATATCACTACTTGTGCGAACCTCGAACATTTCATCGAATATCGCCAAATTGTACGAGATGAAATTGAAGCACAATTAACTGAATTCTTGGAAACCAAAGAGAAAATTGCTGAACCTGTCAGGCTGGCTTCTTAGATAATAGAGAAGTAGAAAGGTGAAAACTAAGCGCTAAAATGCAATAACAAACCTTCTTATGTGATGGTTTGTTATTGCATTTTAAACCCAATCAATTAAACCCAAAAACTATTAATAATTCCGTAAAAGGCTCTAGTTGAAAAAGTGCGTCCTCTTCTCAATAAATTTGGAGGTGTTTTCTATATTTCCGATGCGCTAGAAATTCGCTCGATTAATTGCGTTGCTTCTTAATGAGAAATAAGCTCAGCGATTGGGTAATAAAGAAAAGCTCATCTCAATCACGGTTCTTTTTCTCGCGTTACATTTACTAACAATAAGCAACGGCTTAATCCAAGGAGATTGGACGGTATATTCCTCAAGGATTCTCTTTTTACCTTTTCCTCAAAACAGCAAGTCAACGAATCTTTCATCAGAATCTGAAAAAAAGTGTAAAGTTAATAGTAGTCGATGAGCTTTGGGAGCTAGAGCCGTGATTCGCGATTGGGGTTTGTGGGAATTGACCGATGAGGATTGGCATGGGTTCGTACCGATTCGCGATCTCCAGAAACAACAGCAGAATACTGCAAAAATGCCACAAGAGGAGGAATCTTTAGCCCCCGATACAGAGGTAAAACCAAGTCATCATTTCTCCTTACTAGCGGAAGAAGGAGAACTCGAATCAACCCTTGCACTCCCGGAAAATCCTGCTGTAAAAGCAGAAAATTTTGCAGATAGTGTTGAGGCAGTTGAGATAAATTCTTCCCAGCCATCCGATCTGCCTTCTTCTTCCCTTCAACAGGACAAAGATTTAGAACCGATACGAGTTACCTCCCCCAAGGTTTCTCAATCCTCTAAAACCGCAAGAAAACCAGACACTTTGGTATCATCTCCAACTGCACCTACTCCCGTAGAATCTCCTCAAGACATAGGATTTGAGACGGTAGAGGTTCAAGAAGAAGCGATCGCACCTCAGAAGAATCCTGCACCGGTTAGCTTATCTCATCGAGAGCAAGACAAAGAAAAGCCTTCTCAACCCGATTCTTTTCAGGGTTCTGGATCTCAAACCGCTTTAAAAATTGGCGATTGGAATGTCACAGTAGAGGAAATCATACCGTTATTAGAAAAGTATCAATTGTTGCCCAAATTAGTCCGGGAAATTATTATCGATCGCGCCCTTATTTCTATTGACTGCCCTCAAGAAGAATTAACCGCAGCGATCGAAGTTTTTTATCAACAACAGAAGGTGAATTCACCGCAGCAATTACAAACATGGTTGCAACAAAAACGAACGACCACAGAACAAGTGCAGAATGCGATCTCGCGAGGTATCAAATTAGAAAAATTGAAAGAGCAGATGTGGGGCGATCGCTTGGACTCTTATTTTCTCGAACGCAAAACCCAGTTAGATAAAGTGCTTTATTCCTTGCTTCGCACGCAAGATTTGGGAATTGCACAGGAGCTTTATTTTCGCATTCTTGAAGAAGAAGCAGAATTTAGCAATATAGCCAAAGAATATTCTCAAGGAGTAGAAGCCAAAACAGGAGGAGTCGTCGGTCCCATTTCTTTGAGCAAAATTCATCCAACTTTAAAAGAAATGTTTCAACGCAGTAAGCCGGGACAATTATGGAGTCCGCAATATATTGATAATTGGTTTGTGGTGGTCCGTTTAGAACAGTTTGTTCCAGCAAAATTAGATGAGGAGATTCGCCAACAATTACTTGACGAACAATTTAACCAATGGTTGCAGGAACAATATCAACAAGTTATTATTCAAGGAACGGCCAGTAATAAAAAGTAAAAAATTTATCAGATGAATTGTCCTAGGGTTATTTTATGTTTTCTCTCAAGCGGCGTTTTCTCTTAATTATTCTTCTCGTTGGCAGTATTATCTTAACGTTATTTTTGGGAAATTCCTCGGTTATTAGTAAAAGTCCGACAGAAATTCTCTGGGATACATGGGGAGTTCCTCATATTTTTGCGAGAGATACGACAGGAATGTTTAAGGCTTTTGGTTATGCTCAAATGCAGAGTCATGGAAATTTGATTTTACGTCTTTACGGACAAGCACGAGGAAAGGCAGCAGAATATTGGGGAGAAGAATATAGAGAATCCGATCGCTACGTCCGTCGTATGGGAATTCCCGATCGCGCTCAAATTTGGTATGAAGAACAACGTCCCGAAATACAACAATATTTAGCCGCATTTGCAACGGGCATGAACCTCTATATTGAAGAACACCCCAATGCAATAGAAAATTCTTTAAAAATAGCTTTACCGATTACGGGTCGCGATGTTTTAGCTCATATTCAACGAGTGATTCATTTTAATTTTTTGGTCAGCGATCGCGAGATTTCTGCTTGGCAAGGATCTAATGCTTGGGCGATCGCACCGTCGCGATCGGAAAGCGGAAATGCACTCTTACTCGCCAATCCTCATTTATTATGGCAAGATTTTTACTTGTTGTATGAAGCGCATCTAAATGCTCCCAATCTGAATGCTTATGGGGCTACTTTAGTAGGAATGCCGGCATTAGTGATTGCTTTTAACGATAAGTTAGGATGGACGCTTACCGTTAATCCGATTCAAGGCAAAACATTTTATAATTTAAGTTTAACTAATGACAGTTATTGGTTAGATGATGTTCCACATTTGTTTAAAAAGAAACATCAAACAATTAAAATAAAACAAGATGATGGTAGTTTTCAAAAAGAAGCATTAAATATTCTGCGATCGCGTCATGGCGTTGTCATCAAAAAAGAAGAAGATAAAGCGATCGCGTTGCGAGTTGCTGGTTTAGATCGCCCTCATTTAGTCGAACAGTTTTTAAGCATGGCGAAATCGACCAATTTAGAAGAATTTGAAGACTCCATTTCTCAATTGCAATTGCCTATGTTTAATATTCTCTACGCCGACAAAGCCGGACAAATTGCTTATATTTTTAATGGTTTAATCCCTGTAAAAAATGAAGGAACATGGCAAGATTGGTCTCAACCGATTGCAGGAGATACCTCAAAAACATTATGGACAAAATATCATGCTTATGAAGAGTTACCTCGATTAGTTAATCCGACAACAGGATGGTTGCAAAATACGAACGATCCGCCTTGGAGTAGCACATTTCCCGAACAATTAGAGGCGCAAAATTATCCCGCTTATCTTGCGCCTCAAAGTTTAGGCAAAGCAGCCAATCTTTTTCGCACGCAACGTTCCATCAAAATGCTGATTGAAGAAGAAAAAATGAGTTTTGAGGAAATGATAGAGGCAAAATTTTCTTCTCGCTTAGAACTCAGCGATCGTCTTGTTGATGAACTCATCGCGGCCGCAAAAAAGCGAGATAATCCTTTATCATCAGAAGCCGCAAAAGTTCTGGAAAATTGGGATCGAGAAGCAAATGTCAATAGCAAAGGTGCGGCTTTATTTGGTTTGTGGAGTCTCTCAATGGAACGAAATAATTTATTTGCAACTCCTTGGAATGCAGATAATCCGTTAAATAGTCCGCATAATTTAAAGGATCCAGAAATCGCGATCGACAGATTAGAAAATGCTGCCGCACAATTGCAACTCTTGTATGGAAAACTAGATATAAGTTGGGGAGATGCAGTTCGTTTGCGATATAGGGGAGAAGATTTACCCGCCAGTGGCGCACCGGGACAGTTAGGAAGTTTTCAAGTTTTAGGGATCGTTCCGGCTGAAAGTGGAAAATTTCAGAGTATCGCCGGAGATACTTATATTGCAGCCGTTGAATTCTCAGAGCCGATTCGCGCTCGAGTGTTAAATGTTTGCGGGAATTCTACTCAGCCCAATTCTCCTCATATTACTGACCAATTATCACGATATACACGAGGTAAACTGCGTCCGGTTTGGCGAACTCCTGAGGAAATAAAGAAACATTTAGAAGCCCGTAAAATATTTTAGCGTTTTGAAGCCATCCTGCTGGTTAACGGAAACTCGTTATTTCAATGAACAATGAATAATTATCAACAGGTCGATTGAAGATACTGAACTATGTCTTGGTGCGCGTTCCCTTGGCGTTCCCGCAGAGTTATTTGATTTGCTGGGGTTGCACTATAATTCAGCATCCCTGCTCCCTATCGGGAATGCTAAAACGAACGACCTCAGTTCCGATCGCTAAAGCAGGAGGCTTGAAACCTTACTTTTTTGGTCAGATCGTGCAGGCCAGAGCGCTTAGTCCCAATGTCCTTAGCTCCCGACAGAACTCAAACCCATGACTTCTCTCGCAATTCGTAACCAGTAAGCAAATGTTCGGAAAACCCGACTTACGGAAACACCGCGATCGCCGTAAGTATAGAGAGGGAATAGATCCTGTAACCAAATTTAAGAAGTTAAAAAAACACGAGAACTCAACTCGGTTTGGTTTCTCCCCGAAGAGTTCTGTAATTGTTAACTTGGAGCAAAAAAGAAGAAATGCCAAAAGTAGTTGGAATTGACTTGGGAACGACAAACTCTTGCGTTGCGGTAATGGAAGGGGGGAAACCCACCGTGATCGCGAATGCTGAAGGATTTAGAACGACTCCTTCCGTCGTCGCCTATGCCAAAAATGGCGATCGCCTCGTCGGTCAAATTGCCAAACGTCAGGCGGTAATGAACACCAGTAACACCTTTTATTCGGTCAAGCGCTTCATCGGACGTAAATATGACGAAGTAACGACCGAAACCACGGAAGTTGCTTATAAAGTTTTGCGGGATGGCAACGCCAACGTTAAATTGGAATGTCCCGCCCTCAGCAAGCAGTTTGCCCCCGAGGAAATTTCGGCTCAAGTCTTGCGGAAGTTGATTGAGGATGCCAGTAAGTATCTCGGTGAAACGGTAACGCAAGCCGTAATTACCGTACCCGCTTACTTCAACGACTCCCAGCGCCAAGCCACCAAAGACGCAGGGAAAATTGCTGGGGTGGAGGTTCTGCGGATCATCAACGAACCCACTGCCGCCGCCCTCGCTTACGGTTTGGATAAGAAAAGCAATGAAACTATTCTCGTCTTTGACTTGGGTGGGGGAACGTTTGATGTCTCCATCCTCGAAGTCGGAGATGGGGTTTTTGAAGTTCTCGCCACTTCTGGGGATACCCACCTCGGGGGAGATGATTTTGACAAAAAGATTGTAGATTACCTTGCCGAAGAATTTAAGAAGGTTGAAGGGATCGATCTTCGCAAAGACAATCAAGCCTTACAACGCCTCACGGAAGCCGCAGAAAAGGCAAAAATCGAACTCTCCAGCGTTACCCAAGCAGAAATTAACCTTCCCTTCATTACGGCGACTCAAGACGGACCCAAACACCTCGATACGACCCTGACACGCGGTAAGTTTGAGGATCTTTGTTCTGACTTGATCGAACGCTGTCGCATCCCTGCCGAAAATGCCATTCGCGATGCCAAGTTGGATAAAAGTGCGATCGATGAAATCGTCTTGGTTGGAGGATCTACTCGCATTCCCGCGATCGCGGAATTGGTCAAGCGGGTTTTGAACAAGGATCCCAACCAAAGCGTTAACCCAGATGAAGTGGTTGCTGTAGGTGCGGCGATCCAAGGGGGAGTTCTCGCCGGAGAAGTCAAAGATATTCTCTTATTAGATGTTACGCCTCTTTCCCTCGGGGTAGAAACCTTGGGCGGTGTCATGACCAAAATCATTCCCCGTAACACCACCATCCCCACGAAAAAATCGGAAGTTTTCTCCACGGCAGTTGACGGACAAACAAACGTCGAAATTCACGTCCTGCAAGGGGAACGGGAAATGTCTAAAGATAATAAGAGTTTGGGAACGTTCCGACTCGATGGCATACCCCCTGCTGCCCGAGGCGTTCCTCAAATTGAAGTCACCTTCGATATCGATGCTAACGGCATTCTCAACGTGACGGCAAAAGATAAAGGTACTGGAAAAGAACAATCGATTAGTATTACTGGGGCTTCTACTTTGCCCAGCGATGAAGTCGATCGCATGGTTCAAGAAGCCGAAGCCAATGCCGATGTTGACAAAGAACGTCGCGAAAAAATCGATCGCAAGAATCAAGCCGATTCTCTCACTTATCAAGCTGAAAAGCAGTTGAGCGAATTGGGGGATAAAGTTCCCGCCGAGGAGAAAACCAAAGCAGAAGGCTTGATTAAAGATCTCAAGGAAGCCGTCCAAAAAGAAGACGACGAGACGATTAAAACGGCGATGCCTGAATTGCAACAGGTGTTGTATGCGATCGGTAGCAGCGTTTACCAAGATGCGGCGGGCGAAGCGGGTGCGCCTCCTCCTCCCGGTGGCGGCGAACCCAGTGATTCTTCTGGTGGTACTTCTTCCGGCGGTGGCGATGATGTCATCGATGCTGAATTCTCAGAAACTAAAGAATAAAGCGATCGCACCGAATAAATTCTCAATATTAAAGGCAATGGGTTGTAAAACTCATTGCCTTTTCGTTGGTATGCAATAACCTTTGAGATTTTTCGACAAATCTCGGAGTCATCTAACCTGCGTGCTATAGTGTGTGCTATCGTTAATTAAGTTTAAAATCCTCTTTTATCAAATTATGGTAAATATACAAAAACTATTACAAGCAACAGACCCCGGTAAGGCTTTATTTTCAGGTGATAATGAACAAGACTGTCGGCACGATCTTGATTACTATGTTGACTTCTCTTCAGTACGTGGAGATCGCGTTGAAAAACTGAAAAAAAATATTACATTTTTCTCTCCAGATAAATCTACCGATCAATTGTTTACCGGGCATATTGGCTGTGGTAAATCTACAGAACTACTCAAGTTGAAAGTAGAATTAGAAAAAGAAGGTTTTCATGTTATATACATTGATTCCTGTAAAAACTTAGAAATGAGTGATATAGATATAGGCGATATTTTATTAGTAATTACTTATCATCTTTACAAAAAATTGAATAGAATTGAACTTGATGAAATTGAACCCAAACAACTAGAAAAATTAGTAAAAAAAATCATTGAATTTTTACAAGAAAACGAAATTTTTACTCAAGACGATCTAGAGAGATCGGTTATCTCCCAAAATACAAATATAAAATTGAGAGACAAATTTTTGCAATCTCTTGAAATGATTTTTGATCATTCAAAAAGAAATCCTGTTATTCGTCAAAAGTTGAGAAAATATTTTGAATTAATAGATATTAAGACTATTGTTGACTTAATTAACAAAGAGCTTATAATTCCAGCAATAGAAAAAATAAATCTGCGACAAACTAATGGCCAAAACCAAAAACGATTAGTAATTATTGTTGATGGTCTTGAAAAAATAAAAGATAATGCTAAAAAAAAATTAGACAATGGCTTAGAGGTATCTTTATCAGAATATTTATTGATCAAGCGACAGTCGTTATTATTTAGCTTACAATGGGGTGCATCCCAGTTTTGCAAAAATCCCCGAATCATGGTAAGGAAAAGGAAGAATTAACTCAAAAAGGGAGAAAAAATGAATCTGAGTACAGAAGAACGAGAAAAAGTGAAAGAGTATGCCAGAGAGATTGCGAAAATCTTACACCAAAATACACCCTCTGACAACCTGAAAACATTTGAAGAAATAGAAATTACATTAAGAGATGAAATTCAAGAGGAAGTTGCCCCAGAAATTGCTAAGATTTTTTTTCAAAAGTTAGCCAAATAGAAATTGGGAGAATGAGAAAAATAAAAACAATTGTTGGAGAGGTTGAAATTACTAACAAACAGGCTGAATATTTTGGTCTTGCTCCTTCTTCTCGTCTGAGTCCAAAAATGCGAAAGAATGCCTTAATGATTTGTGCGAATGAATCTTATCAAAGGGCGGAAGAAGACTTCTGGATTCTGACAGGTATCAAAATTCCCCACAGCACCTTACACAGATTAGTTAATCAGCAAGATTTAGAACTCTCATCATCTAAACTTGGGGTACAAGAAGTGGCTGTAGATGGAGGAAAAATCAGACTAAGAACAGAAGAAAAGGGGAAACCTTGTCAATGGAAAGACTATAAAGAAGCTTGTATAAATGGAGTTTACTTGGGAGCGTTTTTCCCAGAATCTCAAGAAAGGAAAATTTATTTAAGATTAATATGAGCGCGGCGAGCTTGAAAAAGATAGAATCCTATCTCTGGCAAGGAAAAATTGAGAAGGCATTCAAAATCTTGAAAACTATTCGGACTTCTGAAGCTATTAACTTTTGTAATTATTTGGCAAGACACAAAACACGTCTCATCAATTATGAGGTTTATCAGCGAGAGAAAATGAGTTCGATTGGGTCAGGAACGATTGAATCGGGAATTAAACAAATCGGAAGACGTGTTAAGATATCTGGAGCACAATGGAAGGTTGAAAATGCTCCTCGCATTCTTTCACTACGCTGTGCTTATCTCAACGGCACTTTCTCTTAGAAGATGTTTTTACAAATTTGGGATGCACCCAGTTTTAGTGGGTGCATCTCAGTTTTGCAACAACACCAGAATCGGAAGCTAAAACCCTGATTCTACCGTTGTCTAAATTATCGATTTACAAATTTGAGATGCACCCGTTTTAGTCCAGATGGTCGGAAAGTTCTTTCGGGTCTACCGAAGTTATTGTGTAAAGAAAATATAAATAGTACAGTAAAAAGAA
>NZ_JCAMRX010000083.1:0-19254 GCF_059821285.1 Spirulina sp. LEGE 11439
AACTGATAACTGATAACTGATAACTGATAACTGATAACTGATAACTGATAACTGATAACTGTTAATAAGGTCGGACTAAATAACTCGTCCAGACAGGTTCTTCGTCAGAATTAAGAATCTCTCGTTTCAACCACCGCCATGTTTTACCTTCCTTTTGACGCTGTAAGAAAATATCAAAAAGATTATCTTTTTGCGTGACTTCTTGATTGGGAAGATCGATTTCTAGATTATAAGTTCCGGTGATATGATAAGTTGCTAAATGCGCCATATAAAGCGGCTCGATCGCTTTAATAGAAATCCCAGAAATTTTCAGATCGGGATTGGAGGCTTTGAGATTTTCGCTGAGTATTTCTTGAGATTGGCGCACTTGCAAGGCGATCGCTTTTTTTACCCATTCTCCGGTTGGTGCGAGACTCAAGGGCGGTTTTCCGCCACTACACCCCATCAACAACAAAATTAAGACAATACTAAGTATTCCTTGCAACCATCGTCTCACACTCATTTTTCTTCCCTCCACAAACAGATCGAAATCTTTAAATATCTTAACATGCAGAACAAGAAGATTATCTTGAGGTGAAGGTTAACTTACTGCCCGATCGCTTGCAGCAATTTAGCGCGTTCTGCATTCGCAACCCCTACACTAGCCGGAAAATAACCGACCCTGCCGATCTCTTCATTAACATGAGTCAAAAAGTAGTTGAGAAAAGCAGCAACTTGAGGCTTTGCTTGTATAATTTTGGCATCAGAATAAATGTATAGAGGACGAGATAGAGAATAAGAGCCATTCTCTACCGTAGTTTGACTGGGGGAAACCCCATTAATGGCAACACTTTTTAAACGATTGGCATCGTTTTGATAATAAGCATAACCAAAAAAGCCAATCCCATAGGGACTCGTTTCAACTCCTACTAGCAAGGCCTCATCCTCTGGACTTGTTTGAATATTGGGAGCATTAATCAATGCTTCTTTATCTTGGTCAAGTTCTTCCGCAAAAAAATCTAAAGTTCCTGAATTGATATCGGGGATAAAACGCAAAATAATTTCATCCGGCCAGTTGGGATTAATATCCGACCACTTTTCGGCAGTAAAAATAGTGCGTAATTCTGCTTTTGTTGCATTGTTTAAAAATTTATTTTCAGGATGTACGACAACAGCTAACGCATCAACCCCAACGCGAAATGAAATCGGTTGGCGATCGATATTTTGACATTGAGCAATTTCTGTTCCTTTAATGGGACGACTCGCATTAGAAATATCCGCTTCTCCAGTCTGACAAAAGAGTCGAAAACCCGCACCAGAACCAATGCTGCTCAGTTTAATTGTTCCCTTGTAACCATCTTCAACAAAACGTTCGTATATGGCTTGAGAGAGGGGAAATACTGTCGAACTTCCCGCAATATTCATATCTCCTTCAACGGCTAAAGGATCGATCTCTGGAAGTCTGGTCAGTTGAGAGCGAGTTTTCTCGGGAGTTGCTTCTTTGAGAGATGAAAAATCTGGTAGAGAATCGACCATTTTGGGTTCCACAAACATGGCATCAATTAATTGATATCGCTTTTTTCGTTCGTTTTGTGCGATGCTATCATCACAAGCAACTAAGGCAAGAGCGATAACAATTAAAGCGATCGTTTTGTATCGAGACATCATCTTGATTATAGGTTGTTAATTGGAGAACTTTCCGTTATTCCGTTGCAGAGATTGTGCATTGGTTGAATGGACGTTTTGCATGAGTGCTAAGGCTTTTTTACGTTCCTTAATCAGCATGTTCATTTCCGAAGCAAATTTTCCATTTTCTTCAATTAGTTGAGTAATAATATCGCATTCGATTGTAATTGTGTTTAAATCTTCTAGAACGATTCCGGAAACGGGACTCATTTCTCCCGGAAATAATGCCATTTCCCCAAAAAACTCTCCCTTTGACATTGTTTGTACTTGGTGCTTATAACCTTGTAAATCTTCCATATAAAGTTTTACTGACCCTTTGCGAATAATATACAACCCTCGATCTTCTTTCCCTGCTTCTACCACTTTTTCGCCAATGCCATAGACTTCTACGATCGCATTTTTAGCGAGGGTTTCG
Organism: Spirulina sp. LEGE 11439; assembly: GCF_059821285.1. Classification (NCBI taxonomy): domain Bacteria; kingdom Bacillati; phylum Cyanobacteriota; class Cyanophyceae; order Spirulinales; family Spirulinaceae; genus Spirulina; species Spirulina sp. LEGE 11439. Next base: position 2,081 of record NZ_JCAMRX010000083.1, read on the forward strand.
ATCGCTGCATTATCCAAAGAAATAAAATAAGGCAAAGAACGCAAATATTTTTGTAATTCTTGCCAAGAACTATCGGGTTTGACCGGTTCTCCTTGAATTTCATAGTGAATGGCATGAGGCAAGGGAATCGTTAAACCATAACGCCTTGTAATATAATAAATGCGCGTTAATAAATCCCCCATAATTTTGTCAGCGATCGGGTAATTATCAATCGTAAACTCTGCCTCATACTCGATATAAAATTCGCTATAGGTGGAAATATGGACTTCAGGAGCAGGATGGGGAAGAATATTATTGGTTGATAATGCCGCTTCTTTAATCGCACTTTGGACGCGGTTGGGGGGATCGTCATAGGAAAAGCGAACTTTAACGCGTTCGATATGATAGGGTTCTCCCAAAGAATAGTTATTGAGGGTTTCCTGACCCAAGACCCCGTTGGGAATGATAATGGTATCCTTTTCACGCGTTTGCAAGCGTACCGCCCGCCAGTTCATTTCCAGCACTTCTCCTTCAATGTCTCCCACTCGCAACCAGTCACCGACGCGAAAAGGACTCTCAAAAACGAGGAGAAAGCCGGAAACGAGGTTACTTAAAGTATCTTGTAGGGCCAGGGCGATCACCACAGAACCAACCCCTAAAGCCGTGGCAATTTGACTGAGATCCACCTGCCAAATATTCGAGGCGACATAGGCGGACATTGAAAGCATCACGGCAATACGAGCGGCCTGAAAGAATAAACCCGGGACGAGAATTTGCCACGGATAGCTTTTCCCGGCCTTACTTTTTGCACGAGTTGTTAAGATAGAACTCAACAACGTTAAAACCGTAGATGTAACTGCGACCCAAAGCCCTGTTTCTAAGACTTGCAAAAAATGTTGCGTGGTTAATTCAAGGGGAATACTGGGGGTTTCTACCCCTAAAAACTGCCGGGATACGAGGTAAATTGCCGTTAATGGCAGCACCCAACGACGCAGGTTATGAAAGACTTTATTGAGGGGATTTCCGGTGCGAGAGAGGCGATCGCTCGCTTCTCCGAGGACGATCGCGACTAAGGGAAATCCTAAAATTAAAGTTAATGCCCAAATAATTAATGAATTGTTCATTTTGTGGGTGATTGGTGATTGGTGATTAGTTATTTTTTCTTGTTGCCAAAAGGAGAAATCTTACGCCAAAATCCTTCTGGTTTTTCTTCTTGCTCTAAATCTAAAAGAAAATCTCTGGATTTTTGCGAGGAATATCGAGCTAGTTTCACTTCTTTTTCTCGATCCATCGCCCGATCGCTATCCTGAGAATCGGTGACTTTGCCATTAGAACGGCTAACGGTTTTCTCCGCCACAGCAACATCAATAGTTTCCGCACTATCGGTTCGCAAATAACCGCTTTCCGACTCGTCGCTACTTAAGCCTTTCCCTTGATAAAACCATGTATTGAATTTTCTTCGTCCCTCAATTTCGATCGCGTCATCGGCTTGAAAAGTATAAAATTCTTTTAAGCGATCGTACACGTCTTGACTAACGAGGACGGTATTCAATTTAGCATTCAGATTTAAACTATTGGCAATATTAACCGTTTCTCCCCAGAGTTCGTACATGAATTTTTTCGAGCCAATAATTCCCGCCATCACCGAACCGACGTGAATTCCAGCTTTGAGTCCCAGTCTTGTTTGATATTTATTGTTAAAGTTATGAACAATTTTCATAATCTCGACGACAAAATCCATCATCGTTTTGGTGTGATCCAAGCGAGGCTTGGTAATTCCCGCAACAGCAAGATAGCGATCGCCAATGATTTTTAATTTCTCAACATCATATTTTTCGGCCTGTTCGTCAAAGGCATTAATTAACTCATTGAGCAAAGCGGCAGCTTCTTCAACATCCCGTTGTTCGGAAAGATCGGTAAATCCTGTCGCTGTTGCAAATAATACCGTAGCTTGTTGAACTTCATCGGCGATACCTTGTTCCCCTTGTTTCATCCGTTCGGCAATAGGACTGGGCAAAATATTCAGCAAGAGTTCTTCTTTTTCTTGATTGCTTGTTTCAAGGGCTTCGGTTTGTCGGCGCAGATTTTTCACCATTTCATTAAAGGTCTCTGCGAGTAAATTAAATTCATCTTGGGTCGCTAATTTTACTTCCACATCTAAGCGACCTTGACCGACTTGGCGAGAGCCTTCAACCAAAATATTAATGGGTTTCACAAAGTTTTGCGCCGCTCGAGCTGCCAGCCACGTCACGACAAGACTGAGAATCACTGTGGACAGGAGCATAACATTTTGTAAGGCACGCACGGGTTGATAGGCTTCAGCGCGGTCTTTTTCCGCCAAAATCGCCCAGTTGAGTCCTTGGATATCGAGGGGAGCATAGGAGCTCAACACGGGAACATCCCGATAATCTAAAATGATCTTTGTGCCTTCTTCTCCTGCAATACTCGCCCGAGAGGCTTCGGTATCTACAGGTTGCAGGAGGATGGAGCTTTGAAAACGATCGATCCGGCCGATGATACTATCGGGGGTTCCTGCATCTCGTAAGGCTTTTTCGTAGCCGTCAAAGTCTTCAAGGAGGAAGCGAGAGAGGGAACGCATGGTTGAGTCGGAACCGACGAGATAGGTTTCTCCGCTTTTTCCCAATCCTTCTTTTTCCCATTCTTGCCCGTTGGTCATGACGCGATTAATTTCATCGACGGGAAGTTGTATCGCTAAAATCCCGATGAGGTGGGAACCGTTATAAATGGGAGCGGCGATAAAGGCGGCCGGAGCCATGTAGGAGGGGCGATAGGGTTGAAAATCGACAATTTGCACTTCCCCGCGATCGGGGTTGTTCCGCACGGCTTTGACAATTTTGGCTAAGTTGCTTTGACGGTAAGGACCGCGATCGATGTTGGTGGCATAATCGGTTTCTTTATAAACGGAATAAACAATATCTCCGGTTTTGTGGTTGATGAGAAATAAATCGTAGTAACCAAACTTTTTAATAAGATTGCGAAAAATAGGATGATATTTCTCGTGGTATTTACTGTATTCGCTTCCATCTTCGGCGCGATCGAGGATATCTTTTTCGCCGACGGGATTGGGATTGTTGGCGATATATTGATATTGCAGGTATTGGGCAGCTTGGTTTCTGGGGGCATAATTCGCCCAATGGGGCGTTCCTTCAATGTTTTGGGAGAGTTGAGGAAAGAATTCTTTGGCGTAATGTTGGGAGATCGCTTCGTTCCATTCGCTGGAGATATATTCGGGTTGAACGTCGCGAAATCCGCGATTGAATTCTGCCATTGCTGAAATGACCATGCGATCTTCGGCAAGGGTTTCTATATGGTTGTATAAGGTTTGAAATAAAAATTCGATTTGGCGGGCTTTGGACGATCGCAGGCTGGTGAGTTGATCGAAGATTGCGTCGGTTAGATGCGCTCTCGCTCGGTTCCAACTCAATAGACTAATCACGAGGATAGATCCCAAGCTCGCGGCTAAAAGGATGAGGGAGAGTTTAGATTTTATCGTTAAGCGGTTAAACTGTAACATCGATTGATATAGCGATCGCTATCTCGGTATTTTTTCTGAACTTATTATAAGCGCCCTTCTCATTTCAAGGTTAGTTAAGGAGGCTTTTAGGATGAGCGATCGTCTTCTCTTTGCCTTATCTTCTCAATTCCAATTCTTGGACGAGCAATTGTGAATTTTCTCGATCGATTTTCAGGGTTTTTCACAATTGAGTAGAAATTGTAAAAATTGATGTTTTCGTGTAATTAAAACGCGGGCAAAATAAAAAAAGAGAGGTAGAAACCTCTCTTCTCAATCTCTCAAATTTATAAACGAATTCAAATTTTTTGCTGGAAGTGCGATCGCAAAATTCACGATCGCATCTCAGATTAACCGCCAGTATGTCTGACACCACGATAGGTCAGTTGGTTGGCATGTTTGACGCGAGCTTGCTTATTGTGCCAAGTGACGTTGGCTCCGCGATATTTCCCTTCTACGGCGACATCGGTAGCGGGAACGGTGCGCTCGTGAGCAGTGTAACTATGTCCGCGATAAAAAAGTTTCATGGCTTTCGCCTCCTTTCTAAAATCCTTAGATTTGTGTTTAGATTTGAGGCGCGTTCCTTCGGGTTATTTCCCTACTTCCGTCTCGGTTCTCTGAAACTGAGATGAACGATTTATTTTATTTCTGTATAAATCATTACATTTTCTCTTTTTGTTGTCAATAGGGAAAAGCAACATTATTACTTTTCCCGCTTGCTTTGCTTTTTTCGCGAGGCGATCGCCAATTATGCGAGGGAAATGGCGTGAACCCAGTCTTGATAGTCGCGATCGCGATTTTCGGTAATCGCGGTGAGTTTGTCTTTTAATTGGGCGGTAATCGGCTTTTCTCGGGGTAATTCGTAGTTCTCGATGCGCTTGACAGGGGTGATTTTCGCCGCCGTTCCGCTTAAGAAAACTTCATCGGCGATGAGGAGTTCGGACTTATCGATCGCTCGTTCCACTACGGAAATGCCCATCTCTTTCGCCAACGTTAAAATACTATCGCGGGTAATCCCTTCCAAGATATCTTGCTCGAATCCGGGGGTAATTAATTGTCCATTGCGAATGATAAAAATATTCATCCCCGAGGCTTCACAAACTTTCCCTTGAGAATTCATTAAAATTGCTTCATCAAAACCCGATTCAACGGCTTCAGTTTTTGCCAAAGAAGAGGTAATATAGGCCGCGCTAATTTTACCTCGGAGGGGAAAAGAGCGGTCTTCTTGGCGATACCAAGAGCTAATGCGACAGGTTACGCCATCGGGGGATAAATAATCCCCTAGTGCCAAACCATAGACAAAAAAGTTCTTTTCAATCTTATGCAGTCGCGGCGCAATTCCCAATCCCGAAGTATAAATAAAAGGACGAATATAACAAGAAACCGTCGGTTTATTTTGTTGAATAAATTCAACAATAATATGTTTGATTTTATCGGCGGGTAAGTCGTAGTGTAAAAACCTAGCACTCTGAGAGAGGCGTTGACAGTGGCGATCTAAGCGAAAGAGCAAGATGCGATCGCGATCGCTCGGATCGGGGATGGCTCGCATCCCGGCAAAAGCACCCGTTCCATAATGCAGAGCGTGAGTAGCAATGGAAATATTAGCTTCTGCAAAAGGAATGAATTTGTTTTCAAAGTAAGCAATGGGGAGGAAGTCGTGCATCGTTACCTATGGCAAGCATGAGAAAGGGGTTTGATAACTATAAGCGAGTTTTATGGTTTCGTCAAATTTGCGATATCCGTTGCTTGATAAGTGGTTTAGCCCTGCGATCGCCTGCAATATTTCTTTATCCGAGACTCGCGAATAATTAGATTTTCTAAACTATGCAATTTTCTGGGATTATTCCGGAAACAAGGGGGAATTCTAAAGATATAGTAATAAATTGTTCATCTACATCGCCGCTCGAGTTTTCAGGGTAGCAAGACAGTGCGATTTTCAGGGTAGCAACGAATCACGCGGCGCGATCGCAACCTTATCTCTTTTTGGTGCTGAGGTTGCGAAGTTCGAGACTGCAAAAAATTAATCCCTTCAAGACTTCTACCTATGAATAAAACTCTCGGTCTTCTCGTCAGTTTGACGCTGTTTATGGTGTCTTCTTCTCCCGATGCGATCGCGCTCAAACCCGTGAAGAAAATCGGTGAAACCCTCAACGGAGAAAGCATTTCCGTTTTGCGTACCGAGGAAGGAATGGCCTCTTGGTACGGCCCCGGTTTTCATGGCAATCGCTGTGCGAATGGTGAAATCTACAATCAATATGGACTCAGTGCAGCACACCGCACTCTTCCTTTTGGCACGCAAGTTCGAGTGACCAATCTTAATAATAATCGTTCTGTAATCGTGCGTATCAACGATCGCGGACCCTTCATCCGAGGGCGAATTATCGATCTATCTAAAGGTGCAGCACAAGAAGTGGGTATGATTTCCTCGGGGGTTGCTCCCGTGAAGGTGGAAATACTCGCGCGATAGGTAATTCCTTGTTGTTAGGGGTGCATCGATAACGCTCTCGTTATTTTTTTCATGGTTGTTAATCAGATTGGAAAATTTCTGCCGTTATTACAGCAGAGGCTCTGCTGGATTTCCTTATTGTTTTCGTTTGGCAAAATATTGCCAAACATCGTAAATATCAAACGCGAGAGAAACGCTAATCAAACCAATAAAAAGGAGTAAGTAAATTTGCAATAAACCCGCAGTTCCGAAGATTTGGGTCAAGATATAAATTAACAAAGGAATCCAGAGAATATGACCCAAGCCGAGAATTTTTTCCCAGCCAAATCGCGAATATAATGTCATCATTAATATTGCGGACACCATAAAAGTTAGAAAAATTATTTTGGCGATCGGTTCGCTCCAAAAGGCAAGACTGGCAAAGTTAACCAACATGAGTGCAAACAACCAAATCTTTACCCAGTTGGGCTGTTTCAGCAAATCGATAAAAAAGTTAAAAGGATTTCTCATTTTGTTGAATTCGTGACGTAAATGACGGTTGGAGTGCGATGAACAATACCAGACCTGAATGCTAAGTCTTGAGGATAGCGAAACTTTTATCAATTCTTGCCTCAATCTTTCCCTTTGCTAAAGATTCTCCTCTAGGATAGATTAAAGATTCCCCATATCAATCCCATCGAACCATGACCCTTTCTTCCTTGAGCCAAGCTGTCCCCATCGAACAAATTAAATTTAACGATCGCGGTCTCGTCCCTGCGATCGCCCAAGATTATCTCGATGGTACCGTTTTAATGATGGCATGGATGAATCGGGAATCTTTGCAAAAAACTCTTGAAACGGGTGAGGTGTGGTATTGGAGTCGATCGCGTCAAGAACTTTGGCACAAGGGTGCAACTTCGGGGCATCTCCAAAAAGTCAAATCCCTGCGTTATGATTGCGATAGCGATGCTCTCCTCGTCACCATCGAACAAGTTGGCGATATTGCCTGTCATACGGGGGAAAGAAGCTGTTTCCATCAAGTCGAAGGGAGCAAGCAAGCGCCTCCTGCGGATACTCTCTCGGGATTGTACGGTACGATTCGCGATCGCCGCGATAAACCGACGGAAACTTCCTATACTTGCAAACTTTTTGCGGGGGGTGATAATAAAATTCTCAAAAAGATCGGGGAAGAAGCCGCAGAAGTGGTGATGGCCTGTAAAGATGATGATGCTGATGCGATTGCTTCTGAGGTTGCGGATCTGTTGTATCATACTCTCGTGGCAATGGCTCACCATCAGGTCGATATCCGCGCTGTTTATCGCAAACTGGATGAAAGAAGAAGGTAATTCAGTCACCAGTCACCAGTCACCAGTCACCAGTCACCAGTTATGATTTAGCGCGATCGCTTTCTTCGAGTAGTTGCCACAACCAGCGAGATAATTTGGGATAACCATTGGCGATCGTGTCGAATAACCAGAGTGATGTGAAGAGGATTGATAGGGTTAAGATATCCATTAGGGCGAACTCCAACTTTCTTTATCCGTTCATACTTCTATTTTAATATTGACCGACCGGTCGGTCAAGTAGTAAAGGTGTTCAATTTGCGATCGTAACGATGGGTAGAACTTTGATTTCCTTAAAGATCCTAAAAAAAATCGTCAGTTGAGAAAAAATACTCCTAGCATTGCGGTGTAAGTTCCTCGAAGTCGCTTAGATAAGCGATCGCGCTCTTAACAAATTTAAACAATTCTACTTTAAATCAATGAATCCATCCTCGAGCAATCCCAAAGAACGCTTTAAGTATTATGGTACCCCCGGTAAGGATTTTCCTCGCTTTGATGTGGATAGTCCTTTACCCGAAGAAGTCGAACCTACCCCCAGATATGAGGCTCACGTCGGCTTGCAAGTTTTCCCGACCTTACCCCTTATTCCCGTCTTAGGTTGGGCATTTTCAGGACTCACTAAAAAACTAGGTTTTCGCAGTATGGCGGGTCCTTCCTTACAAACATGGATGCCAGCTAACTTAAGTCGTCTACACCCGGATAAATTCAGCGATGAATATTTTGTAGAACGGCGTTTAAATGGCTTTAATCCGGGAAAATTAAACCGCGTGGAAGGTAAAGAATGGCAATATGCTGTCAATTATAAAACCGGACGCTATAAAGCCGAACCCGGAGGACTCCTACCGGAATATAGCGAGGCGCGTTTTGTCTTGCGCGATCGCACCCTACAGGTTCACTCCATCGAGTATCGCTTGAAAAATCAAGTGATTACCTGTTTCCCCACAGATGGCCAATACTGGGAAGATGCCAAATATTATTTTCGCAGTGCCGAATATGTCTTTCAGGAGATTCAATCTCACTTAGGAAGAACTCATATGAATATGGATCAATATGCAATGGCATTCTATCGCAATGTCAGCCAAAGTCCAATTCGCAAGTTATTATGGCCTCACTTTGAAGGCTTGATGAGTATCGACAAAAAAGGAGCCGCCCTCATTATCGGAGATACAGGCTTTATTCCGGAAGCCTCAGCCTTAGATGCAGCTAGCGTTGACGGGGTTCTCGTCGAAGAAATCGCCATTTTGAGTTATCATTGGTCGCCGGAAAAACACGTACTTCCAGATCCTATTGATAATAATCACTTCGATCGCGCAGCTTTGGCAATGTGGGAACTGTTGAAAAAATATGTCGCCGAATTTTTTGCCAATAATCAAAACAACATTCAAATTTATTGGTCGGAAATTGAAGGAATGTCCGCAGACTTGGTGAAACATTCCATTCTTAAGCCAGAATATGGCACTCTCGAGATTAAGAATCAAGAAGATTTGCAACAACTTTGCGTTTATATTCTCTATCATTGTATTTTCTTTCATTCTTGGGTGAATAACAAACAATATGAAGATGGGGGCGATATTGAATATGCCGCGATCGGACTCTGGGATAAAGACGATCCCAATTATGACCCTAAAAAAGTCAAGGAAAAAAACGATGCACAAGTTAAACTCATGTGGACTTTAGCCAATGTGCGTTATAACCCCGCCATTGAATTTGCTCCCCTTCCCTTGAAAAAACTCCTTTGGGAATATCGCGATCGCATTGAACCGGGAATTCCGTTGGGATGGCTCATGATGAGCATCAATATTTAAGGACAAAGCGCAAATGTTTTTTAATTATGGAGATTGCGATCGATGAAAAAAATTTGGGAGATTATTCTCTTCTTTTTCTACTTAATTGTCCTCGGATTTCTGTTTATTTTGGCAGCTTTCAAAAAGAAAGGACGCGCAACTCATAAATACGGAGTCGGAGGTGCAGGCACCCTAAAAGTCGTCGATCGCTCAGAATTTCCCGAACATGAGTTTTGGCAAGCTGGAAAAGAGTTTCCCCTGCGACTCCGACACGGTACGGTAACATTTGAAGACGATGCCGCGATGGATATTCGCAGTGCTTCTCTCAAACTTAGCGATCGCGAAGAAGAAAGCCCTCTCGATATCATTATGAATACGGGACCGCGAACTTTTCGTAATATGACAGACTTCTGGAATTTTACTTTAGCATCGATCAAAGGTAAAGGAGAGGATGAACCCGTCAGTTCCAAAGGACTCGAGGCTTATTGTCAAAGCGATCCCGAATTTAAAGAGATTTTAGCCGAAACCATGCGACGCGCCCCAGAGTCTTTTAGTCAGATATATTATGACTCAAAGTTAGTCAACTATTTCAAAGCCAAGGATGGGAAACTTCGCTATGTTAAATATCGTTTGATTCCGGGCGATCGCGGCGTAGATTCTGGCTATATATCGGGGGAAGATTGGGAAAAACCTTGGTTACAAAAACGCCGTTCTGATGAGACGAGACCCATTGATTATCTTCGCAAGGAATATGTCGAAAGATTGTCTCGAGAACCCGTCATTTATCATCTCCAATTGCGCTTGCATGAGGATATGGAAGGAGATAAAACCGAGATTTTCACCCAAACTCGAGAATGGAGTGAAGAAACATCCCCTTGGTTGGATTTAGCAACAGTCACAATCGATCGCGCCCTTTCTTTTGAAGAAAACGAGAAGTTGTCTTTTAATATTGGCAGACAACCGGATTCTTTAGGGGCAGTAGAAGGATATTCCGCTAACGATCCTAACTCAGTTAATGCTACGCGCATTCGGGTTTATGGGTTATCGCGATCGGTGCGATATTTTGTCTACAAGGAAAGCGGCGAATTTAAGAATAAATAAGTTTTGCAAGCAAAATCACAGAGGCATAGAGAATCTTTCTCTAAGTCCTCTGTGTTTCTGTTGCCATCAATTTTCTAACCGATGTAATTCGCGTTGTGCCAACCAATAACCCACTCCTAAACCCAATAAACTCGCAATCATATCCAGCCAACTAAAAGTGCGATAGGGGGAAAAAGATTGAATGCACTCTTCAACAATGGTAATGATGCCAAAAATCAAAGCAAATAATGGGATACGATAACCTATTATCTGTAATTTTCTGCCGCGAAGAACGCGATCGCCGAGATAACTTGCCGTCCCATAGAGAATAAAATGACCGAGGAGATCGTGATAGGGAATATAACCCAAATATCCCGGTAAACCATTGGTATAAGCGAAAAAACCAATCATTACCAAAGTTGAACCATATACCAATGCAGCCACTAGCCAACCGAAACTAATGGGAGGTCGTCGTGTTTTCATGTTTAGAAGTCAAAGCAGGTTTGCGTTTTGGTTTAACTGCTGCCTTCAACGTTTCTTGTAGTAATTTCGCAAGCTGAGTCGGGGAATTGGCGACAGAAATTCCAGCGCGATCGCAGGCTGCTAATTTGGCTTCCCCGGTACTCGAGTGAGCAAAAGGAGTCGAACACTGAGCGAGAATGAGCTTGGTTGTATCTTGAGGGAAAGGTGTGACAGGAACATAACGTCCGGCAATATAAGCAAAAACGGGCTTTCGCATATTGTTGGGAATTAAATCGGCAGCTTCCTCGTTGCCCATCATCGCCGATTCGAGTAATGCGATCGCTTTCGTCTTGCGATCTCTGGCCACCATAACCAGCCATTCGCCAAACCCGGATCCGATCGCCTCCCCACTGCCAAGATCGATCGCCATTGATTGACCGATCCCCGCCCGCGTCAACTCCCAAGCCACCTCATCTACTAAACCCATCCCGCGACCGATCAGGGCAATATTACCGGGGGTATAACAACAAGGTTCGCAAATGCCCAAGAGAACCTTACCCGGGACGATCAGCCCCGCACTGCCTCCACCCAAAACCAGAGTATTATTCGATCGCGCTTTACGAAATAAACGCATCATATCCAACGGCGGAATATTATTAGTCACTAAAACGAGGCGATGAATATTCGCCGCCATTGCCTCCAAAGCTGCATCGAGAATGCGGTTGGGAGGAACGAAAATAATTGAAGTATAAATCGCCCCCACTTTTGCGATCGCCTCTTCTACCAACTCGAAAACAGGAATCCCTTCAATCTCATCTCCACCGCGTCCAATGCCAATTCCCGCCACAATATTTGTTCCATACTCCTTCATTTTGGCAACGGCATGAATCGCGATCGGTTCGGCAATTCCCTGTATTAAAACTTTGCGTTCTGGTGTCCAATTGTGCATTTTCAGTTATCAGTGAACAGTTATCAGTGAACAGTTATCAGTGAACAGTTATCAGTTATCAGTGTTCATTGAAAAGATTGCTGTGTTAGCGTTATTCGTCCAGTGTATGGGTAATTGTGAGGCATAAGATTTGATAGTTTGAGAATCGCCACCGCGCAAAGCGACCACAATTTGAGGGGGAGTTTTATAAGATTTTACGCTTTGTTGGGGACGGGGAGAGCGTCGCTGACGGCGGGACTCAATAGCAGTGGGGCGTTTGCTGCGATCGTCTCCTCCCGGTTTTGCTGTGGGAGGCGAAGAAAAGTCCCAGATCGTGGCGATCGCTTCTTCAATAATGCTCATTCTATTTTCTCCCCAGAGGATATCGAGGAAAATAATTTGTAACTCAGACTCCTCTAAAAGCTGTTCTAAGCCGCGTTCGAGGGACTCTTTGAAGTGGGCATCGGAAAAGAATTTACCGTGGGTTCTTGCTCCAATAATCCGACAGGTTCTCGGCTTTTGCTTTTGCTGGTGGAGTAAATCCCAAATTGTCGCTGCGACCCCTTCGCCATCGCAAAGAATGCCGATATTGCCTTGGGGATCGTGCCATGTTAGGGGTCGTCGCGGTACGAGGATCGCTCGATAACTGCCATTATTCCGCAGTTGCGCCAAATCGAAGAGATCGGGATGATAAATTGCAGCGCGATCGTTCACCGTGACTTTGCCATCCAGCGCCATAATCTCCCCATCTTCCGCGATCGCCAAGGGATTAATTTCAATGCTATCTAAATCTTTGACAATAGCCAGTCCATACATTTTCTCGACAATGGCACTAATTTGAGAGACGATCTCCCCTTGCAAACCCATCTGTACTGCCAAACGTCTAGCATAAAATGAGGAAAAATCATCCTCGACTACTACTTTTTGCATTCCCGCTAAGAGGGTATTCACTTCCATTCCTCCACGCTTCGATCCCAATAAAATCGGGCGTTGCAGGCCATAATCAAAAGCCACAGCTAAAAATAATTCCGTTTGGGCCTGATAGCGAGCTTCTGCTAATAGTAATTGGGGGTATTCTCCAGCAATGGGAAGATGAAGAATCGTTTGGGCAGCCGCGATCGCGTCGATTGTATTTTCAACAAAGTGAATGCCTCCAGCTTTTCCGCGTCCTCCCGACCGTACTTGGGACTTTAAAACAACGGGATAAGGAACCTGTAATTGTTTGATCTCTCTGGGTTCGTCAATTAATTGAGAAGGGAGGACGGGAATTCCAACTTCGCGAAATAAGGCTTTGGCTTGATACTCGAGTAAATCCATTCTTGAAAAAATTTTCCGATGACACCCAATTGGGTTTTTGCTGGAATCGCATACACTAACATTACTAGCTTTTCTTAGAGAATTTCATCCCCCCTTGCGGCTACAATCCCAAAAAATCCCACAGAAGCCGAAGGTTCTGTTCACTGTTTACTGTTCACTGTTCACTGAAATGGCGGCTAAAACCTCAGTGCGTCCCCTCGATTTGACTCAACTCGAAACCCAACTCCAACAGCGCTTACAGGCAACCTTGGTTGAGATTTCGCCTTTGCAAGTCAGTTGTTTTCTCAAAAATGATGCCCTGTTAATGGCGATTCAGCATCCGGTTCCGACTCTCACCCATCCCAAACGGGCATTTCGCCTCATGGAAGAGGTGTTTCGGGAGCAAAATTTACAATGGCGCTATCGCGGTTTAATGTGCCTCAAAGTTCAAGGCCGCGATCGCCCCTATGCTTTTGCCCCTTGTACGGAGGAAATCCCTAAAGATGATATCGCCGAACAAGTCAAAGCCAATACCCCCGATGGTATTGCCGAACGTCAGCGCGTTTTTCCTCCCGTCACCAGCAACGCCTCGATACCTGTCACCAGTAGAGAACAAGTTTTGCCAGAAGAAGAATTTGCAGACTATGCAGAGGAGGAAGTCACGCATCCCGATCTCGATTTTGATTTTGCTGAGGTGGATGAGGAAGAAGATCCCGATGCGTGGATGCAGCAAAGTTATACTAAACCGGCTGAACCGTCTCCTTATCTCGAGAAAATTTGGGTTGGGGTTTTGGGGACGGGAATTGTGGTGGCGATCGCGGCGTTTCTCGGCACGTTATACGCCCTCACTCGCCCTTGCGTTTTGGGGTCTTGCGAAACGATGGAGGTGGCGCAAGAATTGGCGAATAACGCCCTCGCGACGCTACAAGACCCTCCCTCCGGTCGCGCAATTTTGCAAGCACAGCAACAAATGCAACAATCGATCGCCCTCTTAGAATCCATTCCCTCTTGGTCGCGGAAACATGGGGAAGCAGAAAATCTATTGGTAGCTTACCAAGGGACGAAAGAGGGGTTAAAGGATCTCATTGCGGCTTTACAAATTGCTTCTCGCGCCGCCGAATTGAGCCAAAATCCCCCTCTCCCTGCGGCTAAATGGAGGGCGGCGAAAGAAACTTGGGAAGAGGCGATCGCAGGATTGGAAAGCATTTCTCCTACCAGTGAATTTTATCGTTTCGCCCGCAAAAAAATTGGCGAATATCGCGTTAATCTCGATATTGTGAGCAAGCGTTGGGAAACGGAACAAAAAGCCCTAGAAAATCTCGAAGCGGCTAAAGAAGCAGCTAAAATTGCTGAGGTGCGTCAGGGAATTGCTCAATCGTTAGAGGATTTACGCTTAGCTTACGCAACATGGCAAACAGCGATCGACCGTCTCGAATCTGTTGCGGAAGGCACGATGTCTTACGATAGCGCCCAAACGGAATTAGCGGCATTTTTACCCAAAGCAAAAGAATCGGAAGATCGTAAAAATCACGAACTTTTTGCGACGGAAGCCTATAATCAGGCCACACAGTTGGCGGAAAAGGCGCGATCGGCTCAACGGCGCAATCGTTGGACGGATGCAGTAAGTGATTGGCAAAGTGCGGTTAATTATATCAAGCAGATTCCCAGTGATGCGTTTAGTTATGGTAAAGCGCAACCTCTTATTAAGCAATATGAAGATTCTCTCACAAGAGCAGAGAACTTTTTACAAGAGAGCATTCAAGTGCGACAAGCTCGCCTCGATCTCGATGAACTTTGCAATGGGGAGATCATTTTTTGCGTTTATTCGATTAACAATTCGACGATTTCCGTGCGTTTGACTCCCAGTTATATCGAACGAATTCAGCAAACTGCGATCGCAGCGCGATCGCAAAATGATATCGACGCACAAGTGGATGTTATGGATCATATTTTTTCCCTCGAACAAGCTTTAGAAAAAATTAGCGACAATGCGGGTATTCCTCTCGAAATCTATACGAGTGAGAATATTCTTGTTAAAAGCCACAAACCACGGTGAATCAGTTATCAGTTATCAGTTATCAATTAGGAACAAATGGACGGATTAGCAATTTCGATTCTGATTTTTGTGGTGAGTTTGGCTGTTTTGATTAAGGCTTCGGATTTTTTTACCGATGCTGCGGAAAAAGTGGGATTGATGGCAGGTTTACCTCATTTTATTATTGGGGTGACAATTGTGGCGATCGGTACTTCTATTCCGGAATTGGTTTCTTCTTTGATTGCAGTGAGTCAAAATTCTTCTGAGATTGTCATCGGTAATGTTATTGGTTCTAATGTTGCGAACATTTTTTTGATTATTGGTATCGCATCTATTATTAGTACGCGGAGTTTACTGATTAATTACGATTTGGTTAGTGTCGATCTGCCTTTGTTTATTGGCTCGGCATTTTTACTCAGTCTCATTGTTTGGGATTTAAAGTTTTCTCTCTATGAAGGGATATTACTAATTATTGGTTATATTTTCTATATTTTTTATGCGATTGAAAATAGTAGAGAAACCAATGGAGAGGATGAGAAAGAGACAAGCGAAGTTAATCAAAAAGATTCTCTCGTTAAAGAAATTTCTATCTTAGCCATTAGCTCTATTTTTATCTTTCTGGGTGCAAATTATACAATTCAATCCATTAGCGATATCTCTGCTACGCTAGGGGTTGGTAAAGAAGTGATTGCGATTAGTGCTGTTGCGATCGGAACATCGTTACCGGAATTATTAGTCACCATTAGTGCAGCGAAAAAAGGAAAGCCAGAGATGGCGGTAGGAAATGTTTTGGGATCGAATATTTTTAACTCTTTTTTGGTGATGGGAATTCCGAGATTATTTGGCGATTTTACGATGCCAGCCGAGGTGATTAAATTAGGAATTCCTGTGATGGTTTGTGCGTCTTTATTGCTTTTCTTTGTCACTCAAGATAAGAAAGTTACGCAATGGGAAGGATGGCTATTTATTATTTTTTATGCTTGGTTCGTGGCGCAGTTTATTGAATTCTTTTGAAACTTATAAATCTTGCTTTAATTGGGTAAAAAAATAGCAGGAGAAATATTAAATAGTTTAGCAAAATTTTCAAGGTGTTGTAGGGTTAGCGATCGCTTTTCTGCAAAAATCTCAGCCGCGATCGCAGGATAAAGAAATGGGAAGTGCGATCACGTGTATACTGAAATAAGAGAGGCTTAGCGAAGAACCTTGGGTTCTCTCGCTATAGTAAGAATTATTGTAGGCTGTATTAAGAATTTTATTTCAACAAAGATAACAAAAGAGGTTGCCAAAATTGTAACCATATAGTATTCTAGAGAATAGCAGTTACTCATTCCCTTAATTTATTATTCAAAAAAAGTGTTCTTAAGTATAATCTAGTCAAAAGCTATGTCTAAGGCCCCCTCAATTGAATCAAGAAATTTAAGTATTTATGGAGTCTTTCAAGATTTTTATACTGTTCCTGACTTTCAACGTGAATATGTTTGGCAACAAGATAATGTTATAAAACTACTTGACGATCTATTTGAAGGATTGGGACTATATGAAGGAGAGATATATCAAGATTTTTCAGAATATTTTCTTGGCTCAATTGTTGTTTGTCCAGATACTACAACAGATGATAAAACAACATTTCAATTAATAGATGGTCAACAAAGACTAACTACTATTTATCTTGTTTTTTGTGCAATAAGAGATTCTATAAAAAAATTAGGAGATCAATCGAGATCAGTAGAGAATCTAATCAAAGGTGTAACACAAGATATACATACGGGAGATGATGTTGATAAGTATCGTTTATCACTTCAATATGATAGTTTTGGTCAAAAAGTTATGGATTGTATTTTAGCTGGGGAAAAAGCAGATCGAGCAACACTTTCATCCTCTCAATCTGCAAAAAATATAGATCGAGCTTGGCGATCTATTCAAACTTTTTTATCTGATAAATTGGAAGAAGATCCAACAAGATTTAAGAAAGTTTATGGAGCAATTACAAATCGAGTTAAAGTAATTAGAATAGAAAGTCCTAATCTTAAAAACGCATTGAAAGTTTTTGAAACTATAAACGAAAGAGGATTAGGTTTAACTCCTGTTGATTTGTTGAAAAATTATTTGTTTATACATACAGCTAGAGATACTGAACGAGAAAAACATTGGATGGTTTTGACTAAAAAATGGGAAGAATTATTAAAGAATATATACCAGAGCGACCAGAAACCTCTACAATTTTTACGTTATTATCTTTTATCTCATTATAAAGTTGGGGTCTACCGAACTTAGTATGTAAAACTAAGTTGAGAAAAGGGCATCCAACCC
>NZ_JCAMRX010000084.1:0-18966 GCF_059821285.1 Spirulina sp. LEGE 11439
TTCATTTTTACTGTACTATTTATCTCTTTTTAGCACAACAACTTCGGTAGACCCGCTATTACTTCCTCCTCTTTTGCACGAAAACCTACTAAAACTGCCTTGCCATCTTTAACGATTATCGGTCGCTTAATGAGCATAGCATCTTGAGCAAATGCCTCGATCCATTGTTCATCTGTCCATGTATTTCTTTGGTCTCCCAACTCTCGATAAGAACGTCCCGATGTATTTCGCATGGCTTTAGCACTCAAAGAATTAACCCATTCTTGAATCATTTCTCGAGTGGGCGGATTTTCTTTGGTATTGATAAATTCATAAGCTAAGCCTTGACTATCCAGCCATTTCAAAGCCTTTTTACAAGTGCCACAATTAGGGATTCCGTAAATTTCTAGGGACACGATCGCTCTTCCTTAGATAGATTATATCTATAGGGATGTAGCCTGCTACATCCCTATAGATTCAATTATCCCCCAATTTGGGACATGGTTCTCGTATAATTTCCTTGTTCTGTACCGGAATCTCGCTCTTTAAAATTGATCTCTGATTTTAAAGAGAGTAAATGTCTAACTTGTTCTTTTAATTGTTGGGTTGATATTCCTGTTCTCAAACCTGTTTTTAAATCAATTTGTCCGGTTTCATTAAGCAAACAAGGGCGCAACCAACCATCGGCAGAAAGGCGCACGCGATTACAGCGATCGCAGAAACATTCAGACATCTGAGAAATAAATCCTAATGTACCTTTTGCCCCGGGTATTTTAAACACATCGGCGGGTCCATTGCCTCTAATTTCGGCACTTTCTAAGCCCCATTTTTTCCGAATATTTTGTCGCAATTCTTCCGAGGGAATCCAAGCGCGATCGCCAAACAAATTAGCATTTCCAATAGGCATAAATTCAATAAATCTCACGTGCCAATGGCGATCGCGGGTTAAGGCTGCGAGATCGGGAACTTCGCGATCGTTCAATCCCGGTATGACAACAATGTTCAATTTTAAGGGGTCAAACCCGACGCGATATGCTTCCTGTATTCCCTCCCACGTCTGCTGCCAGCGACTTTTCCCTCGATTGCCGATGATTTTGTCGAAAGTTTCGCGATCGAGGGAGTCTAGGCTAATATTGATGCGCCGCAATCCGGCATCGTACAAATCCTGTGCCATTTTCTTTAAATAGAAAGCATTGGTCGTAATGGCGATATCTTTAGTTTCTGGGAGTGTGGCGATATCTCCCACCAAATCGACGATTTCCGGACGCAAGAGGGGTTCTCCTCCCGTGAGGCGAAACTTGGTAAACCCAAGAGGAATAAACACCTCTCGCAGCAAAACGAGAATTTCTGCACGAGTCAACCAGTCTTGACGCAAGAGGTATTCGAGTTCCGATCCTTCTGGCATACAGTATTGACAGCGAAAGTTACAGCGATCGATGAGACTGATGCGAAGGTAGTCAATGGGGTTCATGCGGGTTTAGGGGCTATTTTGCTCTCGCCTATTGAGTTTAGCAACTTTTTTGTTGTCAATGCGATCGCTCTCATCTTCTTACTCCCCTAGACATATCCTCAAAAAGATTGTATTATGTTTGTAGTGCAAAATATACTCGTAATTCCCCATTGCTCATTAATAATTGAAAAGATGTCTTACGAACAGCTTAATTTATCCGTTCCCAAACCCGTTCTTTCTTGGGCAAATCACGATCTTGCTCCGAAAGAGACGCAAATGGCAAAAAATGTTGCTTCTCTCCCTTTTGTATTTAAGCACGTCGCTTTGATGCCGGATGTTCATCTAGGCAAAGGTGCATTAGTCGGGTCTGTTTTGGCGACTAAAGATGCTGTCATTCCTGCTGCTGTTGGAGTCGATATCGGCTGCGGTATGGCTGCGGTGAAACTGCCTTTTTCTGGGGATTTAGTGGAAGGAAAACTAAAGAAAATTCGCCGAGATATCGAAGCAGAGATTCCTGTGGGACGCGGTGCGAATAAAAAAATTGAAAAAGATGCGATTAATTGGCAGAGATGGAAGGAATTTAAACATCTCCATTCTGGCGTACAAGATATTAGCGATCGCGCGATAAAACAGTTGGGTTCTCTCGGAGGAGGAAATCATTTTATCGAGTTATGTCTCGATACAGAAAATAATGTTTGGTTGATGCTCCATTCTGGGTCGAGAAATATCGGTAATAAGTTGGCTCAGTGTCATATTAGCACGGCGAAGGAGTTATTAAAACTCTCAGAGCAGACGCTTCCGGATCAAGATTTGGCTTATTTTGTATCCGGGACGGAGGAGTTTAGAGCGTATTGGCACGATTTACAATGGGCGCAAGATTACGCTCGTTACAATCGGGATATTATGATGGCACGATTTAAGAAAATTGTTGAGAAGCATTTAGCAGGAGGTAAACCGACAAAGCCTTTAGTTTCGGTCAATTGTCATCACAATTATGCGGAAAAAGAAGTGCATTTTGGCGAGGAAGTTTACGTGACGCGCAAAGGTGCAGTGCGGGCGCAACAGGAAGATTACGGAATAATTCCGGGGTCGATGGGGGCGAAATCTTTTATCGTTAAAGGTAAAGGAAATTTAGAGAGTTATTGCAGTTGTAGTCACGGTGCAGGGCGAAAAATGTCCCGGACAAAGGCTAAATATCAGTTTACTCTCGATGACCTGATCGAGCAAACGCAAGGGGTAGAATGCCGCAAAGATAAAGGTGTTTTGGATGAAATTCCGGGGGCTTACAAGTCGATTGATGAGGTGATGAATCAGCAATTGGATTTGGTGGAAGTTGTGGCGACGCTTAAGCAAGTGGTTTGCGTTAAGGGTTGAATGGAAGTTAAGAAAAGCGATCGGCAATGAGGTTATTTTGCTCATTGTCGATCTGTCTTCAGTCAGTCGATCCGTCGTCGATCCGTCAGGGATTAAAAATCCCTGTCTCATATAAGAAGTCCATTGAAATGGACTAAGCTGCATCGCAAAAGTAGGGTGTTTTTTTCAATTTTAATTGAATTGCGTTGAATTTTATAATAAATTCTGTCTTGTGGATTTTCCTAATCCATTTTAATGGATTTTTCGTATGAGACGGGGATTTTCAATCCCCGGCGGATCTCGATATTAACTTGCTAATCCATACCATTGTTCCCGCAAACGAGCTAATTGATCCTCAACTAAGTTATCTTTTGTTAGTTCGGGTGGTGGTTTTGTTATTTCTCCTTCTAAAGGAATTCGATTTAATCTTAATCGCTCTAAATACATTTGACGAACCTTAACATTATTAAATGACATACAAATTCTATAGATATTTTTACTAGAAATTATATTTGGTAATTGATATTGCTGCATCTTTTTTACTTCAATATAATACTGGAGTTGATATACAAAAAAATAAAAAATGAGGAGAACCAATATAAATAAAAGAAATATAAACAAAAGTTTTCCAATGGTGGTAATAATTGAATCCACAGTTTCGATCCACAAAGAAAGCCATGGAAATAAATTATTCAAGAGATTGCCTAGGAATTTTTCTAAGATTTCCGTCAAAGTCGTCAAAAATTCATGTAATGGTATAACTAATGTTGTTAGAAGTAGTAGGGAAAAAATCTCTACGAAGTCTTTTACTGTTAATGCCTTCTTAAAGATTTCATCCCAATCCACAAAGAGACTCCAAGTAGAAAGTAACAAAGAGTACAGTATAAAAAATAAAACGATCAAATACCAATATTCTTGACTCTCTTTTCGCTGAAAAAGTATCATAACCCAAAATATAGATAATATGACTTGGAATTTAAGAAAGTGTCCCAAGAAATCACGAGATGGTAAATACGATCTCGTGATCATAACTGAATTTTCCAATCCTTTTACCAAAAGAAATGATAAAGCAATAGAAAAAGTTGTAACAATGAGTAGTTCTAAAAAACCAACTAAAAACTTAACTAAAACTATACTGGTTGTCGCAAAACAAAAAAAAGTAAAAATCTGATCGAGCAAATTTAGCCACAGAGAAAGTTTTATACCTCGAAATATATCAGATAAGCTCATACTGAAGTTAAGTTCTTGAAACCGATCTAAAAACTCGCGAGTGGATATAGTTCTGAGATAGCTGCGGATAGATGATCTTGTTTTGTGATGAATTCTGCTTAGATAACGAAAAGAATCAATAGCAGTTTCACTAACCCAAATATTTTTATATCTTAATGCTAAAATAGTTGTTGATTGTTGTCTTTGCGTATCAAGCAGAGGTATTGATTCAGCACCTATTTTTGCTATGAGCGGCTCTCCTGATTGAAGAGCTTTATTAACTAAAGCTGATAACTTGAACTGAAAACTCTCAAGAGAAAAAAAATCAGAACGAAAAGCATCTGTTAAAAACCGCAAACAATGAACGACATCACGAGCATTATTAAAATCTCCATCAAGAAATTTATCTCGATTATTGTCAATAACCGACCAACAATATTCAGCGATATCTTTACGAATTGAAGGCTCGGCAATTCCGCAATACATCACCAAACAATCCCGCCAGCGCGAATCCGTTGGAATTGCTTCAATATTGAGAAAATTATTCTTTGTTTTCCGAATTGCCTCAACCACAAAAAACTCAGCAAAACGCCGATGAACGAAGGAAAAACGAGGATTAACCCGACCACCAACCCGAACAATGCGAGAATAACGTAACGCCTCAACAACATTTTCCGCCCGATCGCGCCCCATTTCCCCTAACGCCTCCTCAACCACCCATTTAACATCCGCCTCCAGCCCAAAAGTGCCGCTACTATACATTTTTTCCGCAATAATTGCCGCGCATTTCCTCACCTCATCTCCAGTCAAATTCAACTCCCTTAACTTGGGGCGATCCGCGTCTAATCTGTTCTCAATATAGTGATTAAAAACAGCAAATAAATTCTCTGGTAACTCCTCCTCCCCCGCCGATCGCGCGTATTCTGAAATTAACTCCGCCGTAAACGGATTGCGTAACGCGGGAACTAACTCCGGTTTCTCCCGAAATAAGCGCCGAATGTAGCCATCCGTATCAATTCTGCGCCCTAATAGCCAAGTTTTCATCGCTTGGCGAATTTGCGACTCGCGAAACGGACGCAACATTAAGCGAGTTCCCTTTACTCCCACAGGGGCGCGAAAATGGCGAGAAGAGAGAACCGCCCGACAAGACTGAATCTCCTGCGTGAAAAAGCGACTGAATGCTCTTGAGGTGTTTTTATGAGCATCGCTGCGATCGTCGCAGTCCAACACCGAGGGCAACTCGTCAAAAGAATCAATCACAAAAAATAGCTGACTGTTCTTTCTAAATTGGTCGTACCAAGTATCCAAAAACGATCGCCCGTCTCGTCCCGTTTGTCGATACGCCTCCTCCTTGATAAACTCAACCAGTCCCTCTGTCGTCAATTGCCGATGGGGAGGATATTCCCGCAAATTCACATAAACCGGAACGACTCCCGTCGTTTTCGCCTGCTGGCATAACTCCCGCACTAAACGCCGCAGAGAGACGCTTTTTCCCGAACCCGGATCCCCCAACACCACAAACGTCTCGGAAAAGCGATCGCGTCGAATAGCCGCCACCAAATCTTTAACAATTCTCGGGCGCATCCGGCTATTTCGTTCTGTTTCTACTTCCGCTTCGAGAGGTGTAAGATCGCGATCGCTCCAATTCACATCGCGATCGTAGCGATCCAACTCCGCCACCAAAGCTGTACAATAGCGCTCTAAACTCTTGTCAAAATCGGCGCGATCGCTGTCGGGTAAGATATTTTTTGCCCCTTGGGGAACGGGGCTGATATCCTGCGATCGCCACGCAATATTTAAACTCACAATCGTTAAGCAAACAAAACTTTGCGCGATGAGAGAATACCAAAGGGGATCCCCGAGTTCGAGATGCAACCATTGATTGAGAATAGCGATCGCGATCGCTGTCAAGGGATTAGAGGGCAGAAAATACAATACAGAGGTTGCGTATAAGGTCGCTAAACTGGCAAGCTGAACCCGCGTTTGTCCAGTAATACCTGGAATAAACATCCGTCGCAAGAACCACCCTACAATGAGTAAAGGAAGCGGGAGTAAAAGCCCCCAAATCGGAGTAATAAAAAATGCGCCCAAAAAAGATAGGCTAACAATGAGCAGACAAAAGATGACAAATGCTTGTAACCTCTGTTGTGGGGGAAGCACGATCGCAACATAACTCATTCAACGCTACAATTTTAATCGTAAATCTCCATTGTTAACCAGTATTACAAGGTCAGAGCGCAAGCATTGCACCTCTACGATGAATCGCTCTCTCTCTCGCTTAAACCCCATAAGCGCGACGACGTTCATAGAGAATATTAGCCAACAAACGTAGCGAAGAATAAGCCGCCGCAAACTGTTCCCCGCTCATTTTATCTAACGATCGCCGATCGCTTAAATCAATCCCCAAGGAAGAAACAACTTCACTCGCTTTGGAATTCTTATTTCCCTGCGATCGCTGCAAATAATAATGACTGGTGAGGTGAAAAACCATCCCTTCTCCATAGTTAAACGCAACCACAAGCGGATCTTCTTGATAACGCTTGCCCATTTCTTCACTTCGCATGAGAATTTGTACGCGATCGCTCTTGATTTCGATAGGATAAGACGATCCTTCCAACCACCAAGAAATAACTTGTCCGGGGACTTCAACACCTCTCGTATAAACACTATCGGGATTCACCCAAGAAACCGGAACGACATCATCTCTGGTTTGGACTTGATTCCATTGGCAGGTTTCCGGAAATGCTCGTTGCAAGGTGGTTTCTAATGCCCAATCCGTGGTAATCAACGTCCCGCCATTAATGACAAAACGGCGAATTACTTCAATTCCTTTTGCTGAAAATGACCCCGGACAATTAATAATTAAAACTTGATCGGCACGCAAAGGAAGCGTCACAGCAACTTGACAAGGAACGATACGATAAGTCAGTCCCAAAGCATCAAGAACTTGTTGAACTTTGTCATATTCACCCAAAGTGACGACAATTTCACCCCCCGTAAAATCTCCCGACTCTTTTGCCATTCCTTCTCGTTGTAAGGCTTCGCGAACTAAAGGAGCCGTTGTACTGTAAGCTTGTGCCATATCATCATCAAAACGTCGCCGTGCTTGTAATGTATGGGTGCGATCGCGATACCAACCATGAATATAATCGACAGTATCTGCGAGAGTTTTTAGAGGTAGTTTGTGCAAAAGTTGGCGAGAAAATTGCCGACTTTTTAAATCTGCTCCTGTTGCCAATAATGCCAAACCGACGCTTAAATGAGTGCTAGTGGGTTCGGTATCGGCGAAAAAGGAAAGAAAGCGTTTATAGTCGTCGGGACTGGCTGTTAATAACTCCCGATGATTGATTTCAAGCGTGTCTAGATCTCGCACTCGCGTCCCCAAAATTTGCCCGAGAAGATGTTCGACGCGATCGCGAGAAACTTGAGGTGTAATATTCTGATTTGTTGTCTCTTGATTGGTGCTATCTCGATTCATTGTAAAAAAAATATCCGCACGAGTTGTAGAAGCTCATTAGCTGAGCAGGTAAGACTTCTACGGTCGGGTACGGATATCTCCATAATAACAGAAAAAAGTGAAATTGGGTGAGTTATGTCTCAAATTTTTGGGATGATTTTGAACCCGATAAAAAAGCGCTAAAATGCCGAGAAGTGTTCCCCTAGAATTGAAGACTAAGAGGCAAGAGGATAGTTCAAAATTTGGCTAATAATATCGTTGTTTTGTTGTCCCGCTAAACTGGGAATTAGGGCATTCAGCCCGATAAAATGGCGATCGACGTTAAAGATCGTGTAACCCAATTGAACATTTTTGAGGTCAACGGCAAGTTGACGGCTACTATCAGGAGGCTGTACTAAGTTGATACTTGGATAGCAGGACAAAACTTGACGATAGCGGGCGATCGCACCAGCTAAACGCGGCGCATGATTTTCATAACCATCGCTGACAATAACGAGACGTTGAATTTTCGTTCCTGAATTAGTGAGACGATTTACGCCAACCCCCAAAGAACTGATATAAGAACTCTCTCTTACAGGAAATCGCATCATATTGCGCCAAACTCCCACATCTGCACCCCGTTGAATGTCAAGGGGACGGGCATCGCGATCGCAAGCAATGACCACCAATTCGCTATCTTCAGTCAGAGCAATATCCAGTTGAAAAGCCACTCGGGCGGCAATTTCTACACAGTCTCCCTCTCGTGGCATAGATGCAGAAACATCAATGATGAGGGCGGTATTTCCCGATAAAGTTAGATTTTCAGGGTTTTGCGTTTGCGCGAGGGCAAAAACGGCACGAGATAAGTCCCGATCCAAATTCGCCTTGCGGACGATCGCTTCTGCTTGTTGGTAAGAAAGGGACTGAAATTTTTCTTCTTCAATGGCTTGCAACCGTCGCAAAAGTTCCTCTCGCAATTCCCCTTGAAGTAAGCCCCGTCGACCCATTAACGGCAATCTGGCCAACAATTCCTCGGGCGAAAGGGATGCGATCGCGGCTACAATCACCTCGGGGGGCATCGATCCCAAAGCAGATTCAACAAGGAGGAAAGGAAGGCGATATTGACGCACTAAATTTGCCGCAACTTCGGGGTTTTTCTCTTTGGCAATCTGGCGCAGTGCCTGTAAGGATGTTCCTTCTGGTGGCTTATTCTCAAAAAGAACGGCTTGGGCATAAGGATCGGGCTTAATATGCAGTAAAGCATACAGGCGCTTGAGACGGGCGCGATTTTCGAGGAGGAGGCGATCGAAGGTCTCGCGATCGCTTTCCAATTCTCGCAATCGTTGACGTACTAGGGTACGCACGAATTTAGGAACGTTTTTAAATAATCCTCGTTTGTCTTTAAGTGTTTCGACTTTTTGGTTCATGGGAGGGAGAAATTAAAAAGTAACGAGTAAAGAGCAGAGAAGTCTCGATTACCCATTATCCAATTCATGCTACAATCATAATACATAATTTTCATAAAAGTAAAGATGAACCGCTTAGAAATTGAATCTCGCACGATTCTTATTGCTTTAACGGGATCGCGAGGCTACAAACTGGCAACAGACCTTTCCGATTATGATTATCGGGGAGTTTTTATTGCTTCGCAACCTTATTATTTGGGATTCAGCGCGATCGAACAAAAGGATAAAGGTTGGCGAGAAGAACTCGAAAATGCGAAGTTTCCTTTTTTGTCCGAAGATACCAGTATTTACGAACTGCGAAAGTTTTTAAAACTCTCCGTAGATAATAATCCTAATATTCTCGAACTGCTTTGGTTTAAAGATTTTGTACATTTAACTGAAGTGGGAGAAATTTTGCTGCAACATCGAGCCATGTTTCTTTCCAAGCGCGTTAAAAATACTTATTCGGGATATGGATACGCGCAAATTAAAAAACTAGAAACTCATCGTCGTTGGTTATTGAATCCTCCTACGGCAAAACCAACCATTGAAGAATTTGGCTTGACGGATACACCACCGTTAACGATGAATGAAATTACGACATTTTTGGAATATCTTTATCAATTAGTGCGCGATCGCATTGAATTTCTCGAACCCGCCGAAAAACTTTATCATCTCTTAGTCGCTGAAATTGATTACAAAGGTATTTTAAAACAGCATACTTTACCCGAAGAAGTATTAGATTATACGCAAAAATTAACCAATAGCACTTCTGACTTTATCAAACTCCTACACAAAAGTCAGCGCTATCGCACGGCTTGCCGAGAATATAAAAACTATCAGCAATGGAAGCAAAATCGCAATCCCAAACGAGCGGAAATGGAAGCAAAAACCGGCTATGATTGCAAGTTTGCCATGCAGGCGATTCGCCTTTTAAGAACGGGAATTGAAGTATTAAAAACTCACAATTTAATTGTAGATCGTCGAGAAGCAGGGGATGCAGAAGAATTACTTGCCATTAAGCGCGGAGAATTCAATTATGATGAGGTGATGAAAATTGCCAATGACCTTTATAAAGGGTTAGATGATGCTTATGGCGAATCGACCTTGCGCGATCGCGTGGATAAAGAAGCCGTCAATCAACTCTGTATCGATCTCGTCACTAAAATGGGCTTTTCAATGAACAATGAATAGCGATCGCAAAAAGATTGCCTTGAATATCTGAGTCCCGGCTAGCCGCAGTAGCACTCGTCCTCGCGCCGATCTCTATTCCTCCCCTTCCGTCAGGCTTCTCGATTTTCAGCTAAAATAGTTAGAAATTGCGCGATCGCGTTACGCATCGCAATACAATCGACAAGCAACTTTGATGAATTTCTCCATGAAAGGGCATACTTTGGAAAACCAGCATTTAGTTAATTCTGACGGTTATTCTGCAAACACCCGTCGAAAACCTCGTCTCCGTCCCCTCTTAAATATTGCCGCTACATGGATTCTCCTTCAGAGTTGCCTGAGTGGACTCCCCGCGATCGCCCAAGAGAAAAAAGAACCCCTCTCCTACAGCCAACTTTTAGAAAAAGTTGAAGCTGGAAACGTTCTCAATGTCGAACTCGACCCCTCAACAGGAATGGCCAAAGTTGAGATTCGCGGTGAAGAAGACCTCGTTAAAATTAAATTGTTCGACAAGAACCCCGAATTGATCGAAAAGTTACGCGAAAAGGATATCGAGGTTGACGTGCAGCCCTCTGGGGATTCTGCTGCAACCTTGGGACTCATTGCTAATCTCTCCCTTTTGTTTATTCTTTTCGTCATCGTCATTATGATTTTGCGGCGATCGGCGGCTTCTTCCGGTCAAGCGCTAAATTTCGGCAAATCTCGGGCGCGGTTTCAAATGGAAGCCAAAACAGACATCATGTTTGCTGATGTGGCCGGAATTGACGAAGCCAAAGAAGAATTACAAGAAGTGGTCAGCTTCCTCAAAGAAACCGAACGCTTTACCTCCATTGGTGCCAGGATTCCCAAAGGAGTCTTACTGATCGGTCCTCCCGGTACGGGAAAAACCCTTCTCGCCAAAGCCGTTGCCGGAGAAGCAGGGGTTCCTTTCTTTAGCATATCGGGATCGGAATTCGTAGAAATGTTTGTCGGGGTGGGCGCTTCCCGAGTGCGGGATCTTTTCCGCAAAGCCAAGGAAAATGCCCCTTGTTTGATTTTCATCGATGAAATTGATGCAGTCGGTCGCCAACGAGGAGCCGGGATCGGGGGAGGAAATGACGAACGAGAACAGACTCTCAACCAACTTCTCACCGAAATGGATGGGTTTGAAGGGAATACAGGCATCATTGTTATTGCTGCCACCAACCGCCCCGATGTTTTGGACTCCGCCTTATTGCGTCCCGGTCGCTTCGATCGCCAAGTCACCGTCGATTTACCCGGATACAAGGGGCGTTTGGGGATTTTGGAAGTTCATGCCAAAACCAAAAAAATCTCGTCAGAAGTCTCTTTTGAACAGATTGCTCGCAAAACACCGGGATTATCGGGGGCAGATCTGGCCAACTTACTCAACGAAGCCGCAATTTTAACCGCCCGCCGTCGCAAAGAAGAAGTGACCTCCCTCGAAATTGACGATGCGATCGATCGCGTCACTATCGGCATGACCCTCAACCCTCTACTCGATGGCAAGAAAAAGCGCCTTATTGCCTATCACGAGGTCGGTCACGCCCTATTAATGACCCTGCTGGAAAATACTTTTCCTTTGAATAAAGTCACGATTATTCCGCGATCGGGTGGCATTGGCGGATTTGCTCAACCTCTATTAGACGAAGATGCCCTCGATAGTGGCAATTCCAGTCGTGCCGTCTTGCTCGATCTCATTACCGTTTACCTTGGAGGCCGGGCGGCAGAACAAGAGGTCTTTGGGGACGCAGAAGTAACGATCGGAGCCTTGAGCGATGTTCGTGCGGTTGCTAATATTGCGCGGGAAATGGTGACGCGCTACGGGATGTCAGATTTGGGTCCTCTCGCTCTAGAAGGCCCTAGTAATGAGGTTTTCTTGGGAGGAGGTTGGCAACCTCGAGCGGAGTATTCCGAAGAAGTCGCCGCGAAAATCGATCGCGCCGTGCGTGTATTAGCATTGGAGGGATATGAAAAAGCTCGAGAAATTATGCGCTTGCATCGCCCAATTATGGATCGCCTCGTCGATCTCTTGATCGACCAAGAAACCGTTGAGGGAGATGAATTCCGCAAAATTGTGTCCGGTTATGTGAAGTTGCCCAAAAAACAACGGGAACTCTCTTTAGCAAAATAATTGCCACTTCCGCGCGAAATCTGTTATACTCGATAACTGTCAAACAAAAGCGCGGATGTGGTGGAATTGGTAGACACGCACGCTTGAGGGGCGTGTGGCTAGCCCGTGCGAGTTCGAGTCTCGCCATCCGCATCAAACTGAAAAGTTAAAGCTGAAAAGTACAATTTCAAACCTCAAAAAACCTCATAGAACTGGAAAATTTTCCAGTTCTATTTTTTATCTCATCTAATAGCAATTAATTTTCCTCAGTTTCAGGCAAGTCACTACCGATACGATGGCAATGACCGTTAATATCCTCAATGGTAAATTCTCGCACGCCCCAAGGTTTATCTTCTAACTCTCTCGATATCTTTGCGCCGCTTTTTTTATATTCTTGATAAACGGCATCCACATCATCTACACTCCAATAAGAACCCAATCCCGAGGTAATTGTTGTCTCCAGACTAAAAAACAAACAAACGCGATCGCGAGACACCGAACCGAAATCATCGTACCAAATCCAATCAATCTTAAATCCCAAAACTTCTTGAAAATACTTTTGGGTAGCAGCAACATCACCAACCGGAAAAATGGGCGTACAATTTGCAAACATGGGTTTTCTGGCTCTCCTACACTAACTACAAATTTAGTACATATAAACCATATTGTCAAACTAAGAAATATTAAGTTGACGCGATCGCCCGCATAAATTCGACTATCGGACATGGGCAGACCTCCCGAAGACCGATAAAATTTGGGAAGTCAGACTCAAAACCTGTTTTAGGACGCGCCACATGGGAATTATCAACGACATTAAAAGCCGGGAAGTGAGCGGTCTGGGCGATCGCTTTAACCTCTTCTTTAGCGTATTTATGGATCGTGCCGCAGGAGTCATACCGGCACGCTATCGCTGGATCGTCCCTTCTCTCCTCGAAAATGTCTCCCTTCCCATCGCCGAATTTCCCGAGGTCAAGCAAGAAGTCATCAATAAACTCAGGGGTATCGAAACCGAAGAAACTGTCGCTATTGAAGTCGAACCTCCTCCCTTCAAATCCCTTTATACCGCTTATCGGTGCGTGCGTTCTAATCCTTTTATCTGCGAGTGGCAGCAAAAAACCCTGGATGATAACCTCCAAGCGACCCATTGTTCTCGCTGTAGCTTTCCTTTGCAACTCCCTGCCGATGCAAAAGTATTGGGGATGCGCGGTACCTATCAAGTGGAAGGCTACTTCAAACCTCGCAATCGAGGGCGATTGTACCGCGCCATCGACCTCAGCGATCGCGAACCCGTCGTGATTAAAGAGTATCTCCTCCCCAAACGCTATTTCAGCCGCAACGAAACCCGGTTTCGACAAACTAACTTTATTAACTTTACCGGTATCGATCTCGCCGACGGTCGCTATCAAGACGTGCGGATCATTTCTCCCGATGATGCGATCGCCCCCACAGGAGAAGAACGATGCTATCTCATTACCCGAGGAACCTTAGCAAGTTATCCTGATTTGGCGAGTTATATTGACGAAACTGGGGCGCTTTCTCAAAAACAAGTTCGCATTGCCCTGACACAAGTTTTACAAAGTTTAGAATTTCTCCACGGGCAAAAATTTCGCCTTCCCAATGGCATCTTGCGAGAAGGCTTAATTCATGGCAATATTTCCCTCGAAAGTTTGCTCCTCGTTCCGACTTTTCAGGGTTTTTATATTTATCTGACTGATTTGGCAGTCTGGGAAAATTTATTTCTTCCTCCAGCAAGAATGAAAGAAGAAATTTCCGTCAAACGAGACTTATACAATCTCGGTTTAGTCGCCTTTTATCTCCTTGCCGGACGCAGCACCGATCCCCAAACCCATCGTCCTCTCGATCCGAGTTTTAACGACCACTGGCCTCCTGTTAATTCCCAATTAAAACACTTTATTTTATCTTTAATTGGTTTGACTCCCCTTATTTTTACCAGTGCGGCAGAAGCCCGTCGAGAACTCTTAAAACTGCCACCTCTCGAAGAAGTGACTCAAGTTGAAAAACCAGAAGGAGAGGAAGAGGTCAAGCCGAAAAAACGAAAAGGTCGAGGACAATTATGGCTCTTTTTAGGTAGTTTATTGGGAGTTTCGTTACTCATTGTTTTAATTTGGTATCTGCTCAACCGATCGCGGCGAATTCGCAGTGCAGCAACCCCTCCGACTTGTTGTATCGAACAAGTGGCAGGATTAAATCCCGGTAAATATGTTTTTAGCGGTGAAAGGCATGGAGTTTGGTCTTATGTTTGGCTGCAAAAGAATTTAATTGCAAAAGGAATTTCTTTAGAGGAAGAATTTTTAACGCGGATTAATCCTCCTCAAGAAGGAGAAGAAGAGGCCGTAATTCCAGAAGCAGAAGTTTCGACCGATGCCAATACTGCTTCTACAAATACCGATGCTGAGTCTGCCAATACTCCCGTACAAATTCCCGAACCCGAGTATAATTTGATTTATTCTCCTGCTCCTACTGCCACAAAAGCGATCGCTAAAATTCGTAACTTTGAAGCAGATTTTGCGGTGAGTAGTTTGTTTCGCAATTTAGGAATTGATTTATGGTTCGAGCGTTTTGCCTATGATGCGATCGCGGTTTATGTTTCTTTTAGCTATGCCGAACGCCAAAATAGTTTACCGGAAAAATTACGAGGACAGATTACTTTTAAGCAATTACGTCGCCTTTATACCGGAGAAATCACCAATTGGCAAGAACTTGGCGGACCCGACTTGGCTGTTAAACTTTATATTCCCGATGATGAAGAAGCAGTAACAATTTTTGAGCAACGAGTTTTGCGAAATGATGAGGCGATCGCCGCCTTTCGAGACCTCGTAGAATTAAATGTGGAACGTAGTGCGGTGAGTACGCAAATTACCCGTTTATCGACGTTTAAAACCTTTAATGCTGTCATTCAAGATTTTGAAGACCGACAAGTAGGAGGCATTGCTTTTGGTAGTCTCAGCAAAGTTTTTGGTCAATGTTCTGTTTATCCTTTGGCGATCGGCAAGGGTAAAAACACGCCCGTTTCCCCTTTAATGATGAATAATGGCTCTCCCATCAGCCCTCAAACCGATCTGTGCAACGAAAAAGGGAGTTATTTTCTTAATCGCAAGGCTGTTCGCGAGAAACGCTATCCTTTGTCTTATGCCTTGGCTATTGTCTATCCACGCGATAATCGTCGCAAACCCATCGGACTGA
Organism: Spirulina sp. LEGE 11439; assembly: GCF_059821285.1. Classification (NCBI taxonomy): domain Bacteria; kingdom Bacillati; phylum Cyanobacteriota; class Cyanophyceae; order Spirulinales; family Spirulinaceae; genus Spirulina; species Spirulina sp. LEGE 11439. The sequence goes on from NZ_JCAMRX010000084.1 coordinate 15,357, forward strand.
CTTTTATTGAGGTTCTCAAGACCATCGAAGCACAAACCTTATTAGAGCAAGCAGGTTTAGTTCCTCTCGAAGATCCCCAACAGTAATTTTGTCGCTCTCAAAACCCAATTATTCGACTTTTGGCTAGCGATCGCAAGCCGCGAGTTTGTTTATGATGGAAAGAAGTTGTTGGATTGCAGGAGAGTGCAAGCAAAATGAAAGTCAAATCTACAATCCCTTTGGTTCTGCATGGGGATGCTAGCGGTACCATTGGCTTTGCCAAATTTTCAGAAGCGGATAGCGATCTTCTCGAAGAATCTTGCAATTGTTCGTGTACTGATGAACCGCCCAGTTCCGTTGCTGAATTTGCTACTGAAGTGATGGAAAATCCTCTCTTAATGCAAAAGTTAGGCGATCGAGTATATGAATTAATGATAGAAGACTTGGCCAATCAACGCGAGCGCTATTGGAACTATAGAAGAGGACTGTTACGATGACCGATACGACGATTCGAGATTACAACTATATTACTGTCAACCGCTTTTATGTGGAAATGCAGGAAAGCAGTTATATTAGTGCGAGTTTTAATGAGATTTCTGGTTTATCAGCCACTCTCGAACATGATATTTTCTATGAAGGGGGAGTTAACAATCAACAGAGAGTGATGTTGAAAGATGTTAAGTTTTCCAATGTTTCTTTGAAGCGAGGAATGTCTAATGATTTGGTGTTTTTGGGTTGGGCGAGCAGTTTATTTAGCACTCTTGAATCGGCAGGAAGCGATACACAAAATATCAACGAATATCGCCGCAATATTAACATTTTACTTTTTAATCAAGCAGGGGAAACGATTCAAACTTGGACGCTGATCGGGGCGATCCCGGTAAAGTGGCAAGCACCGAGTTTGCAAGCAGACGGTACGAGCGTCGCGATCGAAGAATTAGAACTCGCTTATGAGGGTTTGAAAATTTATGTTAATAACACGCTGAGTTCGAGTTCTTCCAGTAGCGGGGCAACAATTCATTCGAGCGGGCGAGATTCGACTGGCTTTTTTGCAAGTAATTAATTTATTATTGGTTATTTGTTGTTGGTTATTTGTTGTTGATTATTATTATGAAAAAATCTTTAGGAAAAAACTATTTACAGCCTAAATTTCTCTATCCTTTGGGAGCAAGACCGCTCTCAACATTGACTACATCTACTTTTGTCTTGCAAGCATTGCGCGATCGCCCGGAACTGGCTTCGTCTCTCCCAGATATCAATGTTTTTACACAATTTCGGCAACATCCGTTTATTGTTAAGTCTTTGCCCGCAGGTTCTCTAAGAAATATTCAACCGCAATGGCAAGGAAATAATTGGTCTGACTTTTCTCCTGTTAGTAATGCTACTGACAATCGTGAATCGAGCGCCGTTCAGTATCCTAATAGTTCGGAGGCGATCGCTAATTCTAACCCTCAGCAAATTTCTCCTAATTTAGAAAGATACAATCAACAACTCCAACAACAAAATCCCCAACAAATTCCCCCCCATTTACAAAAATTTGTTGCTCCTAATTCTCCTCAGTCTCCTCCTGCGACACCGGGACAAACTCCTGTTACTCCTCCCTCAAGTCCTCCGCAATCAAAACCCAGTCGTTTTAACCAACATCCCGGAACTCAAGCCCCAGCTAACATTCAGCGTGATATCGCCGCACAAAATACGACTTCTCCTTCTCAAGGAAATGAGGCGATCGCTAATTCTAACCCTCAGCAAATTTCTCCTAATTTAGAAAGATACAATCAACAACTCCAACAACAAAATCCCCAACAAATTCCCCCCCATTTACAAAAATTTGTTGCTCCTAATTCTCCTCAGTCTCCTCCTGCGACACCGGGACAAACTCCTGTTACTCCTCCCTCAAGTCCTCCGCAATCAAAACCCAGTCGTTTTAACCAACATCCCGGAACTCAAGCCCCAGCTAACATTCAGCGTGATATCGCCGCACAAAATACGACTTCTCCTTCTCAAGGAAATGAGGCGATCGCTAATTCTAACCCTCAACAAATTTCTCCTAATTTAGAAAGATACAATCAGCAACTCCAACAACAAATTCCCCAACAAATTCCCCCCCATTTACAAAAATTTGTTGCTCCTCAGTCTCCTCCTGCGACACCGGGACAAACTCCTGTTACTCCTCCCTCAAGTCCTCCGCAATCAAAACCCAGTCGTTTTAACCAACATCCCGGAACTCAAGCCCCAGCTAACATTCAGCGTGATATCGCCGCACAAAATACGGCTTCTCCTTCTCAAGGAAATGAGGCGATCGCTAATTCTAACCCTCAACAAATTTCTCCTAATTTAGAAAGATACAATCAGCAACTCCAACAACAAATTCCCCAACAAATTCCCCCCCATTTACAAAAATTTGTTGCTCCTCAGTCTCCTCCTGCGACACCGGGACAAACTCCTGTTACTCCTCCCTCAAGTCCTCCGCAATCAAAACCCAGTCGTTTTAACCAACATCCCGGAACTCAAGCCCCAGCTAACATTCAGCGTGATATCGCCGCACAAAATACGGCTTCTCCTTCTCAAGGAAATGAGGCGATCGCTAATTCTAACCCTCAGCAAATTCCCTCTCATTTACAAAAATTTGTTGCTCCTCAGTCTCCTCCTGCGACACCGGGACAAACTCCTGTTACTCCTCCCTCAAGTCCTCCGCAATCAAAACCCAGTCGTTTTGACCAACATCCCGGAACTCAAGCCCCAGCTAACATTCAGAGGGATATCGCCGCGCAAAATACGGCTTCTCCTTCTCAATCCAGACAACAGCCGCAGTCAACAAAACAAAGCTCTCCTCGGCGATCTTGGCTGGAACAAGCGCGAGCAAATTTGACGACAAAGCTAGAAAACACTCAAGATACTCAAGACTTTAGAGGAGCCGATCCGACAAGCATACAAAGAGTTGAACAAACTGAAACGACTCTTCCTGCACCCTCAACCCGAGATGTGGCTAACAGCGATCGCTCTAATTCTCCTCAAATGCGATCGGACACGGGAAATGCTGGAGAGTTTGCCTCAACGTCCAATTTACCCTCAACCTTACAAAAGTACATTCAATCCAAATCTGATACCTCTGAAACATTGGGAAAGGAGGAACAACAGAGAGATCGACCTCCACCCAGTTCATTTCCAGAGAAAGCAAATCAGAAAAATCCAATTAATGAGCAACTTCAAGGTGCGATTACCCAAACTGAGTCCGAAATTGTCCCAGAACAATCCGACTCAACCCCTGTAGATGATTTATCTCAAGCGGAGGGATATTTAAGCGATCGGCAAGAATCTGAGATGTCTAATCCTTTGGATGTAATATCATCAGAGCCAGCTTTCCTCTCGATCGCAGAAAATCAACTGCAACAACCGAGCAAAACCCAAAACGGAGAGGCTTCAAGTAAGCGATCTCCTGGTGCTTTAGGTTCGTTAAAAAATTTAGCCCAACGCATTTTTAGAAAAAGTAATGATGCGAACATCCCAAAACCGCAAAATTTGACAGCTAATCGCGATCGAGAACAATCTGTTTCTTCTATTCCAACCGATACACCGACCCAGGAATCTCTTCAAGAACCATCTCCCTCTCCCACTTCAGAAACAGTAACCT
>NZ_JCAMRX010000027.1:0-54090 GCF_059821285.1 Spirulina sp. LEGE 11439
CCAGTCACCAGTCACCAGTCACCAGTCACCAGTCACCAGTCACCAGTCACCAGTTGACAGAGAACAACAAACAAGTACCAATCGTTCTTTTCTGCCTCAATCTGTGGCTCCAATTTCGGGCAATCCTGTGTTGCAAGAGTTGCTCAAAACGCGAGAGCCGGTTGTTGTGATGGATATGAGGAATAATATTGAAGAGATTAAGGGAGTAGATTTACCTCTACGATCGCCGGCTCGCGCTTTATTAGTGGTACCGTTACTCGTGGACGATCGCATTATTGGCAGCATTACCCTTCGGCAAAGCAGCAAGCCTCGTCGCTGGTCTCACGCCGATATCGACTTGGCTCAAGCCGTCGCCTCTCAAGCAGCGATCGCGGTACAGCAGTCCCGCCTTTTCCAACAAACCCGCCAGCAAGCGGAGCGCCTCATGGAATCGGATCGGCAAAAAACCGAGTTTTTTCAGAATATTTCTCACGAATTTCGCACGCCGTTAACTTTGATGATCGGTCCATTGGAATCCGCGATCGATCGTCAAGAAGCGCTTCCTTTCGATCGCGCCCAAATTGCCCTGCGAAATTCCCGCCGCCTCCTGCGTCTGGTCAATCAACTTCTCGACTTGCAACGCTTGGATGCGGGACGAATGCAACCGAGTTTTCGTCCCTGCAATTTGGCAGAATTTACCTTGCAAATCGTAGAGACCTTTCGCCCTTATTGTCAGCGCAAAGGACTGCATTTAGAAACCCAACTCGAGGCAACAGATTTGATTTATCTTGATGGGGAAAAGTTTGACAAGGTGCTTTATAATCTTCTCTCCAATGCGATGAAATTCACCGATGCGGAAGGGAAAATTACGATTGCGCTGAAATCTTTAGGAGATCGCATTTGCTTGCAAGTTAGTGATTCAGGGATTGGTATTTCTGCATCTCAACTCGTTCATTTATTCGAGCGCTTCCGACAGGCAGAAGGATCGGTGAATCGGTCTTATGAAGGCACGGGGTTGGGGTTGGCACTGGTGAAGGAAATTGTCGAACTGCATGGCGGAGAAGTATCTGTCAGTTCGGTTAAACAGGGGGAAGAACGAGAAGGGGAAATCGCAGGAACTACTTTTACTGTATTTTTGTACGAAGGAACGAGCCATTTACCTTCAGATCTGGTTCTCGATCTGCCCCTGGAAATTCAATCGGCGCGATCGGCGGTAGAGTTGGCCGATTTGGAAGCAGAGTTACTCGAGGCAGAAGAAAACCGAGCGATTGAAGCGATCGCCCCCGTGGATATCCCCGAAAATAGCGAGAATCCCAATCTGGATTTTCAACCAGGCGATCGCTTGGTTTTAGTCGTTGATGACAATCCGGACTTACGCAGCTATGTTTCCTCGGTGTTGCGATCGGCAGGATATCGCGTTTGTACGGCACGCAATGGAGCAGAAGGGTATCGCATGGTCGAAGAACGCCATCCTCAGTTGATCGTCAGCGATGTGATGATGCCCAAGGTATCCGGATTGGATTTGGTGAAAATGGTGCGAAATAACGAGGAATTGCGAGGTACGCCGATTATTTTACTCACAGCGAAAGCAGATGAAAGCAGCCGCCTTGAAGGGACGGAGCAAGGAGCAGATGCGTATTTAGCCAAACCTTTTAACGATCGCGAATTACTCGCCAGCACTCGCAATTTACTCTCCCTGAAGGCGAATGAAGAGCGCGTTAAGGAATTGAATGCGTATTTGACAGAAGCCATTTTACAACGCTTTTTACCCCCGGAAATGGTCGAGAAAGCTGCCAAGGGAGAAATGACATTAGGATTAGAACCCGAGCCACGCTTGGTGACAATTTTGTTTAGCGATATCGTCGGATTTACACAATTGTCGAATCAATTACAATCTCAAGGAATTGCTCGAGTTTTAAATGAATATCTCCAAACCATGACGGAAGTCGTTTTCGAGTATGGCGGGACGGTAGATAAATTTATGGGAGATGCGATCATTGCCCTGTTTGGTGCGCCTCAAGATTGTTCCCCAGAAGAACAAGTCCGGCGATCGGTCAAGACAGCAAAAGGAATGTATCGAGTTTTAGATGAGTTAAACGATCGCTGGAAAAAACAAGGTATCGTTGGTATTGATAATGTCCCTCTCGTACAGTTTCGCTGCGGCATTCATCAAGGTCGAGCGGTAGTGGGGATGTTTGGCAGCGAGCATCGTTCCGACTATACCGCGATCGGTCCTTCTGTAAATATTGCCTCGCGCCTCCAAGAAGCTGCCCAACCCGGTAGAATTTTAGTATCGACAACCGTTGCCGATTATTTGCCATCAGACGAAAAGGAAAAATTTAAAGCGCTGAAGTTAAAAGGAATCGAACATGATGTCTTAACTTATTTTATTAATACCTAGTTTTTGCTATTTATTTTTTTCGATTGTTGGAGATTTGAAGATGAGATTTATTAGCCCTAAAACTGATTTTGCTTTCAAAAAAATATTCGGTTCTAATGAGAGTAAAGATATTCTTATTTCTTTTCTCAATTCTATGATTTATTCGGATCGCGATATCATTCAAGATTTAGATATTCTCGATCCTTATAGTGCTGGCAATACCGTCGATCTCAAAGATAGTTATTTAGATGTCAAAGCAATATTAGCAGATAATACTCATGTCATTATTGAAATGCAAGTTTGGAATGTGGAGGCATTTGAAAAACGAGTCGTTTATAACCTGTGTAAAACCTATGTCAATCAACTTAAATCAGGTCAAGGGTATTCTTTTCTCGATCCTGTCATCGCTTTAACGATTACTGACTTTAAACTCTTTGCCAATACGAAAAAAACAATTACTCGCTTTCATTTCCAAGAAGAAGCCGAAAATATTTCGTATCAGGAAAAAGAATTAAAACTGGTATTTGTCGAACTGCCAAAATTCAAGAAAAAACTCGATGAATTAGAAACAATTACTGATAAATGGATTTACTTTATCAAAGAAGCACCGAATCTAGAAATTATCCCCAACAATATGAAACAGATCCCTCAGATTGATAAAGCCTTAAATATTGCCAACCAAGCCAGTTTAACAATGGAAGAACTTGATAGGTTACATAAACAGGAAACGTTTTTGCGCGATCGCCAAGGAGAAATGATTTTTGCGAAAAGAGAAGCACGAGAAGAAGGTCGAGAGGAAGGTCGAGAGGAAGGTCGAGAGGAAGGTCGAGAGGAAGGTCGAGAGGAAGGTCGAGAGGAAGGTCGAGAGGAAGGTCGAGAGGAAGGTCGAGAGGAAGGTCGAGAGGAAGGTCGAGAGGAAGGTCGAGAGGAAGGTCGAGAGGAAGGTCGAGAGGAAGGTCGAGAGGAAGGTCGAGAGGAAGGTAAAATTGAAGGAGAAAAAGGTTTATTATTACGACAGCTTCAGCGACGTTTTGGAGAGTTAAGTTCAGAAGCTATTGATTTAATTGAAAATTTGGATTCCCAAGGTTTAGAAAGTCTAGGAGATGCAATCTGGGAATTTACCACTCCTGAAGATTTAATCGACTGGTTTCCAGAAAGTTAATATTTTGCTGATTGGTTGTGAACTTTAACGAATCCATTCTAAGATTGTTTGAGCAACAGTTGCAGTGACAGGCATAACCGACAAGCGATTTCCTCGCTTGACAACGAGAAACTCATCTCCTGAAAAGTGTGCTTTTAATTCAGTAAGAGAAACTATCCGTGGAAATGTTTCGACAAATTCAATTTCTACAGTTTGCCAACGTGGATTCTCTGGAGTTGCTTTGGGATCGTAATGTTTGTCATTGGGATCGAATTGTGTCGGATCGATGATATTACCGCGAATTACTTGTGCTAATCCCACAATTCCGGGGGGGGTTGGTATTAGAATGGTAGAAAAATGTTATATCTCCGGGCTGCATTTCACGGAGAAAGTTGCGGGCTTGATAATTTCGCACGCCATCCCAAATTTCTCTGCGATCGCATTCTAAATCGGTAATACTATAATCGCTAGGTTCTGATTTTAATAACCAATAATTCATTGTTGTTTGTTGTTTGGAGTTACTCTAGAAGTTGAAAATTAGAATTTCGGAAATTTCACCTCGACTATCTCCTTTTGAGTTAATATTTCGTTTTGCTTTTACTCTTTTGATTTTATAATCAGCATACAAAATATCAAAAAAGGAACGATCGCGATCGCTATTTTGAACATCTGAGTTACTGAGGATGAAATATCCTCCTCTTTGGGTCACTTTATCGCAAAATTCTTTGAGTCGCAACTGATCGCGATCGCCAAAATTCTCCTTACTATATGCTGTAAATCCAGAGGTTGTATTAAGTGGTTTATAAGGCGGATCTAAATAAAATAAAGTATTCTTGCTTGCCGAACTTAAAGTTTCTTCAAAATCACCATTTAAAATTTCAACGTTTTGTAAATATTGATGAACAGCAAAAATATTGTCGCGATCGCAGATTTTAGGCTTTTTATGTCTCCCAAAAGGAACATTAAATTCACCTTTTTGATTAACGCGGTATAAGCCATTAAAACAAGTCCGATTGAGAAAGATAAGTAGCGTTGTTTTTGAGATTCGATCCGTTACTGTATTTTGATTAAACTCTATTCGTTTCTGAAGATAAAAACCTTTTTTTTGAGTATCATTAGCAAAATTGCGATAATGTCTCTCTATTTTCGCCAGAGAATCGATAATTTCTTGGTGATTTTCTTTTATACTTTGGTACGAACGAATGAGATCGAGATTGATATCGTTAATAATTGCTTTTTCTAAATTGGGAAAATTATTGAGAATATAAAAAAGTAAAGCACCTCCGCCGATAAAAGGTTCAATATAAGTAAAAGAGCGATCGCGATCGAATTTCTGAGATAAAATAGATTGAATTTCAGCAATAAGTTGTGTTTTTCCTCCAGCCCATTTTAAAAAAGGTTTCGCTTTTCTCATGTTTTTGTTGTTTATTATTCCTGCGATCGACAATAACTCATCACTTTATCTCCTACGGAGCGATCGCCTCAACCTCGTCCTTAATTGTTGCATGGCAAAAACCTGACCTTTTGGCGTTCTTTTTTCTCTGATTTTTCTGTGCCTCTGGGCTTCCACAATCCCCATGCGATGTGGTTTTCTGAGGGAAATATTTTCATGCTCTTCTGACACTGGTTGGATGGGAGGATTATCCTTACTGTGCCACCAAGTTACGATCGCACCTCCCGCTAAGCCCCCGATCGCACCAACTATAATAGTAAATGGTATGGGATATCCTAACAAAACCAAAGCAATGAGGAAAAATAGCCACAACATTAAGCCCGTAGAAATGCCATTTTTAAACATGAGATATAGCCCAGCAAACGCATTAATTTGTTAATAAAGATTGTAACGCCTCAGTTTCCATACGAGGGCCAAAGCGGCTAACAATTTTTGCGGCAGCACGAGAAGCTAAATTTCCTGCTTCGCTGAAACTCATTCCGTGGGTAATTCCATATAAAAATGCACCTGCATACATATCTCCCGCACCAACCGTATCGATCGCTTCTACAGACACAGGGGCAATTTCGATGGTGTTTTCGCCATCAAAAATGATAGATCCTTGACTCCCTCGCGTCATGGCAAAACATTGAGTCAGGGTTTTGAGATAGGCAATCCCATCACTAATATTATCGGTTTCAGCCAGTTTTAACACTTCGCTTTCATTGGCAAAAATGAAATCTACACCCGAGCCAATAACTTTTAATAATCCCTCTTTGAAAAATTCGGCCATGTTGGGATCGGAAAGAGAAAGGCTGGTTTTAACTCCGGCTTCCTCCGCCATTTCTCGGGCGCGAATAGCCGCTTCTTTTCCGGTTGGCGAAGGCATTAAATAGCCTTCAATATATAAATACTCTGAGTTTTTTAATTCTTCTGCGACTAACTCATCTGTGGAAAAATTTCCCGTAATCCCTAAAAACGTATTCATTGTGCGATCGGCATCGGGAGTCACTAAAACCAAGCATTTTCCCGTAATACCACTCTCACGATGTTGGTGCTGTAAATTGGTCTCAACTCCACAGCGCAATAAATCCTCTAAAAAGAAAGATCCGGTTTCATCAGCAGCCACTTTACAAGAATAAAATCCTTGACCTCCCAATTGACTTAACGCCACCATTGTATTCGCCGCAGAGCCACCACAACTTTTTTTAGAGGGGAGTGTTTTTAAGCGATCGACTAAATCCCAATGACGCAATTCATCTACTAAAGTCATTACGCCTTTATCAATTTTAAATTCTTTTAATTGCTCTGGAGAAACTTCAAACTCCATATCAACGAGAGCATTGCCAATACCGTAGACATTGTATTTTTTCATGGTTGTCCAACCTTGCCAAAGGATAACGATTGATTTGCAAAAGAAGTAGGAAAGAGAAACATCGTTAAAAAGAGGCGCATCTTTATACGCCTCTTTTCTTTTCTCCTTATGAATTTAACTTTCGGGTTGGTCAACCGCGAAAAAACTCAGATGATAGATACTGCCTTTCCAAGGATGGGTTTGAACTTCTCTAATGACGGTAGTTCCCTGCCAAGATAGCTCGGGAATATTGACATCAACTATGGTTTTATTCACAGCAGCTTGACGCAAGAGTATTTCTGCTTCTTTCTGCTTCACAACGAGATGCACGGAGTTTGCACCGTCGTGACCGTATAAATTGGCGGGAATTAAGCCTTCGCGACGCAAGGCTCTTGATTTAATCATTTCCGGTCTTTTTTGACATTCAATCGTTATTGACATGATTTCTTGATGTTAGTTATGAATTATTGGTTGTAAGTAAAGCTCGTTTGGGGCCGTGGATGGGGTCTTCAACGATAATAGTTTGGTCGCGACTGGCTCCAAGGGAAACGATCGCGATCGGGACTTCCATTAAATCAGCAAGAAACTTGAGATAGTCTAATGCGGGTTTGGGTAAGTCTTCTAAACTTCGACAATCTTCTGTTGATTGTTTCCATCCCGGTAAGGTTTCATAAATGGGTTGGCATTTGGCAAACTGGGAGGTACTGGTCGGGAGATGGTGGCATTTTTCGCCATCCATGTTATAAGCGACGCAAACTTTGATTTCCTCCAAACTATCCAAGACATCGAGTTTGGTAATGGCCAAACAGTCTAACCCATTAATTCGCACGGCATAGCGACCGATGACCGCATCAAACCAACCGCAACGGCGACGGCGACCGGTGGTGGTGCCGAATTCTGCCCCGCGATCGCCTAATAATGTGCCGATCTCATCGTGTAATTCCGTGGGAAAGGGACCTTCGCCAACACGGGTCGTGTAGGCTTTGGCCACGCCAATGACGCGATCGATAATGGTGGGACCGACTCCCGCACCGACGCAGGCACCGCCAGAAATGGGATTGGAAGAGGTGACGTAAGGATAGGTACCGTGATCTAAATCTAAAAGTGTGCCTTGCGCCCCTTCAAAGAGAATGTTTTTGCGATTTCTCACTGAACCGTCTATTTTAAGAGAGCTATCGACAACATGAGGACGCAAACGATCGGCATATTTTAAGTATTGTTCGATAATTTCTTTCGCTTTAAGCGGCTCTAAACCATAAAGTTTTTCTAAAACTTCATTTTTGGCTTTCACCGATCGCGTTAACAAATCTGACAATCCTTCCGCATCCAATAGATCGATCACGCGAATTCCCGCACGTTCTGATTTATCGGCATAGGTGGGTCCGATCCCTCGTTTGGTGGTGCCAATTTTGTGTTTTCCCCGCTTCTCTTCCGATGCTTGATCGATGAGGCGGTGGTAGGGCATTGTTACGTGGGCTGTTTGGGAGATATAGAGATTTTTGCTCGAAATGCCCAAGGCTTCAAGTTGGTCGATTTCCTCGAGCAACACTTGCGGGTCGATCACCGTGCCGGAACCGATGATACATTCTGTATTCGGGTAGAGAATGCCCGAGGGAATTAAATGGAGTTTAAAGGTGCGATCGCGAACGACTACTGTATGTCCCGCATTTACCCCACCTTGGTAACGCACGACCACATCCGCCGATCGACTCAACAAATCGGTAATCTTGCCTTTTCCTTCGTCTCCCCACTGGGCACCAATAACAATAACGTTTGCCAAAGGTCTCGCTCTTATACGACAGTTTTCACAAACTCTCATTATCTAGACTCAATGGGAAAAATGTCAAGGGGTGGGAAACGCAATTTCCGGCGATCGCTATAATTGCTGCCAATCTTGAATGGCTTGTTCCGACCACAACCAATTCTGACTTAATCCTTGTGCCTGAAATTGAAGAGGGGCTGCATTCATAACGGTTTGTCGCAATTTCCGGGCTTTATCGGCAAGGATTTGAGCTTGGTCGGGTGTTGCTTCTGTCGAGAGTTTTTGCAGTCCCAATGCTAACCCTGCGTAGGTATTGAGAAGATCGGAATTTTGCAACAAATCAAGATTTTCCCCTTGCGTGTCGCTTAATTCGAGAGCATCATACCAAACTTGGTTGGCGCGATTTGTTTGCCCTTCTGCATAGTAAGCAAATCCTAGGGCATTTTTATAGGCGATCGCATCGGGTTTACCTTTGGCTGCGACCTCCCAATAACGACGAGCATCAGTGATATGATAAGTGTTGTCTCCGGTAAGAGTGGCTTGCCATGCCAACCGCCCGCGCAAAAAACTAATTTCCGGTTCGTCGAGTTGTGCGGCTGGAATGACGGCTAAGGCAGATTCGGCAAAAGGAAGGGCATTGCGATCGAGTAAAGCCTGTACTGCCGTCGATCCCGCGTCTAAATTCCCCTCACTAAACTGCTCGATCGCCAAACTGGTGACACGATCTGTACCGACATCTTGAAGGTCTAAATTCTCTAAATCGAGAGGCTTTTCCCCATTCCTTATTGCGTCGATACGATTCGTATTGAAGTAAGTATTGTAAACAGACCAAAACCCCAAACCGCTTCCCGCGATCGCGATCGCCCCCAGTCCAGCCAATAGTGCAATCTTCAGGGGATTTTTCTTCTCCTTGCGCTGAGTTGTAGATTGTTGGGGCTTTTCTTCAATTGGTGGCGGAGGAACGGGTGACGGTGACTGACTTTGAACCGTTCTTTCTTCCCCCTTCTCTTCTGTAAACTCGCTTAAAATATCGCGAACAAAACTAGCTTCCTCTTCTGTAACTTCTTCAACAGGGATGCGATCGTTGACGCGTTGGGATGCTGCACTGGTTCCATTAGGAGAAGACGGCATGAGATAATCGTCATCATCCTCAAAATCGTCGGCTAAATCGTCCTCTAACCATGCTGTTTCTCCTGTCATGGGCATTTCTTCGAGATCGTAAAAATCCAACGGATCGAATCCTTCGGTTTGAGCTTGACCTGTCACTAAAATCCCATCAAACTCGGGATGAAGATAGAGAACGGGTAACGCCCAGTACAACTGATTGGAACCGTAAGCTGAGATTAAACCCTGTCGTGCCCGAGAGAGGCTCAAATCGATGGGATAACTGCAAACGAGGTTGCGATAGAGAAGCCGGGTTAAAGTGAGAGCTACTTCATCCGGAATCCGTTCCGCCATGGCCAACACGGCAGGGATACCTCGTTTAACTAAGGTTCTGGCCAGATTGCGATCGCCAGCTTCTCCCTCCTCTTTGGCTTCATCTAAAGCCGTATCCGCACTACGACAGGAATTAAAAACCGCCAATTGAATGCCATTATTAGCCAATAAACCCCCTAAATCTTCCCCATAGAGGCGTTCGGTCAATCCTGTTTTCTGGCTGACCAAATAAACATCGCCTCCCGACTCGCCTAAATCACTGTGACCGGCATAATGAAAAACTTGATAGTGACCTTGTTCTAAGGCTTGGGTTAATTCTTCGCGATCGGGTTGTTTGAGTATTGTCAATTCCAACGGGGGAAAGCCTTCTCGGGCGTTGCGTTCTAGTTCGGATTTGAGATGTAGCGCTTCTTGTTGTAAAGCGAGGCCGTCTTGGTCATCGGGTTCTGCGATCGCCATTAAAATTCGCAAGGGTTGTTCTTTTTGACTCGTTAGTTCTCGGGCATTCGCGGCAAAAGGACTACCAATTTGATAGCGAGAAAAGGCGATATCGGTACCCGTGGCGAGGGGCTGAAAGAGGGATTCTCCCAATTCGTTATGGTTGGCGTGGAGGACTTCCCAAGGGATGCGAGAAAGGCGAGAGCCTTTAATTCCCAAGCGCAGGCGTAGGAGGGAACGATGGTTGTGGGCAATACTTTGGGCGGCGATCCAACTATCCCGCAAGCTGCCTTGAAAAAGTCCTTCGTAAAGCTGCTGTCCCAAACTAGCTAGGTCGAGGGTTGCTTCTTGGGTTGAATTTTTGTTCAGTTGTCCGGTAATGAAGAGAAAGTCATCTTGAGGGGATCCATCTCCCTGCATAAGATTGAGGATGGGATCGTTCATGAGTTGCTTGGCGCGATCGAGCCATCTGTTCACCGGCCAGTGCAAGTGTTCTTCTGCGAGAGGAACTCCGGGGGCGACTTTCTCGGTGCGTACCAGATAATCGTCGTTTCCCAGAGGTGTGATGGAGAGTTGAAATTCCTGAAACACAGAAGACATGGCAGGTATTGAGGAGGGCAAGGAGAGCAGGACTAATTAAATGATAGACGGATTTGCTCGTTTCAATGTTTCTGTTTTTTTTGCGAGGCATACAGCAAGCAAAAGGCAATTGTATCGAGCGTGTAAAAATCAAAACATTTAACACGCCAAACAAAACGAGATACAATTTACAATATCAGACCTTTCGCATGATATTCAAACAGAGCTAAATGCGGAAGATTTAAAAACTGTCGAGAATTTGTTGAATCATTAAAAATCACTTTAAGAGTTTATCCAAAAACTCAAAATTTGGGTCTACCGAACCTAGTATGTAGAACTAAGTTGAGAAAAATGAATCCAACCCAACTCTGATTTTAAAATTATCAAAGTTTCTAAAGCCGTATCCTTTTCGTTTGTCTTGGTCGATTGGATATGGCGAGGAAACCTCGCCATCCCTCGAACGCTTAATTAATTTCAATTTATTGTTAATTCCTTCCACTACTCCTTGAGTAGTTCGATAGTCAAAATAAGCAATGATTTCTCCAATCCATCTTCGGATAGTTCCACAACTTTCTACATAATATTCTGCTGCTTTTTTTAACCAATCGGCAAGTGCCAATAGACCTTCTATCCAATTTTGATGACTCTCAAATACTTCTCTGAATTCCTCTTTTAATTCTTGCATTCTTCCTAACTTGGGTATTTCTTTTTGGATTTCTTCTAATTTCTCTTTTTCTTCTTCTTTCAAGTCTTTTTCATTTTTAAGCAAAGCATATTTGCTCTTTTTCCCGATACAATTTTGTGATTTTTAACGACAATTCCTTCTACATTCAATATATTTTCTATAAAATTTTTAGGGTCTTTTTCGTTCATTTTCTTTTTGTGCTATATTTTATGTGTTTTTCCAATTCTAGATAATCATTTTTTTATCTCTTTGTCAATATTCACAAAAGCATTTATCGATTTTTTCTTTCTCTCTTTTTTTGTACTATTTCTGACTTTTTCTACATATCATGTTCGGTAGACCCGATAATGTTTTTGTTTGCTGTTGCAACTTATACCAAATTAGATGCGTTTACCCTGTCTAGACTCCCCGTCAATTGGTGAATCTATTTCTAACTTGCTCTAATTCTCCCGGTTTAATCCGTTCAAATACCCGTCTGAATGTATCATTTGAAGGAATGTCATTCGGCAGTTCTAAAAATTCTTTCAACCACGAATATTTGCTAATTCCATAATTTTCGATATCTTCCCAACCTTCTGCTCCCGCGATCGCTGCCAGTATCGCGATCGTCAAAATATCTTTGAGAAGATGTTTTTGAGTCCGATTGACTCGTGGGTCTTCAACTTCTTCAACATAGCTTAATAACTTTTCTTGGATATCTTCAAAAGATTCTACTATTAAAGATTGCTTTTTTTCTGTTCTGATTTAATTTGAGTTTGAAAACCTTTAGCCATAGCGATTATTGACGTTCAATTTATATTTCTCTAATTTTATTCGATTTTTCTGCTTTTTCCCTACCCATTATATCCTCGTCTTTTTTTCAGTTATTTTCACTACCAAATTTAGATAAGCTTACCTTGGTGAAACTGGAGCGATTATATCCTCAATTTAACCTGTCATAATTTATATGGTGTAATACTAGGGGTGTTTTTTTGCTTATCTCATATTGTGTAACGCTTGCTGTGCAGGTAGGGGTAGCTGTGCTGTTGTACCGTTGTGCGGTATCTCCCCCTAAACATTCCTTTTCCTTTCGTTCGCAAAAATCCGAGAGACAGGCTCATAGGGACATCAGTCAGGATTTGACCTGAAGGGGCAACCGTAGGCTTGACCTTGACGGATGAACCAAGCTTGATATGCCCTCGCTACGGAACGAAATGTAAGGAATCATTTCGCTATGCGATCGCCCGCTATGCGCCATTGGTACGGGTTATTTTTTTAGCGAAAATCATAAGGCAATCCCATGAAAACTCAAAGGGCAAACTTCATCACTCTTTACCTTTAATGATTAGAATTGAGTAAGGCAAAAATGACTAGGTATTGAGTAATCCTTAGAAAGGGTTGTTGTGTAAGTATTCAAAATCAATGGAGGTAAGCGGACTCGAACCGCTGACATCCTGCTTGCAAAGCAGGCGCTCTACCAACTGAGCTATACCCCCTTATTAGCTGCTATTTAAAAGCACTTTTGCTATTATACACAATATTCGCCATTCGTGTCGAAAAAACAAAATATTTTTTGCATCCGCGATTGTATATTGCCCAGAAACTGCCATGACTCTTGTTATTGCTACTTTTTACAAGTTTGTTCCTCTGTCAGATTATCGAGAGAAACAAACCGAAATTTTTTCCTTTTGTCAGCAAGAAGGGATTAAAGGAACTATTTTGCTGGCTGTAGAGGGTATAAACGGGACGATCGCCGGATCTCGCGAGGCGATCGATACTGTTTTGGTGTTTTTGCGATCGGACTTTCGTTTTGCCGATTTGGAGTACAAGGAATCTGAGACTGAAACGCAACCATTTGCACGGTTAAAAGTGAAATTAAAACAGGAAATTGTTACTTTGGGCGTTACCGAGGCAAACCCGAGCGATTGTGTGGGGACTTATATCGATCCGCAGGAATGGAATGCGTTAATTGACGATCCTGAAGTCAAGGTGATTGACACTCGCAATGATTATGAGGTTAGCATCGGTACTTTCAAAGGGGCAGAAAATCCCCAAACCCAATCTTTTCAGGAGTTTCCCGACTACGTTCGCACCCATCTCGATCCTGAAAAACAGCCCAAGATTGCCATGTTTTGCACCGGGGGAATTCGTTGCGAAAAAGCAACTTCTTATCTCTTGCAACAAGGATTTTCCGAGGTTTATCATCTCAAAGGCGGTATTCTTAAATATTTAGAAGAAATTCCCCCAGAAGAGAGTTTATGGGAAGGAGAATGCTTTGTTTTTGACGATCGCGTTGCTGTCGGACACAGATTAAAACAAGGAAATCATGAAATGTGTCGCAGTTGCGGTCATCCTATTTCTGAAGCAGATAAAACATCAAACTATTATGAAGCGGGAATTTCTTGTCCTTATTGTTTTGAAAATTTAAGCGAAGAAAAGCGATCGCGCCAACAAGAACGACAAAGACAATGGGAAGAAAAGCACAATCTCGCTTAATTTCATAGCAATCGCTGTGGTTTACGATCGGTCAAAAAAAATCCCTAAACCATCGTTTGATGAATTAGGGATCGCCAATCAGGGTGCATCTACCATTACTCTTTTCTCCTCTCTCAGAGACCATCCGGATATTTTGCAAAATTTTTCAGTAAGTCTTTTTTCTGACGGAGAGAGAAATTACTCGCGCGATATCTTGTTATGCTGAAAAATTGCTAAAGATGACCAAAACCATTCAATTTATCGATTTATTCGCAGGCTTGGGCGGCATTCGCCTAAGATTAGAGCGTACTTGTCAACACCTTGGTTTTAAGTCTCAGAGGGAATACGAGGGCATAGGCATGCCAAAAATCAGTATAAGCTATCGCACATTGCGCTTGGGGGATGGCCGTTCGCGGAGCGTTCCCGGAAGGAGCAAGTTGCCTCGCCATATCCAACCAAGCAAAAAAGATGATAAATTCCGGGTAGCGATCGCCAAAGTTCTCTTGCACTTTTTTCAGAGCGATCCCCAACATAAACCCCAACAATCTCACGAGTATCCACATCAATAGCCAGCCAAATCCATTGTTTGTTGCCTTTTTTTCCCACAAATGACCACATTTCATCACACTGAATAATTAGATGTACTTTTTTTTTGAGGAGACTTGAACTTATTTAAGAACTTCTTGATAAATCTGATTCACATAACCTTGTAACCAAGTTTCTGAAACATCGCAAACCCTTGCAATACCAGCTCAAGGAATCTTTTCAAGCAAAAGTTTATTAATCAAATCTTTCGTCTCTTGAGAAATCCGTTTCTGTTGAGGATTTTCTACAAACTGTCGCTTGCACTCCTTACATTTATAATTCTGTTTACCATTATGAATACGTCCATTTTTAACAACTTTTGTTGATTCGCAGTCTGAACAGTGGGGCATAGTTTTCTCTCCTTTATTTTGACTTCAAAATATCATATCCTTACATCTGTAGGACTATCTAGATGCGTTTACCCTGAAGAAAGTTATTATCTGTTATCCATGCTTGAATTCTCTGTTGGACGAGATCGCATAAATTAGAACTGAGTGCGTCAAACCATTCAATTTCTGGATAAGCACGAAACCAAATGCGCTGACGTTTGGCAAATTGGCAAGTATGCAAAATGGTTAAATCTTTAGCTTTGGCGAGGGAAATTTCCCCCGCGAGATATTGTTTGATTTCTGCATATCCCAATGTTGCTAATAATGGTAAATCCCAACCATATTTATGCCCGAGTTTCTCAACTTCCGCGACTAATCCTATATCGAGCATTTGTTCGGTGCGTTGGATAATTCGGGTTTTGAGGCGATCGCGATCGCAGTCCAAACCAATTTGTAAAATAGGATAGTTGGGAGGATTTTCTCCTTGTTGGCTGGAGATTGGTTTTCCAGTCACATAAAATACTTCTAAGGCTCTTAAAGTGCGGATATTATCATGGGGATGGATTTTTTCGGCAGCGATCGCATCGACTTGGCGCAGAAACTGATGCAGTTGAGTTTGTCCGAGGGTTGCTAAACTTTCTCGCAATTGGAAATGAGGAGAGACGCGAGGGATTTTTAACCCTTTAGCGATTGCTTTAATATACAGTCCGGTTCCCCCCACGAGAAAAGGAATCTTGAGGGACTCCACGATCGCTACTTGCGCTTGTTCCTGATATTCAGCCAGAGTGAGAATTTCTGTTGGATCGCAAACGTCGATGAGAGCGTGAGGAACAAGTTTTTGTTCTGCTAGAGCAGGCTTTGCAGTACCGATATCGAACTCCCGGTAAACTTGCCGAGAATCCGCACTAATAATTAGAGACTGTTGATATTGTGCCAAAGTGATTGCCAAACCTGACTTTCCTGTTGCTGTTGCGCCACAAATGACAATTAAACCGTTCATGAGAGAGTAAAAAGTGAAGAGTAAAGAGTGAAGGGTTGAGAGTTTTGCAATTGGAAATGATTTTTTATTATTTAGATAATTCTTTTTGTTTTAATTTTTTTATACTTGATACAAGCAATACTCCGGACAAAATTAAGAAACAAGAGAACCGTAGGTCAATAGCTGACAATAGTTGGATACAATTTAATTAAAGTGGAGTCAAGGTCGAACCAGTGAATAAATAATTCTAAAATATTTTCGTTGAAAGCAAAACGTTTTGATGGGTGCATCTCAGTTTTGCACAAATACTCAAATAGTGGTAAAAGAAAAAAAATCAACTGAAAAGAGTATGAGCAAAATGAACTTGAGTCCAGAAGACCAAGAAAAGATAGAAGAACACGCGAAAACGATCGCTAGAATTCTACACCAAAATACACCATCTGACAAACTGAAAACATTTGAAGATATAGACACAACACTAAGGCAACAAGAAAAAATGATAGTCCTAACTGTCCAGACTGCGAATCAACAAAAGTTGTTAAAATGTGAATCAGATTTATCAAGAAGTTCCTAAATAAGTTCAAGTCTCCTCAAAAAATCGGAAAAAAATCTAGACCAGCAAAAACAAGAAGAGAAAAAGATAAGATTAATTCGCCGAGGCGGAGGAACGAAAAAAAAAGTTAGTTGTGGAAGACCAAATCTTATTGACTTTGATTTATTTGCGTCAAGGTTTGACATTGCAAGTGTTGGGATTAAAGAGGACTATACTCTCCTTGAAGAGGAGACTACTTGCTTTTTTCCATAGACCGTTGCGACATTTTCAACACGATTTTTCTGGGCAGAAAAGGTAATATCCAATTTAACAGGAAACTGAGCGATCGCTCGTTAATTTTGACGAGTTTGCCTTTCATCATCGCCTCATACCCGCATCGGGCAACGGACTCGGGAGAGGCTGCTTTATCCCACAACGAGTTGCCTTCGAGATCTCCCGCCGCCACAAAGCCCGTAGCAACGGCACCCGGACAAAGTGCTGTTGAGGTAACATTCGTATCGGCAAGCTCTTGAGCGATCGCCTGAGAAAAGGAGACCACAAAGGCTTTTGTCGCATAATAAACTGCCTGTAGTGGTCCCGGTAGGAAACCTGCGGTGGATGCCACGTGCAGAATCTTCCCAGAATTGCGATCGACCATCCCCTGCAAGTATAGATGAGTGAGATTGACCAACGAGACCATATTGACCTGCATCATAGCTTGGTCTTTAGCAAGATCGCGTTCGTGAAATTTGCCGTGACCGCCAAACCCGGCATTATTCATCAGAATCTCAATTTGAATCCCGTCTGCTTCCGTTGCGGCAAATATTTTTTCGGCAGAGTCGGGTTGTGCGAGATCGGCGACGATGACTGTGGCTTTAATGCCATGCGCTTTCTCTAACTCCGCTTTCAATTGATTCAGCGCCTCTTCACGACGGGCAACCAATACGAGGTCTCCTCCTTTGGCTGCATGCAAACGAGCGAGTTCGGCACCAATGCCACTTGAGGCACCCGTTACTAATGCGGTATTTCCCATCATTATCTCCTTGATTTAATATCGATCGAACAGTTATTTTGGTCAAAGTCCTCCCACCGAGGCGATCGCTCATTCAAGTCGATCTTGGCCAATTTTGAGAAAAAGTGCAGCAATTAGTTCCCGGCTGCCTCCAAATCGTCAAGCCGACTCGCCAAATCTTCGCCACGCTGCATGGGTGGCATCCAATGAGGGTACTCGGGGGCAAGTTGGCTCACCTCGTCAAGACAAGTCATCTCTTCTGCTGAAAGGGCAATATCCACAGATTTTAGATTATCCACTAACTGTTCTTCTTTACGAGCGCCAACAATGATACTGGTTACGCCCGGTTTGTGTAACAGCCATGCCAGAGCAATTTGCGGTATCGAGACATTGTGGCGATCGGCTATTTCTCCCAAGGTATTCACAATATCAAAGCCGCGCTCTTCGTCAATCGGTGGAAACTTTAGTTTTGTACGCCGACCATCAGAGGTTTCGCGAGTGTATTTGCCCGTCAGAAAACCACCAGCCAAAGGACTCCAGACGAGAATCCCCAAACCCAGATCCAAGGCAGCCGGAACGATTTCTCGTTCCAATTCCCGCCCCACCAGCGAATAGTAAGCCTGCACTGAACAAAATCGTTCTATACCTAACTGTCGGGCGATGCCGTCGGCTTTGACAATCTGCCAAGCGGCAAAGTTGGACAGGCCAATATAACGAACTTTGCCTTGTTGAACGAGAGTATCGAGGGCGCGTAAGGTTTCTTCTAAGGGGGTCGTTACGTCGAAACTGTGAACTTGGTACAGGTCAATCCAATCCGTGCCAAGCCGTCGGAGGCTATCCTCAACCTCCCGCATGGCTGACAAACGGCCGGTTCCTACAGCATTGGGTTGGGCGCTCATGGGGTTGAAATATTTGGTCGCAATAAGTACATTTTTACGCCGATCTCCCAATGCCTTACCTAAGATAACTTCAGACTCCCCCATACCATAGATGTTGGCGGTATCAAAAAGATTGATACCTGCTTCGATCGCTAAATCTACCATTCTCGTGGCCAACTCCTGACCTGTACCGCCCATTAATTGCCCGAAGGATCCTTCCTTTTGGTCAAAAGTCATCGTTCCTAAGGTCAGTTGCGAAACGTAAAGTCCCGTGTTACCTAATGCTGAATATTTCATGATCTTTGCCTCACTTATTGCCAGAAAATTGATAATGCTTTAAAAATCAGAGCGAACATTCATTCTAAGCGAGCCACAAAATAGCCGAGTGGCTCGATATATCGATGCCGATTTTTGCGTTAGTTCTAAAAGTTGAACTGCTGTTTCATGCCTTGAAAAAATGCCTCATCATCGAGTGCGGCGCGGTTTGCCAGAATTGTTTCGCTACCACCAGCCGCCGGATAGCGCAACTTACTCGTGCCGTCGTTAACGGCATCCCAAATAATGTTTGCAACCTCATCCGGTAGGGATTGCCGCGAAACAAAGAATTCCATCGCCCCCATCACGGATTGCACCGTCCCTTGATACTCTGCCATTGTTTCGTCATTGGTGAAATCGAAAGACCGACCGCCAAAATCGGTTTTAATTGCGCCGGGTTCGATGAGTTTGACCTTAATGCCGATCGGGGCGAGTTCATATTGTAGTGCCTCGGATATCCCCTCGACGGCAAACTTGGTGCCGTGATAGAGGCTGCCGAGAGGATAAGCCACTTTGCCACCAATGGAGGAAACATTGACGATCGTGCCGCTTTTTTGCTGGCGGAAATGAGGGAGAACGGCTTTAGTCGTTTCCAGCAAGCCAATGACGTTAGTATCGAACTGACGGCGGATTTTTTCCATTGAGAACGCTTCGAGGGGGCCGTATGCACCATACCCAGCGTTGTTCAAAAGCACGTCGATTTTGCCAAAATGTTCGATCGCATCAGTCACGGCTGTGGCGATCGCCTCAGAGTCCGTCACATCCAGACGAGTGACCCGCACATTATCTAATTGCTTTAACTCGGTTTCGACTTCTGGTTTTCGCATGGTGGCAATGACATTCCACCCTTCAGCCTGAAATTTGATGGCGGTTGCTTTGCCAATGCCCGATGATGCTCCGGTAATGAGAATGGTTTTCTGGCTCATTGTTAACTCCTTAAAATTGGCTTTTTTAGAATGAACATTCATTCGGAAACGGAGAAAAAAATTAGTTAGCTTTCAGTCCGTCCCAACAGTATAAAGCGGCTGCTTCGCGATGTTCGTCTGCGATCGCCAGTTCGCCAGACCATTGAAGTTTCGCCGTGTTCACAATGCTTCCGTATATCAGCGAGAAGATAAGCTGAATATCCATTTTCTTGAGATGACCCAATTCGATGCCCTCTGTCACAAATCCAAGTAAAGTTGCAAAGTATCGGTTACTTGCTTCTTTTACCTCTGGCGAGATAAGGGGAGAAATCGAACATTGCTCGAGGAAAGATAAGTGCATCGGTCTGGATATCAGGTAGTTAAAAGCATTTCGCCAGATCAACAAAAACCTTTCTTGATAGGGGGTTTGAAGATCGTAACCGCGAAAAGTTGCATCAATCATCTCTTTTTTTAGCTCGAGATAGAGATGATTGATGAGTGCATCTTTGTTTGAGAAGTAATGGTAAATTGTTCCGGCTGACACTTTAGAGCGTTTGCTAATCTGGGACATTGGTGTAGCATGAAGACCGTTTTCGGCGATCAGCGCCATCGTTGCATCCAAAATACGTTGCTTTTTGTCTTCCGATTGAATGTTCATTCTGTAATGATGCCGAGTTTTTGAGTTTTTGTCAATCCCCAATTCTGCCCTGTCTTTCCCCTTAACCCTTTTGGTATTATGATTGATGGGCAAGATTCACCACAACCCGTCGATGGGAAATGGGTAATCGGTCATGGGAAAAATAAATTAATGGCAGAATTTTGGTCTCGAATTTTAGATTTTTGTAAAACGATTACCGAACAATTGAGCGATCGCTTAATGCGGGATTTTGGCCATGCGATCGCCGAACGTAAAAGCGACGGCAGTTTGGTCACTGCATCCGATCGCTGGTGCGATCTCCAGATTCGCAATGCGATCGGGCAAACTTTTCCTCATCACGGTATCCTCACCGAAGAAACCACTCATATTCTTCCCAGTAATGACTGGTGTTGGGTGATAGACCCCATCGACGGAACCACCAACTTTACCCGAGGGATTCCCATCTGGGGAATGTCCTTGGGTCTGCTCTATCGTGGGATTCCCGTCTTTGGCTTTCTCAATTTTCCTCCCCTGCGTCAAGTCTTTTACGGCTATTGGTCCGGTCAGACCGGGTTAATCATGCCCAAAGGTGCTTATCTCAACGGCAAAGCCATTCAGACCAGTCCCGATGCCCCCAGTTTCAATCATTTATTCAATTTCTGCGCCCGCAGTTTGGATATTCTCAAAAACCCCTTTCCCTGTAAATTTCGCTCCATCGGTGTTGCCAGTTATAACCTCGCCCTCGTGGCTTGCGGTGCCTCCATTGGCGGCGTAGAAGCAACTCCCAAAATTTGGGATATTGCCGCAGTCTGGGCAATTGTACAAGGGGCAGGAGGCGCATTCGTTCATCTCGAACCTAATTATCCTTTTCCTTTAGAAATAGGCAAAAATTATGGCTCTCGTCCCTTTCCTTGCTTAGCCCTCGGAAAGGAGGAATCGCTCTCAATTTTTCAACCTTTAGTTGGATTTATCGGCGATCGCGTGGTGGCAAAATACGGAATTTGAGCGATCGCTCTCGAAGAAGAAGAGAGACCAAGACAACATTTTCATTAATTTTTTGCATGGCTTAACAATGTGTAACAATAATATTTTTATAGACTAAAGAAAAGCGAGAAATGCTTTTTTCTCAAAATTTATCAATTTTCCGAAACAAACATGAGTTTGCCAAGGAAAAGGGGTTGGTTTCACTGAGTTCTGCTCCAGCATACAAGACATTAAAAATTAGATAATCAATGAGGATTTTAGTATTAGCTTGGGAATTTCCTCCCCGTATTGTCGGCGGTATTGCCCGTCATGTCGCCGAATTGTATCCAGAATTAGTCGGCTTGGGTCACGAAATTCACCTGATTACCGTAGAGTTTGGCTCGACTCCCTACAATGAAATGGTCGAGGGAATTTTTCTTCATCGCGTTACCGTCCCCCCCGGAAATGATTTTTTTCATTGGGTGGTCAATATGAATGAAAGTATGGGCATCTATGGCGGTCAATTATTGCGAGATAAAGGGCCATTCGATCTCATTCACGCTCACGATTGGTTGGTAGGAGATGCCGCGATCGCCCTCAAACACAAATTTAAACTGCCCCTCGCTGCCACCATTCACGCCACGGAATACGGACGGTATAACGGTCTCTATAACGATACCCACCGCTACATTCACGGCAAAGAATACAATCTCATTTATGAGGCATGGCGGGTGATTGTTTGCACAAATTATATGCAAGCAGAACTCGGACGCGCCTTCGGGACTCCTCAAGATAAAATTGACATTGTTTATAACGGCATTCGCCCGCAAAAAAAAGAACGAGATGCTAATTTAGATCTCACCCATTTTCGTCGCAGTTTCGCAGAAGATCGCGAAAAAATTGTTTACTATTTAGGGCGCATGAGTTACGAAAAAGGAGTTTCCGTTTTCCTTGCCGCCGCTCCGAGGGTGTTACGGGAAATGGGGGGTCATGTTAAATTTGTCATTATTGGCGGCGGCAATACCGATCGCCTGAAAAAACAAGCATGGGATATGGGAATTTGGGACAATTGTTACTTTACCGGTTTCATGTCCGATGCGGATCTCGATCGCTTTCAAACCATTGCCAATTGTGCCGTTTTTCCCAGCTTGTACGAACCATTTGGTATTGTCGTCTTAGAAAGTTTTGCCGCCCGCGTTCCTGTAGTCGTATCTGATACGGGGGGTTTACCCGAAGTGGTGCGCCATACCCAAACCGGCATCGTCACCCAAACCAATAATCCCGACTCCCTCGCTTGGGGTATTCTCGAAGTCCTGAAAAATCCGGGATACGCTCAATGGCTGATCGATAATGCCCATGAGGATTTATACTCGCGCTTTCATTGGGAAAACTTGGCCCGGCAAACCGAAACCACTTACAAACGCATTATCAAAGAGCGATCGCAAGTCTCTTGGTAATGTGAAAAACCTCTCTCATCATGCCCAAACGTCGCCTTAAACCCTATGATGCCATTCTCGGCGGACAGTCCTCTCTCCCCCGAGGCAGTGCGGTTTTAGGAGGAGTCCAAGGGCTGAAAGTTCGCCTAGAGAGTGCAGACGAAAATGTGCGATTATCGGCCTTAGCCGACGTGCTGCAATATGGTTCTATCGGGATCGATCTGGCGATCGCGGCCTTAAACGATCCCTCCAAACCCGTGTGCTGGGCTGCCTATTGTTTGTTACGTCGCTACCTCAAGGAACAAAATCGCTCGGATTTGAGAGTTCTGCTGGCATTGCGAGCTTATAATCCTTGGCAACTCTTCACCAGTCTTTTTACCATAAAAGCTCACCTTTCGGAAGTGACAGATTTGGTAATAAGTCCAGATGGAAACACTTTAGTTAGTAGCAGTCAAGATAAAACATTACGGATTTGGGATGCCGCGAGCGGAGAGCCAAAGAATTCGTTAATCGGTCATTCTGACTGGGTTTCCTCTGCGGCCATTGCCAGCAAAGGCGACGCGATCGCCAGTGGCAGTCGCGATCGCACCATTAATATTTGGCATTTAAAAACCGGGTGCCTGCTGCGAACCATGACCGGTCGCGCGAATTTTGTGAAATCTCTTGTCCTCACTCCCGACAGCAAAATTGCCATTAGCGGCGGGATCGGTTGTACCCTCAACCTTTGGGATATGACCACCGGGCAGCTAGTACGAACCCTTGTCGGTGCGGCCAACTCTATTGAAACCCTCGCCATTGACGCGAAAGGGCAGTTTGTCGCCAGTGGGAATGCCGATGGCACCATTCAAGTCTGGGAACTGAAAAGCGGACAATTGTTTCGGCATTTTCTCGCCCACCGAGAACATATTAGCGGACTGTGTTGGAGTCGCGATCGCCAAACCCTCTTCAGTTGCAGTCGCGATAAAACTATTAATATTTGGGATCTTTCCACCGAACAATTAAAATATCGCTTGATCGGCCATCTCGGAGCAGTCAATGATTTGTGTTTAAGTCCGGACGAACAAACTCTGTTTAGTGGCAGTCGCGATAAAACTATTA
Organism: Spirulina sp. LEGE 11439; assembly: GCF_059821285.1. Classification (NCBI taxonomy): domain Bacteria; kingdom Bacillati; phylum Cyanobacteriota; class Cyanophyceae; order Spirulinales; family Spirulinaceae; genus Spirulina; species Spirulina sp. LEGE 11439. The sequence continues at coordinate 23,311 of NZ_JCAMRX010000027.1, forward strand.
ATATTTGGGATTTAAGAACAAAACGATTGCAATATCATCTTAAAGGTCATTTAGAGTCCGTAATTTCCGTGGCGATCGCTCCCGACGGCCAACGTATTTTCAGTGGAAGTCGGGATGGAATGGTTAAAATTTGGGGCGTAAGATAATCTCTAGCAAGAGAAAAATAAACAGAAAAATAAAATAGCTCGAGATTATTTTTCTCGAGCGATCGAAGTCTTGCTCATCTCAATCAATTAAAGGGTGCATTATTCAGGGGTACTACTGGTGTTCAAAGCTAAAGTTTTTTTGACCGTTTTAATTGCCGTCTCTTTCCTCGGACAATTAAATAGTTTAGAGGTCTCAGAGAATCAGAGTTTCGCAACGCGGTGCTGTCAGTGTTGCGATGCAAATGGAGAAAATTGTAAATGCTGTTTGTGCAGTTAATTTTCTCTGTGGGACAGAGAGAATCAATCCCCAAGATTCTGTTACGTCTTCATATTTTTTCTCTGTTCAAAGCGTAAGTTTTGCTTGCAAAACACGAAAAAGGGATTCGCATTATCGTTCAGAGAGTTCGTTTTGAGTTTGCAAAACTCCTTTCCTGCGAACAAAGTCAGCATAGCGTGTCAGAATGGGAGAATCTTAATTTGACTCGAGTTAGAGTTGGCTTTCTCTTTTCTCAAATGCAATCCCTCTATGAATTGGCAGGCATTTTTTAAGCAGTTCCAAAGCAACTTCTGTTGGGGAAGGGAATTGGGAATCCCGGTATGGCAGCGTTTTTTGAGCGGAATTGCTGCTCTTTCAATTGTTGGCGGGGTACAAATCGCAGGATTTATTGCGCCCTTGGAAGAGCAAGCCAATATCTTGTTATTTCGCTTGCGCGGCTCCCGAAGTTGGGACGATCGCATCGTTATCGTGGGAATTGACGAAAAAGCCATTGAAGAATTAGAAACTTTCTCTTGGTCGCGATCGCACTATGCCAAATTACTCGATATTTTAGAGCGATCGCAGCCCAAAGCCGTCATTTTTGACGTGTTGATGCCCCAAGAAACGCGAGACGATCGCATTTTTGCCCGAGCCATGAAGCAAGGTCTTCCCGTCATCTTGCCCGTTGCGTGGGATCGCAACGGGCAATTACTGCATTCTCCGCACCCATTACGTCAAGCCGCGATCGCGGAAGGTCACGTCGCTCTCTTGTCCGGCAAGAGTCAAGCCATTGACCCACAAGTGCAGGGCTTTCTCAGTCTGGGGCTAACGATCGCTGACATTGAATCTTTGGAGCTAACCTTACCTCAACTCGATCGCCCCCTCTGGATCGATTGGCCGGGGAGCATGAAGACTGCGGCAGAATATTCCCTCGCCGATGCCATTCAAGGCAAAATTCCCGAGGCAGTCTTTACTGATAAGGTCGTACTGGTAGGAGCCACCGCATTAGGCTTCGATCCGTTGAAAACGCCTTATGATATCAATCCTCCTGCGAGTGGAGTGTACCTACATGCGGCAATTGTCGATAATCTACTCAGACATCGTTTTTTTCACTCCCTGCATCCCCCCAATGCGATCGCGGCTTGGTCGATTTATGGATTGGCTGCCATTCTTCTCAGTTTTTATCTCATTCCTCAGCGCATGAGCCGGCAAATTATTTGGGGAATTGGAGCGATCGTGAGTTGGGGTTTATTGTGTGGGGTCGGATTTTATGGGGGATATCTCTTCCCCATCGTCACCCCGATTTCCCTCTTGGGAATTACCGTTCTCGCGACTCTATTCCAGCGCTTGGTGCAAATTCGCGCGATTGTGGTGCGGGCAATTCAGTACGATTCTTTGACAGGGCTGCCAGAACGTTCTCAGTTTTTGCAACAATTGCAACGAAGTCGAGCGAAGCAAAAAGAAAACTATGCCCTTTTAGTTCTCAATCTCGATCGCTTTGGTGACATGAAAGCTTGCGAAGGTCAAAATTCGAGCGATCGCTTACTGGTAGCTGTCAGCGATCGCTTGCAGAATATCCTCAAAGGTTCATTATTCGAGCAATGCCTGTTAGGGCGTTGGGGTCAAGATGAATTCCTCATTTTTTATCCTCACCCTGCCAGCAGCGCAACGGTCACGTTTTTAGCTCGCACCATTGACGAATGCTTGCAAACAACATTTGTCTTGGAACATCAGCAAGCCTTCAGTCGCATTAGTATTGGGATTGCCTTATCTTGGGAATCTACCGACTCTCCAGAAGGGTTATTGAGTCACGCTCGGGTTGCCATGTATCAGGCCAAATTGCAAGGCAAGAGACACTACACTGTTTTTAACCCGAAATTGCATCAGTCTGCGATCGCCCTGTGGCAGTTGGAAAGTGATTTTCGGCAAGCCCTCGGGGGGATTGAATCCCGATTGGAACAAGAATTTCGCCTCCACTATCAACCGATTGTCAATCTCGAGACGGGTCGTATTATTGGTTTTGAAGCCTTGGTGCGGTGGCAGCATCCTCAACGGGGTTTAGTGGCACCGATCGAGTTTATTCCCTTAGCCGAGGAAACGGGTTTAATCGATTTGCTAGGGCAATGGGTTCTTTATAAAGCCTGTTATCAATTGCAAACTTGGCAAAGTCAGTTTTGCGATCGCGAGGCTTTAATCATCGCGGTCAATCTCTCGCCGACTCAATTATTACAACCGGAATTAGTCACGCAAGTTCGTTCCGTACTCGAGGTTACCGGACTCGACAGCCACTGTTTAAAATTAGAACTGACCGAAAGCAGTTTGACGGCCAATGAAGAAGATGCGATCGCAGTCTTGCAGCAGTTACAAGGATTGGGAGTTAAGCTGAGTTTAGATGATTTTGGTATCGGTCACTCTTCTTTGAGCCGATTGCATCGCTTCCCTCTCAGTTTGTTAAAAATTGACAAGTCTTTTGTGCGCGGACTCGGCAGTGAATCGGAAAGTTTAACGATTATCAAAACGGTGTTAGAACTGGCTCGAACCCTAGAAATTACCGTGGTTGCAGAAGGTATTGAAACCCGAGGGCAACTGCTCCAGTTACGACAGCTCAAATGCGATTACGGACAGGGATATTTATTTTCTAAGCCTATCGATGCGATCGCGGCTGAAACTCTATTACTCAAAAACCCACGGTTTCTATGAATCATCAACTTTTCTTTTTACCAAAATCCGATCGGCAATGAACAACGATTATCCAAAAATTTATGGGTAGGAACGTTCAAGCGAACATTCCTACAACGCTTTAACGCACGTGCAATTTAATTTCGTAGATACCGCTTGCGTTTTGGGGATGTTGCCATGTTAGCAAGCGATCGCGAATTGCCTTAACAAGAGTTTCTTCGGTCACCCGAGATGCCACATCATCAAAGATAGCCCGTTCGACACGCCCATTCCGCAGTCGCAATTCAAATATCAATTCGCCACTGACTCCATTAGGAATGGAAATATTGCGAAGATATTGGTTTAAAGCATCAATCGTAGCGCGATCGAATCCGTCAGCTTCAATCACTTCTAAACGCAAAGCAAGTTGAGATTCTGCTCGTTCTTCTCCAGTGAGAGGGGTGCGATCGTTGATATCGGCTTCTGTTTCTGTGGGAGGTAAAACAGTATCACCTCTCGTTCCCCTTCCTTGAACTCTTCGAGAAGGTTGTGCGGATAAGGAAGGTGAAGCCGGATTAACAAGACGAGGAGATGCTGGAGGGACGGAAGAGGGACGATTGACGGCTCTCCTTCGCCCTTGCAGATCGGTTTCCTCATCCACGTTCCCAAAAATACCCTCATAGCTTACGCCTTCGGGTAATTCTACAGGAACATCGACCCTGTGCCGCCTCCCATCGGGATCGACGCGAACTTCTTCGCTGACGGCAACAAAGGCGGTATATTGGGACAGCAAACGATAGGCGAGGGCGGTATTCGTGACGGCTTCGACCCCCGATCGCGTTTCGCCTCCCGTCATTTTTAACATCAGTTCCTTAATTCGCGCCCGTCCCCACAGTTGCGCGATCGCCAGATTGCCTTCATTCTCAAAATTCACGTCAATGACTTCGTTATAGCGCCGTCCCCCTGCGCTAATTCCCGTCACGCTTAATTTTCCGTTGGCGCGATCGCTTTTGCGCCCGAATAAAACTAACGGTTGGTTGACAAATAAATCGGGGATAAATTGGGGATAAATATCGGGGCGGCTTCCTTCCCCTTGCCAACGAATGCGAACATTCGTGAGAACGGGATTGTTGATTTGTTGGAAAAACTTCTCGGCGGCTTCTTGACTGGGTTCGTCTTGGCGCACTACCTGCATTGTTCCTCGTCCGACTTCAGCAAGGCGATCGAGCAAAAAACGATTGACGGAACTACCGACCCCAAAACTATACAGGCGATTACCGTATTTTAATTCGCTTTGCACCCGAGCGATAATTTCGTTGTCATTGCCAATATAGCCATCGGTGAGCAAGACGACACTCCGCAAGCGTCCGGCGAGGGCTGGCGGGTACTTTAATACCGCATTAATGCCATTAAGGAGTTGTGTACCGCCGTTTCCCTCTAAATTTTCGACATAGTTTAAAGCGCGATCGCGGTTTCTTTTGGTATTGGCTAAAGGGTTAGGAGAAAGGGCTTGGGCTGTATTGGCAAAATCAATCACCGTAAAGGTATCATCGGGATTCAAACCATTAATAAAGCGCCGCATTAATTCTTTGGATTTCGCGATCGGTTCTCCGCGTTGAGATCCAGAAGTATCGATGAGGAATACCAAATCTTTCGGGACGATTTCATTGGTTTTGTATTCGATCGCCGGAACGAGATAAAGAGCAAAATGTCCACCTTTTTCATCGTTTTGAGTGAGTACCGTGGCTTGGGTTTCTTTCCCCGACACTTGATAGCGTAAAATTAAATCTTTGTTAGGAATCGTATCTTCTCGGTTTAATTTAACCTCAATGATTTCGCCGCGACGATTGCTAATGATTTTGTGAGAAGGAGAGCGTACATTTTGCACCAAGCCGCCAGCAGCCAATTCCACTGTTACGCCAATGTCGTGACCCGATCGCGTGCCGGGAGGTAACACGGGCGGGGTAATGCGAGAGGCATCGGGAACGCGATCGGTATCTTGTCCCCAATTTTCTCGGCTGGGATCCCTAGGGGGTGCATTGGCATCAATGGGAGTCCCGGGAATATAACGCGGTCCTACGACCATTGGGAACACAAATTCGTAATCACCTCCTTCAAATGCGAGACTATCGGTATAGCGAATAGTGACATCGATTTTTTCCCCGGGTTTAATATTCGCGAGAGATTGAGTAAATATGTTAGCGCGTTCTTGTTCGAGAAGTCCGGCAGTTCGTCCCTCCCGTCGTGCTTGTTCGTAAATTTCTCTCGCTTCTTCTCGTTTTTTAATATCTCCCTTGATAATACGATCGCCGATCTTGATTTCCATATCATCCACAGCGGCCTCATCGGGCAAAGGAAAGATGTAAATCGCCTCTAAAGGGTCATTAAAGGGATTTTCAAAAGTTTGCGTGACTTCAACACGGGAAACATTTCCCGATACCTTTGCCTTAACTTCCGTATGCTTGAGGGGAAAAATACGGGGTTCTCCTTCCTCTGAGGGAGCAAATAGACCTCCTGTGGGTGCAGAGGGGTCTGGCTTTCTATTATCGGCACGCAGTTGCTTGGAGGCAGATCGAGGGGAAGTTTGCGCGATCGCGAGAGAAGTCGCCCCACCCATCCCAACGACCAGCAAAGTTAAACAGAAAAACAGGGATACTTTCATCATCGAACAAGTCAATAAACAACGGCTAGACCAATTCTCTAACGATCGTCAATTGCGAATTGGTCTATACCGTACCTTGACACGAATTACAGCCCTGAGAAGTCTCGGTTTCGCTTTTGGTAACAGCTTTAATTGCGTATTAACCGTTAATTGGTGACTGATAACTAATGTACGGACGTTGCACGCAACGTCCGTACTGGTGACTGGTGACTGATTCAATTGCTTCCTTGACAATAACCGTTAATGCTGTTGACTAATTCTTGTTCGGGTTGGGTGGCGCGTTGTAATTCAGCAAGAGCAGCTTCGGCACCTGGGCGATCTTTCTTTTCAAAGGCATCTACAAAAGTGCGAGTTGCGGTAGATGTATCGGTGTACATTTTTATGAATCCCGTGCGGAATTGCAGGAGAGTTTCATCTTCTAATTCTAATGTTTGCATATCGCGAGAGGCTTGCTCCATTGCATCGGCGGCTTGCAGCATCGCTTGCGGTTCGTTTGTGTCTCCCTCATTTGTGAGTTTTCTGGCTTCTTCTACGGCACCATTAGCAATTTCGATGACGCTATTGCATTGGGCAACTTTGCTCGCGCCACAACCTGATGCGAGGAGGAGAATAGCGGTACAGAGAGAAGCGATCGCACTAGATTGACGCAAACAACGCATTTCCAAATCTCCTAGGAAGAGAGAATAATTTTCTGTGTATCGCAACAATAATAACACTTTCAATTCTATTCTCATTCATTACTCAAATTTATCGAGAATATAAGCATTTTTTATGATTGTAGTTTGATAAAGGCGAGAATAATCAATTTTGGCATTATGTCGCTTGTCTACTGGAATTTGCGAACAGATTTGTATGATGGCAATTTTGGCAAAATCAAGAGAATGCTGCCAAGATTTTAAATTGAATTGTTTCTGATTGGGATTTAATTCAATGAACAAGACTCGTTTTCCTTGCCAAGAAATGACCGCCGATCGCTTCACTTCAGGATAAGAATTAACCACGCATTCAACGGCGAAAGGATAAAGAATACCAAAGCGATCGCGAATACAACCCGCTCGCGATCCTAACAACCACAAGCGCCCCCATTCATCGCAGTATCCCATATCTCCCGTGCAATGCCACACTGTACGATCGACGTGAATTTTATTCGTTTTATCTTCATTCTCGTGTAAATATTTTGATAAGACATGATTCCCTCTGACGATAATTTCGCCAATTTCTTCTCGAGGCAAACAGCGATTTTTAAACTCATTTTCATCGAGAAATGATATCTGTTGTTCCGATCGCGAATAAAGTTGTAACTGAATTTCGGGAACGGGTTTTCCCACCAATAACCCTCGACCCGATCGCATTTTTTGCCAATCTTCGCAAAGGATTTCTGCATCGGAAATTGAAGCAATCGGTTCGGCTTCCGTCGAGCCGTATACTACAGTAATCTGAGCTTGAGGGAAAACATTTTTAAGCTGAGAAAGGATATGGGGCATTACTGGCGCACCCCCGACAAAAATTTTTTTAATTTGCGGTAACATTAAATCGCGATCGCAACACCAATTCAGCAAACATTCTAAGAATGCAGGAGATGCAACTAAGCGAGAAGGATGATATTTTTGGATTTGCTGGATGACGCGATCGGCTCTAATTTTCCCCGGAAAGCGTAAATCTACATCGGGAATCAAACTGGTTAACCCAGCAGCAAGATTAGCCAAAATAAAAATAGGCAGTGTAGAAAGTTCTAATTCAGCCGGTCGCAATTGCAAGGTTCGCGCTAAAATTTGATATTGAGCGGAGAGTAAACCGTGCGATCGTAGGGCTACTTTCGGCTGTCCCGTACTGCCACTGGTAAAGGTTAATAAAGCCGAGGTCTCTTGAGAACAAGGATAAATATTGGGGTAAGGAGATAAACGCTTAATTTGCTGCCATGAAATCGTTTGAGGCATCGGACAGCCGAGACTAATTTTGAGAGGAATTTGCCGCAAACTTGCGTAGAAAACTTGCAATAAATGTGCTTTTGTGCTAGCAATTAAAACTTGAAGCGGATAGAGTTGACAACAGCGATCGATATGTTTTCTACCCGCAGAAGGATCGAGAAATATTGCCACTAAACCGAGGCGAAATACCGCCGCCAGAATAATATATAATTCTACCGAAAGAGGATAAAGAATTAAGACTCCATCTCCTGGTTTTAATCCCTTTTGATGAAATAACCTCGCCAGACATTGAGAAAAAGATTCAATCTCGCCAAAAGTAGTAATCCGAGAATGTCTGCGATCGCAATCGATAATAGCCGGAAAATGAGGCTGTTTCAGAGCGCGATCGCAAAACAATTCAATCAAATTCATACATATCTTTTTCCTAACTGCAAGCTTCTCGTTTCATTGTTCATTGAACTTGACTGCCGTGACTGCGAGGATCTTCTGGAGAGGTACTCGGTTTAATCTTGGCCTCAAACTGAGAAACTTTACCAGTTGTTTGAGCATAAGGAAGCGAAACATCGGCAATTAATGCTTGTAAGTCGGCTTCTAAAATAGAACGAGGTTGCTCTCCGAGGGATTCGCCAACTTTCTTTCCTTGCCGATCTAAATAGACAAAATGAGGAATCCCATCAACTCGATAGTGCAGTATTTCTGGCAACCATTTTGTATTATCCACATTGAGCATAACAAAATTAACAGCATTCCCATACTCGTGCTTAATTGACTGTAAATCTTTGGCCATTACTTGGCAACTGGTACACCAGTCCGCATAAAATTCCATGAGTGACGGTTTATCATTTTGTAAGGCGATCGCTAACGGCACAGCTGCTTGAGCTTGACTGTCGAGAGACGCATCGTTTCTGTCTGTTTGGAAGGCAAAGAACAATGTAAAACTCAAAACAAATGCAACTAAAGCGATCGCAATCTTTCCCAGACGGTTTTTCATAACAGTTAATTACGAGATATCGGTCGGTATCTTCTCCATACTCTAGCAAATAACCCCCACCAATCAGCACTCATGAAAAAACGAGTAACTTTAATCTTCCCCAAACGCGCCGTGCAAATGCCAGTAACTTATCGACTAGCCAAAGATTTTAATGTTGCTGCGAACATTATTCGAGCGCAAGTTGCCCCCAACCAAATCGGTAAATTAGTCCTCGATCTTTTAGGAGATATCGATGCGATCGAAGCGGCTCTCGAATGGATGCGATCGCAAGATATTGAAGTCTCTCTTGCCAGTCGCGAAATTCTCATTGATGAGGAAAGCTGCATTGACTGCGGATTATGTACGGGGGTTTGTCCTACTACGGCATTGACCCTCGCACCAGAAACCTTTAAACTACAATTTCATCGTTCTCGATGCGTGGTTTGCGAACAGTGCATTCCGACTTGTCCGGTACAAGCAATTTCGACTAACTTTTAAAATAAACCATATTGTAGAAATTTTTAAATTTACCGAATGCAGAACGAATTTGGTTCTGAAAAATCTTCTCATTCTCCCAGAATGGGTCGAGATCTCAATCTCGATACAACACTCGAAGAACTCCCCTTATACGATAGCACGATCGCGGTTTCTTGTTTGGGGGTAGAACTTGCAGATCTCATTGCCCAAAACCCTCGACTTCCGGGAGTAATTTTAACAGATGGCGAAGAATTAGTAGGAATCGTTTCTCGTCGTCAGTTATTAGAATATTTATTACTTCCTCAAGGAATGGGCTTTTTTTTGGATCAACCCTTAAGTGTGTTTTGGGGCCATAATAATGCCGATATTTTAATTTTACCCGGCGATATGCACATTTTAACGGCAATGCAAAAAGCATTAAAGCGATCGCCACGCATTATTGCCGATCCCATTGTCGTTGAACTCTCCGCTTCTCAATACAGAATTTTAGATTTTGGACAACTCAGTTTAGTCTCATGGCAAATTCGCGGTATTGAGGCTCAAGTTCGTTACGAACGTTCTCAGGCACAAATGATTCAAACTGAAAAAATGGCCAGTTTGGGACGTTTAGTGGATGGCATTGCCCATGAAATTCTCGATCCAGTGGGATTTATTTGGGGAAATTTGACTCATATTTCTGGCTATAGTCAAGATTTATTAGAGTTACTCGCTGCTTACGAACAAAATAATAGAATGATTTCTCAAAATGTTGAAGAATTGCGCGAAGCTATTGAAATTTCCTATTTAAAAAAAGATTTTCCTCAAGCAGTCGAAAGTATTGCCACTGGGGCAAAACGATTGCGCGATCTCGCCATGAGTTTGCAAAATTTTTGTCATGTTGATGAAGTTTATCCCAAGCCGGCAGATATTCATGCTTGCTTGGATGGTATTATTTTACTCTTAAAAAGTCGTCTCGGCAGCGATATTCAAATCGTGCGAAATTATGGACATTTACCGCCTGTTGTTTGTTATATCGGCAAGCTGACGCAAGTTTTTACGAATATTTTAATCAATGCTGCTGATGCCTTGCTCGATGGTGCTGCCACGCAAAAATGGAAACAAGAATTCGATCGCGGTTATTTAATCCAAAACCCACCCAAAATTGAGATTGAAACAAAAATCATCTCTCGTTCTTCCGAAGGAAATAGAGCAATTGAAGAAAGGTTTATTTCAATTCGAGTTAAAGATAATGGCATCGGTATGACTCAAGAACAACAAGAACAAATTCTTGAATCTTTTTCCGTAGAAATGCGGGCAGCGAAAGAGACCAGTTTAGCAGTTAGCTATCAAATTATTACGGCCAAACATGGCGGCATATTTAATTTTAAATCCCAGTCGGGAGAAGGTAGCGAATTTGAAATTATCTTACCCTTGTTACAGTGAATTGGGAATGGGGCATTGACCAATTAATAATGAAATGGGATGAAAATAAGGGGAAATAGAGCGATCGCAAATCCACTCCAGTCTACCCAAGCCAATTTTACGTCGCGATCGGTTTCACAGAGGAGCGCATCGACTCTTTCTTGCAAGCGATCGCAAGAGGAAGGATGGTTAAATTCGGCGGTCAGACTTGCCAACTCTCGGAAAGGAGCGCTGACAGTCAGCAATAAAGATTCTGCTAATACTAAGCCATCAACTTTTTGACAAGCTAAGCGATCGGCACGTAATTCTCGCAAGGCTAAAAGTTCTTGCCATAAGGCTTCTGTATTGGGCAAGCAAAAAGTTACTCGTCGCAACCATCCCAGCCAGAAAAAAACAAAAGTATCGCGGTAATAAAGGTGTGCTTGTTCGTGGGTTAAAACGGCTTCTAAATGCTCTCCATCGAGATTATCGAGTAAACCCTGACTAACTACTAATTCGGGTTGAAGAAAGCCAATTTGAGCGCTATATAATCCAGAATCTTCTAATAAGCGTGCGGGGAATTTTTGCTGCTCGATTTGTAAGGTAATTTTTGGATAAGAATGAATGGCCTTGAGAGACTTTTGTGCGTTTCTTAATCCTTGTAAACCGGAGTACAAAACAAAACCCAGATAAGCGATCGCGAGATAATAACTCAATTTTCCCGTTTCCATGCCGATCATTTCTCCACCATCGCCCATACAAATGATCGCCACGGCAGTCATTAATAATAAAAGTGGAGGTAACAAAAAGGCGAATAATGCCGAATGCCACCGCTTGCGCCAAGTTTCCGAGTTTCCTTGCCAACTCAAACGCAAGGCGAGGGCGCAACTCAAAGCGATAAAAATCAAATATAAGTGCATCACTTTTTCTCCTCTCTCTTTTGACGAACTGCACGCAAGCGAGACGCGATCGCTTCGATTTGTTCGACGCTACTAGCATCAAGACTATCGGCAAAGGCGGCAACAATATCGGGGTTGCTGATGGCGAGAAAATTATTGAGGCGATCGTGGGAATGCAAAACTTTCGCTTCTTGACAGGAAACTAACGGAGTCCAATAAAATGCCCGGCCTCGCTTTTCGCTTTTGACCCAACCTTTCTTTTCCAAACGCGAGAGAACTGTTGTCACAGAAGTGTAGGCTAATTCGCGATCGGGGTCGCTTAAAATACGCTCGTGAATATCTTTGACTGTCGCACAATTAAAATCCCAGAGAATTTGCAGAATTTCTTGTTCTAGGGGGCCTAGAGAGAGTTTTTTCGGACGGCGATCGGGTAGTGGAAGCATTATTTCAGTTATCAGTTATCAGTTATCAATTATTGACGAATTCTTCCTAATTATCAAGGTTTTCCTTTCTTCTCATCTCTTATAAGAATTGTTGCAGAACTTCGACAGTTCTTTCTCCTGTTTTTGCCCAGCTAAATTCACTGGCACGCAGTAAGCCTAATTCACTTAAATTATCTCTGAGGGCAAGATCCGAAACCATTGTATTCATGGCGATCGCAATTTCTTCGATGTCATAAGGATCGACCAAGAGGGCTGCTTCTCCCGTAACTTCGGGAAGGGAAGAAAGATTGGAGGTAATGACGGCGGTTCCGCAGGCCATTGCTTCTAACAAGGGTAAACCAAAACCTTCCCACAGTGACGGGAAAACAAGGGCGATCGCGCCATTGAGCAAAATCGGCAGTTTTTCGTAGGGGACGTATTCCATAAATTTAACTTCTTCGCGCACGTCTAATTCCCGTGCTAATTCTTGCCAGAGGGGGGTATAACGCTCGTCTGTGGGTCCTGCCAGCCACAATTCGTAATCTTTACAGTTGGGCAGTGCAGCAAAGGCTTGTAGGAGGCGTTCTATATTTTTATAGGGGTCTTGTCGTCCCAAGTAAAGGAAATAAGGACGGCCGCGCCGGGGAATAAGTTCGAGAGGGCGAAAATTTTGGCGATCGTAAGCGAGAGGAATCGGAGTAATTTTGTTCGCAGAAATATCGCAAAAATCAATTAGATCGTTGGCAGTGGCGACGGAATTACAAATAATATGTCGAGCTTGAGAAACAACTTTAGGTAGAGCATAACGGTGATAATAGTTGAGGCGCGATTTCCGATTGGGGAAACGCAGGGGGATGAGGTCGTGTACCATAACAATGAAGCGACACCGACTGTAAAGTGGGGCTTCAGGGACGGGGGAAAAGAGGAGGCGCGATCGCAGTTTGCGATAAATTGCCGGCAGGCGAAATTGCGTCCACAACAACCGTAAAATGTGGCCGCGAGTCCCATATTCTGGAGTCAAACTCCCCGGAATGGGATAGCAATCGTATCCCGAAATTTCTTCGGCACTCAAAAGAATCGGTTCGAGAGATTTTAAATGGGGGTAAAGATTGCGAGCATAGTTTGTGATTCCCGTTGGTTTGGAAAAGAGAAATGATAGATTAACTAGCACGAATGCTTATCCCTCTCGAGCGATTGTTTCATCGTACAGCATATCAATACTTGGCAAAAATTCAGAAGATTCTTTTGCCCTCTTCTTCTTTTATACTAGAAGGCAGAAACAACAATCCCAAAGTCCTGTTTGAGCAATATGACCTATTTTGAGGAAAACCCAAATGAAATGTCCAGTTTGCAGAACCCAAGCGTTACAATCCGTTAATTTAGAAGAATATCTCCTCGCTAAGAATTGTCCTCAATGTGAAGGCAATTGGATTTCTTCAGAAGACTATCAACAATGGTTAGATAAACATGGCGATACTCTTCCGCAAAAAGAGCCGGAAGTGTCTTTCGATATTAAGGACAATACTAAAGCAAAATTATGTCCGCAATGCCAGCGAATTTTAATTAAATATAAAGTCGGTCACGGGGTTGATTTCTTTTTGGATCATTGTAGTAGTTGCAATGGAGTTTGGTTTGATAAGAATGAGTGGGATGCGTTGAAAGAGCGCAATTTACACGATGAAGTTCATTATATATTTACGAAATCATGGCAAAAGAAAATTCGTGATGAAGAAGTTCGAGAAATGTTGGATTCAATGTATGTTAATAAATTTGGTAAAGAAACTTATGAGGAAGCACAACGCATTCGGTCATGGCTGCAAGAACAGCCAGAAACAATGACACTACTTGCCTTTTTAAGCGATGATAATCCTTATGAGTTGTAAACCCATTAAAACTCGTAATCGACTGCCAAAACTTCGGCAACAATGGGTTTAATTAACTTGTTGACGACATCTTGATGGAGGGGATGGGGTTGATAGACTTCTAAACTGGCGCGATCGCGAAATCTGATCGTTAAACCATGAGTATAGCCTCGAGCGCGATCGCAGAAGTTTTCCCCGCAGGAAAGATCGACAATCACAGGAATTTTGCCTTTGAGGGCTTGCAAACCCGCGATCGCGGCAGTAATGGCTTCAGGAGAGGCATTTTCCTGCCATTGAAACAGGACAATATGTTCGATCATTATTGCAAAGACTTGAAGTTGCTCGCCTAATTTTATCTTAAAAATGAATTTCGGGAAATGCGATCGCCATTGAATGCGAATCCCTGCTTCAGAAATTGCTAGGATAATCTAAGTTTTATAAAGCGCGTGCAGTCCCAAGCATTTTGTTATCTAGAATTGACTTAAACTTAAAGCAATGACCGACCCTGCAACAGCGACCTTACTCATTTCTTTGCCCGATCGACAAGGATTAGTTGCTAAAATTGCCAACTTTATTTATGCGAATGGGGGAAATATTGTTCATGCAGATCACCATACTGATTTTACCACAGGCTTATTTTTATCCCGTATTGAATGGCAACTGGAAGGATTTAATTTACCTCGAGAATTAATTGGTACTGCATTTAATGCGATCGCTCAACCCTTAGAAGGGAATTGGGAACTTCATTTTTCCGATATTGTTCCTCGTTTAGCGATTTTCGCGAGTCGCCAAGATCATTGTTTATACGATCTGATCCTGCGTCAAAAAGCAAAAGAATTTACAGCACAAATTTCAGTGATTATTAGTAATCATGAAAAACTACGCCCAATTGCCGAACAATTTGGTATTGATTTTTACTATATTCCCATAACCAAAGAAAACAAAATCGAACAAGAAGCCAAGCAATTAGAAATTCTTGCAGAATACCAGATCGATCTGGCAATCTTAGCTAAGTATATGCAGGTTTTAAGTCCAAATTTCATGCAGAAATTCCCGCAAATTATTAATATTCATCATTCCTTTTTACCCGCTTTTATTGGTGCAAAGCCTTATCATAAAGCTTATGCAAGAGGCGTTAAAATTATTGGTGCAACGGCTCATTATGTCACCGAAAATTTAGATGCTGGACCCATTATCGAACAAAATGTCGTGAGAGTATCACACCGAGATGAAGTCAAAGATCTCATCCGAGAAGGAAAAGATTTAGAAAGGATTGTACTGGCTAAGGCAATCCGCTTGCATCTTCAGCATCGAGTTTTAGTTTATGGTAATCGGACGGTTGTTTTTGATTAGAAAAATTCAGAGAAGGAAAGCGAAGATTGATTCTTATTCGCGTAGCATCTCCGGAAGAGAATCGCATCATTGCTAAACGTTCTAATCTTTCATTTCCCTTGAATCATCCTCACTTTCTGCACAAAAAAAAGAGAAAAATTCAGCAGAAAACAAGACTTAGAAGATCGGCAAACACGGTATGAGGCTCGCGATCGCTCTTGGGATTTC
Organism: Spirulina sp. LEGE 11439; assembly: GCF_059821285.1. Classification (NCBI taxonomy): domain Bacteria; kingdom Bacillati; phylum Cyanobacteriota; class Cyanophyceae; order Spirulinales; family Spirulinaceae; genus Spirulina; species Spirulina sp. LEGE 11439. The sequence continues at coordinate 38,531 of NZ_JCAMRX010000027.1, forward strand.
CCCAAGTCCCGCGATTCATCGCTATGAGGACTTTCCTCGGGTATCTGTTGCGGGCTATTCTCTCCTCTCTCCAAAGGAAAGGGGATTTGACAATCGTTATTTTATGACTTCTAATGAACTCAACTGACTCCAAACAATTCTGCTCGAAGAGATTAATTAAAAAAATAATAGTCAGTTATTAGTTATTAGTCAGATAAGATAGGAAGAGAGAAGAAATTCATCCTTTCTCTTGCATCCGTCATCCTTCATCCGTCAATCCCCCATGAGTCTGAGCCTCCGACAGTGGCTAAGCGATCGCCAAATCCCCCTCAAACAACTCCTGTTATCGGGAGTCAGCGTTTCTGCAGTGGCATTTCGGATCGCCCGAGATATGGAAGTCAAGAGCTTGACTCCCTTTTCCCTTTGTTCTCTGGCGGATGTTTTAGAACTCCCTTTAGTGGGAAGTTTGGCAACAGCACGCCCCCTCGCCCGCCTGACCGTAGAATTACTGCAATTATTACAACAGAAAAAGCCCCTCAAGCGATCGGAAGGGACGTGGTTGGCGTTTCAAGTGGCTTATCTCAATGCCCTCGAAGTCCTGCTCGAGCAAGAATCTCGTACCAACCGCGCTTGGTTGTGTCGCGCTAAAGTCTCTCTGGGGGAAGAGATCGACGCACCGTTAAGCGATCCCGCCCTGCAAGGATTGCTGAAGACTCTCCGCCCCGGAAAACTGAGCGAATCTCAGGCAGAGCAGGCCCTTTCCACCTTGGCAGAGTCATTTTTAGTCAAACAAATGAATCGAGTTTGCGGGGCGTGGTTATTAGCTAATGGGGCGAGCGATCGCGAGGTTTCTTTCCTCGTGCATCGCTTAACCCGCAGCTTACCCGGACATCTCCTCACCGTCGTCGCGGAAAATGCAGCCGCCTTGTCTCCCCTTCATACTTTTGTTGGGTTAGGCCGCCCTCGCAATGTTCCCCACGAGCAAAATGGGCGCGGAAATTCAGCAAAAACGAGCGAAAAACTCGAGAAGCTCAATCCCCAACGAGAATATTATCGGGCGCAACTCTCGACAACTTTAAACGAACCCTTATTGGGAGAATTATTTTCTCTCCCCGATATTTATATTCCCCTGCAAGGAATTGTCGTCCGAGAAGGTGTTGCTTCCCAAGAAGAAACGACCCTCGATCTAGAAACTTGGGCCGATACTCAACTGAGCGATCGCGAAACTATCGCCGTGATTGAAGGAGAAACCGGAAGCGGCAAAACCAGTTTTTGTCGGATGTGGGCGGCACGACTAGCACGAGAAGTCTATCCCAATTGGCTGCCCATTATTATCCCCTTACAGTCCGCCCGTTTGGGGCAAACCCTCTGGGAAACCCTTGATAGTGCCTTCCCCCTCGGACGCTTTCAACAATGGGACGGCTGGCTCTCCCCCGATGCCCCTCCCTGTCTGTTGATTTTAGATGGATTGGATAAATTGCCGCGATCGCCTCGGCGCATCTGGCAAGTTCGCGCTTTTCTCGAACAACTTCTCACCTTTCATTTGCGAGTTTTACACGGTAAAGAACCCATTCGCCATAAAATTGTCCTCGCGACCTCCTCAACGGTCTTAGATGCCACCATTCGCAGCGATCGCTTGGGCAATCTTTTCCCGTTGCACAGTCACTTGCAGCGCATTCGCCTTGCACCTTTCGAGCGCGAAGCCCTCAAACAATGGTTCAAGCAATGGTCGAAATTACAATCCCAAGGAATTTCCTACCGCTATTTTCGCTGTTTGAAAGAAAAAGGACTGTTTCACCGACGACAGGAAGTTTTAGAAAATGCCAAACTCGCCCATCTTCCCTTAACTTTATTCTTACTGGGTTTATTGCATCGGGATGGCAAATTATCCCCAGAACTCTTCGAGAAAAAGCCTGCTCGCGCTCGCTTTGAAATGTACGAAGAACTGTTTCAATTATCAATGAGCAATGAGCAGTTATCAATGGGAGAGAGGAGAAGGAAAGATGACAAAAATAAACATTTATCTTTTATCGTTCATCCGTTAACCCATCTTCATCCTTTAGAAGAGTTGGCTCTCGCACTCCTACAAACGGGCAACCGCGCGCTCTCGACCCTCGAGACAGAAAATGAAGAACAAGTCATCGATTTTTATTCTCCCGCTTCAAGCCTTCATCCTTTATTTTTTGCTTTTAATAAATCCCTCTCTGCCATTACTTTTTCCCATGACAGTTTGGGGGATTATTTGATGGCTTCGGCACTGGCCAAACTGTTGCGCGTACTGACCCAAAAACAACGCGATCGCTATGGCGAAGAAACAGCACTCTTAGACTCTCCGAGAGCGATCGCCGAGCATCTTTATACTTGGTTGGGCTATGGGGTTTTATCACGATCGATTGAAACCCTCATCGTAGAATGTTTGTTTCGCGATCGCAAAAAGCAGCAACGAGACTATTATTTCGCACTTCTCTTCGATCGCCTGTATTTGTTTTATCAATCTTTTTGTCAAGGGCGTTGGTTGGATGAAGGACTCCCTCAACAAACCCGAGAGCGCCTGCAAACCTTAGCGAACCCCCTCAACGTCAATCAAATCGATGCGGCGGTCGGACTCAATGTTTTTCTGCTCTTGAGTGCGATCGCCCGTCGTATAAACCTGCCTTTTTATCCTTGCGGCAAACCCGACTATCCCGAAACCTTTGAAGCCGATCGCCTTTGGCGTGCGATCGTTCGCATTGAGGCTTTATCTCCCAATTACTTTTGGACGCGGAGCAATTTACAAGAAGGGCAACTCATTGGAGCCTATTTAAGCGGTGCAGTATTATGTGAAGTAAATTTATCAGAAGCCGATCTCACTCTAGCGGATCTCAGTCGTGCCAACCTGACCCGAGCCAATCTCTCGGGAGCAAATCTCCATCGAGCCACCCTCGCCGATGCCAATCTTGCCCACTGTAACTTAAGTCAAGTTAATTTAGAAGAGGCCGATCTCACTGGTGCCAATTTGAAAGGTGCAAATTTAGAAGGAACAAACCTGCATAAAGCCTGTTTATCGGGAGTCGAATTAGACGACGTACAAGTTCGTCAAGCTAAAGAAAATAACGCTTTCTTTTCTCGACAGGAATTTCACGATTATAGCCAAACCCTAACATCCGAACTCTTGGCTCATGAAATGGGCTATCCCGACTCCGAAGCCCAAGTTCAGATCGAAATTGCTGAAGGCCAGCCCCTCCTCCCGAGCGAATGGAATGAACCGAGGGCGGCGGATATTGCCATGAGTCCTAATGCTCCGACCCTTGCCGAGCCTCAATCCAAAGTTGCCTATGTTGGTAATGAAGATGATACCCTTGCGGCCCCAGAAAATTCTCTCATGAATATTGGTAGTGAAGATGATACGGTGATTGCTGGGGATTATCCTCCCACAGCTAATAGTAATGATGACACCGTCCAAGAACCAGAAGCCCCCGTCGCGGACTTATCAATGCTTGATGAGTTACTGGATGGCGGAAACGACGATGAAACGATCGCGCTTTAATCCCTACTTGGCTATCATTACTTGACTATCATTACTTGGCCGTTTTTAACAATCGTCTTCACTGAATGTCACTGTGACCGAACAATTAGAATTAACATCGCCATTAATGCTCAGAAAGCAAATGGTAATAGCCTTAGCCGCTTTATTTCCAGTCTTAATTATCTTTGCTTGCGTGCCGATTTTAATTAAAATTGGCGAACATGAAATTGATGCCAATACTATAGTATTCAATCGTTCTTGGATCGCAGGGACAATGTTGCTCTCTGGAAATGGAATCTGGAATCTCAAAAAGAAAGGGTCTGGACATTCTCTTGCTCTTAATTTTCCTCGGAAGCGAAATGTATTATTACTTTTGCTCCTGCTTGGAGTCTTTTCTGTCAGTCAACAACTCCTTTATGCTTGGTCATTAACGCAAACCAGTGCGGCTAACTCGGAAGTTTTACACAGTTTAACTCCCTTGTTTATTACCTTAGTTGGAGCGATATTCTTGGGTCAGAAGTTCGATCGCCAATTTCTGCTTGGAATGGCGATCGCAATTTGTGGCTCGATTGCCCTCACTGCCCATGATTTCTCTATTTCTCTCGACCAATTACAAGGCGATGGATTAGCCTTAATTTCTGCTCTGTTGTGGGGAGGCTATATATTAGTTTTAGAAAAACTAGAAACTCAATTAAGCATCAACACTATCACAACATGGACTTTCCCGTTAAAAACTATTCTCTTATTCCCGATTTTAATAATTATGGGTGATGACTTGTTTCCTCACTCTGGAGGAGTCTGGCTCATTGTGATGGTCATGGGAACAATTGAAATTTTTGCTAAATTTTTATTAACATATAGTCTACAAAAATTATCTTCAGGATTAGTCGCCACGATTTTACTTCTCCATCCCGCACTGACAGCATTTCTAGCTTGGGAAATCTTATCAGAAACATTAAGTTTATTTAATATCTTGGCATTCATTTTGATTTTGCTTGGCGTATACTTGGCAACACTGAGTCAGAGTGAAGTAAAAATCAAAGAAGAGCAAAGTTTAGAGGAAAATTAAATCATTTTTATTTCGAGTTTATATCGGATAAAATAATCGAGACGATTCTAACAATTGAGATCGAAAAAAGAATTATGACGCAAATTTTATCAATAGAGAGTGAAATCGCGATCGACCAAGCCGTTACTTTGCTAAAACAAGGGGATGTTGTTGTCTTTCCCACCGATACAATTTATGGAATTGGAGCCAGTATTGCGAAGGAATCAGGGATTAAAAAGATTTTTGAGGTCAAATCGCGATCGCGCGATAAACCCCTCATTATTTATGTTGCCACTTTTGCACAACTGCAACAAGTCACCCGCGAAATCCCCGAAAAAAACCTAGAATCCCTCCGCAAAATTTGGCCGGGAGCCATGTCGGGAATTTTCCCAAAAACGGAAATTGTTCCTTTGTTTGTCACATCCGGTAAAGATACCGTTGCGGTGAGAATTCCCAATCATCCACTCTGTTTAGAATTAGTCCGTCGAGTCGGTCATCCCCTCGCCGTGACCAGTGCTAATGTATCAGGAATGAAAACTCAAGACACGGCTTCAGAAGTTGCCGCACAATTGGGAGAACGAGTACCACTGGTTTTGGATGGGGGACCCAATCCCGAACAACAGCCTTCTACTCTCGTTGATTTTACGGGATCGCCGGCTCAACTTTTGCGTGAGGGGGCTTGGTCTTTTACCAAACTCCGTCAAGCAATTCCTGATTTAAAACCTATTCCCGATCGCTGAGTTTTTGCTCGAGCAGCCGATACAAACTCCGAAAATAGTCGCGATCTACAGAACAGTAGCGCAGATGGCGATATTGGTTTTGCTTGGCGATCGCACTGCGTCCGTGGAGAATGCGAGAATTATCAAACATGACGAGATCCCCGGGTTGCAGGCTATATTGCAACCCAAACCTCGTATCGGTATAAAGCTGCATTAGTTTTCGGTAAGCTGCATAAAACGGCGCGATCGCTGCCTCGGGTAAATCCAAAGGAGCCGCAAAGAGATTATTAATGCGAACTGATTGTAAATGACCGCAACTATCGAGACTGAAAATCGGATAACGCGATCGCATATCGATGCGATCGCGGTAATATTTGCGGAAAGAAACCTCATACCGACAGAGTAGCTCAAATGCCGCCGCATCTTGCAGACGTAGTTCCTCAGCGATACGAAAACCATCCACAAAAATAGACTGACCGCCACCCTCCTCTCTTGCCATCAGACAATGGAAAAAAATAATTCCCGGGGGGGCATCTTGATAAGCATCATCCGTGTGCGGAAGCAAATCTCTACTCGAATTCGCAACACTTTTTTGACTCTCTTTTAGATCGGCAATAATCTCAAAAATACGCCCATAATTCGTCTCCAACAGGGGACCAAATAACTGAGCAAAGGATTCTAATTGACCCGGATCGGGGGACAAATTACGCACAAAACAAATACCATAATCTCTCAGATGTTTGAGTAATTGCAGCATCCCCCCGTCCCCATTCTGAACCTCTTTGCCAGTAACCTGCGGTAGATTGGCTGAAATATCTCGATCCCAAAGAATGTGCCGGTGTTGGCGATGTACTCTTTCCTGTGCAGAATAGCAGTGCTGACGCAACCAACCAGCATCGTAAACACTTTTATGATTATTGGGTTTCCAGTGAATTTCTAGGACATTACCCTGATGCCAATCAACCGATCGCGGTTCGATATCCACCGGAATATCAACGAGGCGAATGTACTTTTCCCCTCGTCTGGGATCGCCACAAGCAGGGCAGTAACAGTTATCTCGCAGCCAAAGATAGTGAAAGGTACTGCAATGACCATCACTCCAATAGACCAATAGTTTTTCCCGATCGCTTTGGACTCGAGCAATTTTCTCTCTTTGAGAAAGTGCGATCGCCGAGTTACTCTCATTCATTGTTTCTTTCTGCTACAAATTCATCATCTGCGTAAAACTTTGCTCTCCCCCATAAGTCTCGCAAGCCTGTTGCAACAATTCACACAGTCTCTCGGAGAATTCGAGGGGAGTCTTAAAAGTCGTATTGAGTTCATCAATCAAACAGGCATCTTTATGAGCCAAATTCAACGTAAATGCCGGGCCGGGATTCCCCTCTAAAATCGAAGGCAGCAACTTTTCTGCAACCCAGCTACTCCCCGAACCCGCTTGAATCATACCCGTGAGTTGTTTGGCATCGATACCCGCTTCGCTTCCCAAAGATAAGACCTCTCCGAGAGCCTTAGTATTGATAAAACAAAGATAATTAATCAACAACTTCGCCAAAATCGCTTGGGAAAGAGAGCCAACATAATAAATTTGCGAGCCGATCGCTTGCAATATCCCCTCAATTTGGACAAAAATTTCCGCATCTCCCCCGACAAACATCGAAAGCGTACCATTTTGAGCGCCTGTTGCTCCCCCAGAAACCGGAGCAGCAATGGCAGAAATTTCCTGTTTTTCAGCCAAGGCGGAAATCCTGTCCATAATGTCAACGGAATTCGTTCCCGTATCGAGCCAAATTGTACCGGGACGAGCATGAGCGATAACCCCTGCATCCCCCAACATCACAGCGTCTAACTGTTTCGGTCCGGGAAGACTGGTCATGACAACATCTACATCCTTGACAACCTCTGGGAGAGAGTTGCGCCAAATTGCTCCGGCTGCAATTAAGGTTTCTGCTTTTTCGGGTTGGATGTCGTGTACGGCAACAACAAACCCATTCTGGAGTAAATTGGCAACCATGCCACTCCCCATATTTCCTAAACCAATAAAGCCAATTTTCATGAGAACTCTCTGCTAATTAATATCAGCCTTCGTAGGCTTCATCGGTAATATTTAATGCCTCATCAATGATGGCAAACCCTTCTTCAAGCTGTTCCTCATTGATACACAGTGGCGGAGAAACAAACACGAGATTCCAGCGCACGAGACCATGTAACCCCAATTCTCGCAGACGAGCGGCGACTTTACCCATCACCTGCATTTCCTCGGGTTTAGCGTTCCACGGTGCCAAGGGTTCTCGCGTTTCTCGGTTCTTGACGCATTCGATCGCGCCATAAAGTCCCAAGCTGCGAACATCTCCAACGGAGGGATGTTTGCGTTTCATCTCCTGCATTTTTTCCGCCATGCGATCGCCCATTATCCGGCTATTTTCGACCAGATTCTCTTCCTCATACACCTGCATGGTTGCTAAAGCCGTCGCGCAACCCAAAGGATTGCCGCTAAAGGTTAAGCCACAGGCAAAAGCATGGGTTTCAAAGTAATCGGCAATGGGTTGACGAACCATGACCGCACCCATAGGAACATAGCCACAGGTGAGGCCTTTTGCCATTGCCATAATATCGGGAACGACTCCATAATGTTCGATCGCAAACATTTTCCCCGTGCGACCAAACCCTGCAATCACTTCGTCGCAAATGAGTAAGATTCCGTGGCGATCGGCATACTCCCGTAAAGCCTGCCAATAGCCATCGGGGGGAATAATTGCGCCGTTGAATCCGGTAATCGTCTCCATCAGGATCGCGGCGACATTTTCCGGCCCCTCAAACTCAATGGTTTGAATGACATGATCGATATAAACTTGGGGATTTCCTTCGGGTGCGTAACCGAAGGGACAGCGATAAGCGTAGGGATCGTGAACTCGCACGATGCCGCTAATGGTCGGTTCGTGGGGCCACCGTCTCGGGTCTCCCCCAGCAATGGCCGCCCCGAGGGTCGCCCCGTGATAGCTGCGATAGCGGGTGACAATTTTCTGTCGTCCCGTATACATTCTGGCGATTTTAATGGCATTATCGATCGCTTCGGCACCGCTCAGGGTAAAGAAGACTTTGCTCAAATCTCCCGGGGTAATTTCTGCTAATTTAGCGGCGGTGGCTGCACGAATTTCCGTGGCTGTCCCCGGATGAGCGAAGGCAAGGCGATCGGCTTGATCTTTAATGGCCGCAACCACTTTGGGGTGAGCGTGGCCAATGTTCATATTGACGTACTGACTGGAAAAATCCAAGTAGCGCTTGCCGTCTTTGTCCCAAAAATACACCCCTTCTGCCCGATCCATAACAATCGGATTTTTGACATTTTGTTGGGGAACCCAAGAGAAAAAGACGCGATCGCGATGAATTTTAACAATTTCTTGATTGTTCATTATTTACCCCGCACTCAAGCAATAGTTTGATTTCAATGTTCTGGTCGCCATGCACGGAGAATCGTCGAGAAGGGAAAATCCACAAAGGAGGTATACCCGGGATCGAACCGCTTAGAAGTCGATACAAGTTCCAGTGTAAAAGGTTCTCGGACAACTCGAGAAAACCCGACGCTTTCCAATATTTGCATGCAGGTCTGCTCTTCCCAGTGATAATGCCAAGAGCTTTCCCTCCGTCCATCTGGCAGTTCCACCCGACAGATGCACTGTTCGCTCTCTTGAGTGTCGGCCGGGTCGCGACCGCTCGTTGGAGTCTGAAAGATCGAAACCCCCGCTCTGTAGGGACGTTTTATACTGGTTCGAGTCCATAAGTCATTATTGACCGCAAAAACCAAACGACCTCCAAGGCAGAGGTTATCATAAGCGTTTTGTGCCATACTTTTCAGTTCTGTCTTGTCTTTGGCATAGCAGAATAAGCAATGGGCAACTATAACATCGAAGTTGCCGCCATCGACGCATCCTTGAGTTATTGCATCCTTGAGAACATATTGAATTCCCAAGGAGGCCGCCCTTTCAATTTCTTTTGCCTTAGCAATCATCCCACTGCTAATATCGCTGCCAACTACTTTCGCCGATGGACAAATCTGTTTGAGTCTTCGTGCGATGGGTCCAGTTCCGCAAGATATCTCGAGAATACGTTGATCTTTCACATTACCAATAGCTGCCACAAACAAATCTACTGCTGCTCTTCGATAATCTGTCTGTAGGTAGTCTTCAAAGATGTCCGCAATATCGTTATTATATTGATATTTAAGATCGTCATGAATTTGAACAATTTTTTCAGCATTCATACTTAATGTTTATTCCTCGAAACAATGCAATCGGCTTTTTACAATCTTAAGGACGGCGAAAATGGAATAATCCCCATTTAAACAGACCTTTTTCCGCCGATTCTACCCATTGATACAAGCCCTTTTTCGTACCTTCTAAAAACTCGGCCGTGCATTTTTGACTGAGTTCCTCATAATGAGTCACTACAGAGTCTCTCAATTTGGTGTAATGAAGACATAACTGCTCGGATTTATCGATAATATTTAGCGTTTCAAAACCCAAACTTTCTGCTTTCGTCTGATAGGATTGGAACGATCCGATCCGTTGGTGATGAATGTTGACTCGTCCCAAAGAATCTTGCAATGCGCCATCGGGACAATCATCTGCTTGGAGAATATCCATAAAGAGGAGTTGTCCGCCCGGTTTGAGGACTCGATAGGCTTCTTCCATGACTCGATCTTGCCCGTCGGTGTGGAAGAGAGCATCTTGAGACCAAACGAGGTCAAAACGAGCATCCTCACAAGGAATTGCTTTAAAGTTGCCCGGGATAATTTCGATGAGACTGTCTAAATTCTGTTCGCGATTGCGCCGCTCATTTTCCTGATTTTGCTCTTCACTAATATTGAGACAAGTGACGTGACAGCCATATTTTTTGGCTAAATGCCGGGCTGCCGGTCCGTAACCCGAGCCGAGGTCAAGAGCGCGAAAATCGGCGTTGAGATGCTGGACTTGCGTTGCCATCCATTCTGTGGTTTTTGCCATGGCATCGGCGATCGGGCGATCGGGATCGTCCTCATAAGACCCCAAATTTAAGGTATCGCTGCCAATGGCAATTTCATAGAGATAACGAGCATTTTCGCTGTTATAATGGACTCTGGCGCGTTCTGTGGCGCGATCGGGATTGGCTGTTGCGGTCATGGAAATACTTGTACCTTAATATTCAAAATGTACGGATCGTTGGTTATTAAGAAAAAGAATTAACTGTGAAGTTGGTACTACGATTCAAGGGTGAATCTTGCTTCATCTTCTGGATAAATTGAATCGATGTGAGGATGAAGGCGACACAAGCGAGCAACTTCTTCGCGAACCTCTGCGATCGTGCTAAGGGTCGGTTCGTTTTGCAATACTTTAGCGAAAAGATCGGCAATGCTCAATATTTCTTGACCTGTAAAACCTCGGGTTGTTAGTGCGGCAGTCCCTACCCGAATGCCGCTACAGACTGTCGGTTTTTGAGTATCGTAGGGTAGTAAATTTTTGTTGACGGTAATACCCACATGAGCAAGGCGCTCTTCGGCTTCTTTCCCGGTAATCCCTTGAGGACTTAGATCGATGAGCATGAGATGGTTATCTGTCCCTCCCGAAACAAGGCGAAATCCTTGTGCTGTGAGATTTTCTGCTAAGATTTGACAATTCTCTAGAGTTTGACGTTGATAGAGGGTAAACTCTGGGGACATGGCTTCTTTGAGCATCACGGCTTTAGCGGCGATCGCATGAACGTGAACGGCTCCTTGCATCCCCGGAAAGACTGCACTATCGATCTTGCGAGCAAATTTTGCGGCGGAGTGTTCCCCCAGCAGAATCATGCCGCTACGGGGGCCGCGTAAGGTTTTCTGGGTACTGGTGGTGACAAAGTGAGCATAAGGAAGGGGAGAAGGATGCAATCCGGTGGCCACTAAGCCGACAATATGAGCAATATCCGCTAACAACAACGCACCTACCTCATCTGCAATTTCCCGAAAGCGTTGGAAATCAATCTTGCGAGGATAGGAACTCGCCCCGGCGATGATGAGTTGAGGCTGAATTTCTTGGGCTTGAGTGAGAATGCGATCGTAGTCAAGACGTTCTGTTTCGGGATCGACTTGGTAAAAATGACAGTCATATTGCTTTCCTGTCATGGTGAATTTTGCCCCGTGGCTGAGATGTCCTCCATGACCGAGAGACATTCCGAGGATGCGATCGCCCGGTTTGAGAACGGCAAGATAAACCGCTTGATTCGCTTGCGACCCCGTATAGGGTTCGAGATTAGCGTGAGCCGCCCCAAATAATTCCTTGGCCCGGGCGATCGCTAAGTTTTCTAATTTATCAATATTCTCGCAACCGCTAAAATAGCGACGACCGGGATATCCTTCTGCTACCTTATTCGTGAAAATCGATCCCGTTGCTTCCAAAATAGCCTGACTGACAAAGTTCGCAGCCGCAGTTAACTCAAGACTATTTCTTTGGCGTTCGTTTTCCCGATTGACCAGAGCAAAAACATCTGGATCGACTTCAGATAAAGAAGTGTGACTCATAAAGTAACTCAAGTAGAAACAAATTTACAGTATCTAACTGTAAATCATTACCTCTCTTGATAGCTTCACTACCTTTCTTTTTATTTTTTTAATAAACAACCTTTACAAAGTAAGTTACTCTCAAGCGCTTACTCAACATTCGTTGTTGAATCAGGGGGTTTAGATTCGGACTTTGCTCTTAAAAATGTACTGCGCGCTTTTTGTTCTGGGGAAGGTTCGGAATGTGTAGAGATAGGCCGCCGTCTGACAACTTTACCGAGGGTACTGGGATCGACTGCACCGAGACGAATGCGAATTCTCGGACCGGTTTCTCCAAGGCGCACGATCGTACCATCATAGACGGGAATCGTTTCCCTTTCTTTTGTCAGTACATTTCCATCAACATAAGTGCCATTCGCGCCAAAATTAACGATTTCCCAATGGGAATTGTCGGCAGCGAGATCCCGTTCCGCGATCGCGTCAATCTGTTGTAACTTCGCGTGGCGACGAGAGACCACGGCACTATACAAAACAACATCATTTTTGCTTCCGCGCCCGAGGGTAATGTCTGTCTCGGACTCAAACACCCAACTTTGAACCGGGGCAGATTTACTAGGATGCAACAAGGTTATGACGATCACCGCATTTCCCCAGAACGATAACTGAATAATGGGCGGCTAATAGACGATAAACACCCTTTTAAAGACTAGCATCGAAGCAACCGTTCGGGAGTTGAACTCACAGAGGAAAAATACAGCTTTCTCCTGAAGAAGGCGCGATCGCACTCCCCTTTCCCTTAAATTTTACCCTTGCAGAAAATAGAGATGCGATCGCACCGATTTCTCTTTATCCAGTCAAAATTCGAGAATTTTCGCAAATTGTCGAAATATTACAATATATTAATAAACATCGAAACAAAAGGCGTTCTCGACCAACCCGACTCCTTTGAGATAAACAGCCCTTATTATAGAAGCCAACATGATTGCCCCAGAACAAGTTAACAAAATCGTTTGGAATCAGCATCAAGACCCCTTTGAAGTCCTCGGACCCCATCCCCTCGAACAAAACGGGAAAGTGCAAAGTTGGGTTGTCCGCGCCTATCTCCCCAACGCAGAAAAAGCTTGGGTGATTTGCCCCGACGAGCGCCAAGAATATCTCATGCAGGCAGTTCATCACCCCAATTTTTTCGAGTGCAAAATCGACACCGAAGAACTATCTCATTATCAACTCCGCATTCACGAAGGAGGACACGAGCGCGTCATTCACGACCCCTACGCCTTTAAATCTCCAGTTCTGACCGGTTTGGACTTGCACCTCTTTGGCGAAGGCAACCATCACCGCGTTTACGAAAAGATGGGAGCACATCCCATGGAACAAAATGGCATCAAAGGCGTTTATTTTTCGGTTTGGGCTCCCAATAGTCGTAACGTTTCCGTGTTAGGAGACTTTAACAAGTGGGACGGTCGCTATCATCAGATGCGGAAACTCGATGGCGGGACGTGGGATATCTTTATTCCGGGCTTAAAAGCCGGCGACCATTACAAATACGAAATCAAAAACTGGGACGGACATATCTACGAAAAGAGCGATCCCTATGGTTTTTGGCAAGAAGTCAGACCCAAAACCGCTTCGATAGTGGCTGACTTAGATCGTTATCAGTGGAACGATGCAGACTGGATGGAAAAGCGCCGCAATGCCGATACTCTAAACGAACCCATTTCGGTCTATGAAGTTCATTTGGGATCTTGGATGCACGAAGCCATGAAACATCCCGCTCGCTATCTCGAGGGAGAAGGTCCTTCCATTCAAGCAAACGAACAGAAGGAAGGAGCGCGATACCTGACCTATTACGAGCTATCCCAACGTCTCATTCCTTACGTGAAAGAGTTGGGCTACACTCACATTGAACTGCTTCCTGTTGCCGAACATCCTTTTGATGGCTCTTGGGGCTATCAAGTAACGGGATATTTTGCACCCACTTCTCGTTATGGTTCCCCAGAAGATTTCATGTATTTTGTCGATGAGTGTCATAAAAATGGCATTGGAGTCTTGGTGGACTGGGTTCCCGGTCACTTCCCCAAAGACGGTCACGGCCTCGCTCGTTTTGATGGCACCCACCTCTACGAATACGAAGATCCCCGTATTGGGGAACATAAGGAATGGGGAACTCTCGTTTTTAATTATGGACGTAATGAAGTTCGCAATTTCCTCGTTTCCAATGCCCTATTCTGGTTCGATAAATACCATATCGACGGAATTCGAGTGGATGCAGTCGCCTCAATGCTCTATCGCAACTATTTCCGGAAGGATGGCGAATGGACGGCGAATAAATACGGCGGTCACGAACACCTCGAAGCGCGAGATTTTATCTGTCAGGTGAACAGCGTTCTCTACAGCTACTATCCCGGTATTCTCTCCATTGCAGAAGAGTCCACGGACTGGCCGATGGTGTCTTGGCCGACTTATGTGGGAGGGTTGGGTTTCAACCTGAAATGGAATATGGGTTGGATGCACGATATGTTGGATTATTTCAACATGGATCCGTGGTTCCGCCAATTCCATCAGAACAATATCACTTTCAGTATGTGGTACAACCACAGCGAGAACTATATGTTGGCGCTGTCTCACGATGAGGTCGTTCATTGTAAGAGCAGCACTCTCGGCAAGATGCCGGGGGATGAGTGGCAAAAGTTTGCCAACGTCCGCGCTCTATTTTCTTATATGTTCGCTCACCCCGGTAAGAAAACTATGTTTATGAGCATGGAGTTCGGTCAGTGGGATGAGTGGGATATTTGGGGGGATCTGGATTGGCATCTGTTGCAACACGAGCCTCACCAAAAACTCAAACGGTTTTTCTGTGATGCCAATGCCATGTACAAGAGCCAGCCAGCTTTGTATCAGAAGGATTACGAGGAAGAGGGTTTTGAATGGATCGATTGCAGCGATAGTCGTCATAGCGTTGTTTCCTTCATCCGTCGCAGTCGCGATCCCGAAGATTATCTCATCTGCGTTTGCAACTTTACTCCGCAACCTCACAGCCATTATCGTATTGGCGTTTATGAGGAAGGATATTATACGGAGTTGTTTAACAGTGATGCTGGGAAGTATGGCGGCAGCAATATGGGGAATTTAGGCGGTAAATGGGCGGAGGAATGGTCGTTCCACGATAAGCCTTATTCTCTAGATTTGTGTTTGCCGCCTTTGGGGGTTCTCTACTTTAAGTTAGATCGGCAGAAAACAGCCGCCGCGATCGAACAAAAGGCGGTTGATGTTGAAGCTGAGGAGAATTAATGACTGGATTTGATTAGACGGGGATGACTCGCGATCGCTACGGCGATCGCGAACTTTACTACTCCTAATACAAAAAGCAACTCTCTGTTTTGGGTCAGATCATTTCTCTTTAAAATTATTGATTTTGAATCTTGCGATCTGTGGTTAGTGTTTAAAGAATTTGGTATAACCTACGACTGCGATCGCACTTTCAATAAAAAAAGGGCAGAAATGCCCTTGGAAATTGCGCTGCGAGAAATTAAAAACTTAACTGATGCTTAAAGCAACAAGAAATAAAGTTCCGACGAAGAGAAAGGCGATGCCGCCTAAGAGAGAGTAGCGTTGTTGCTGTTCGGGACTGGGGTACTCGGCATAGTACATTTCCGGTTCGTTGGAGTAGTTGTTGAGAATGCCGTTTTCGTTGGTGGTGGTATACATTTGAATATCTCCGATTGTGTTGCTTTTGGTAAATATATGCTGCGAGAAATTAAAAACTTAACTGATGCTTAAAGCAACAAGAAATAAAGTTCC